>PMIP01000072.1:544-19195 GCA_003158295.1 Chloroflexota bacterium | reverse complement strand
GACTCGATGATCGTGGTGCAGACCAGGACATCTGTCGCTCCGCCCGCGAAGGCGAGCATCACCTTCTCGAGCCGGCCTTCCGGCATCTGGCCGTGGCCTACGGCGATGCGCACCCCCGGCAGCAGCTGGCGCAGCTGCTCGGCCTGGGCCTCGATCGTCTCGACGCGGTTGTGGACGAAGAAGACCTGGCCGCCCCGGTCGAGCTCGCGCAGGATGGCGTCCCGGACCAGGCCCGTGGAAGCTTCGGCCACGCGCGTCTGGATCGGCAGCCGATCCTCCGGTGGCGTCTCGATCAGACTCAAGTCCCTGACGCCGGCGAGGGCCAGGTTGAGGGTGCGGGGGATCGGCGTGGCCGAGAGCGTCAGAACGTCCACCTCGCGGCGCAGCTTCTTGAGACGCTCCTTGGCCGCCACCCCGAAGCGCTGCTCCTCGTCCACGATCACCATGCCGAGATCGCGGAAACGGACGTCTTTGCTCAGCAGCCGGTGGGTCCCGATAACGAGATCGACCGAACCCGCGGCCAGCCCGGCGATCGTCGCCGCCTGCTCTTTCTCCGGCACGTAGCGGCTGAGCAGGCGCACCGTGATCGGGAAGGCCGCTAGGCGCTGACCGAACGTCTGGTGGTGCTGCGCGGCGAGAACGGTCGTCGGAACCAGCACGGCAACCTGCTTGCCGCCCTGGATCGCCTTGAAGACGCCGCGGAGCGCAACTTCCGTCTTGCCGTAGCCCACGTCGCCGACGACGAGGCGGTCCATCGGCCGGCCGGCCTCCATATCCAGCTTGACCTCGGCCGTGGCGCGAAGCTGGTCGAGCGTCTCCTCGTACGGGAACGACGCTTCCAGCTCCTGCTGCCAGGGCGTGTCGGGCGGGTAGGCGAAGCCCGGTGCGGCGGCGCGCGCCGCGTAGATCTCAAGCAGCTCCTTGGCCAGGTCCGTGACGGCTCGCTTGACCCGCTGCTTGGTTCGCAGCCATTCCGCCCCTCCGAGCTTGCTGAGGGCGGGGTTCTCACCGCCGGAGTAGCGGCTGATTCGATTGATCTGCTCCACCGGCAGAAAGATCTTGTCCGTCCCGGCGAAGCTCAGCTCCAGGTAGTCGCGCTCTTCGCCCTCGGATCCGCGGCGCAGCATCCGTTCGTAGCGGGCGATGCCGTGGTCCACGTGGACGACGAGATCCCCCGAGATCAACCGTTCCAGGATGTCCCTCGGAACCACCCGCCGCAGAGCCTTGGGTCGACGCACGCGAACCGAGCCGAAGAGCTCGCGGTCCGTCACGAGGGCGAGCCCGTCGGGACCGCCGGCAAAGCCGCCGTTGAGGCTACGGCCGATCAGGGTGCGAGTTCCCAGAGCGGGCGCCTCCGACAGGCGGTCGACCACGGCGGTGGGAAGCCCTTGCTCGGACAGCAGGTCGGCCAGGCGCGGGGCTTGATCGGAGGCCAGGACGACCCGGTCGCCCTCGCTCGTCCAGCCCGCAACGGTCAAGGCCAGGCGTTCGGTCCGGGCCGGCGGCAGCGCCGGCTCACGCCAGCCGAAGAGATCGCCCATCGGCGTCCCGCCGCCGGTCGGTGTGGCGGCCTCCGATTCCCACGTCAGCTCCAGGGTCCGCCCACTCAGGAGCCGCCCCTTCCACTCTCGTTGACTCAGGTACGCTTCGGGCCAGTGGTCCGGTAGATCCCCGGACGCGACCAGCTCGGTGCGCCGTTCCTGCGCTTGTCGCCACAGGAACTGGGCGGATTCGGCGATGTCGCCGGGCTCGTCGAGGACCAGAAGCGTGCCGGGGGCCAGGTGATCGAGCCCTGTGGCGGGGCACAGCACCGCGGCCCAGATCTCGGCGGCATCGCCGGTCTCCAGTGCTCGGGCCGCCGCGGCCACGTCGTGGACGTGGCCCGAGTGGGCGCCGAGGTCGCCCGTTCCGGCGCGCACACCTTCCTCGAAGCGGGCCAGGTCGGCGGCCAGGCGTTCGCTCATATGCCCGGAGAGGCGGCCCGGCAAGCGCCCGACGCGAGCCCGGATCTCGGCGACGCCGCCACGCGGCACCAGGAACTCACTGGCGGGCAGAAGGACCACTTCCTCGATGGCGTGGAGACTGCGCTGGTCGGTCGGGTCGAAGACGCGCATCGAGTCGATCTCGTCGCCGAACAGCTCCACTCGGATCGGGAGCGATGCGGCGGATGGGAAGATATCCACGAGGCCGCCGCGACGCGCGAACTCGCCCCGGCCGGCAACCTCGAGCACCGGGTCGTAGCCGAGGGCGAGCAGCTGGTGGAGCAGCTCGTCCCGATGAACGCGGGTACCGACACGCAGGCGGGCCGGCTCGGCCGGCACCTCCTCCGGGTCCAGGGTGTGTTGCAGCAGCGCGGCGACACTCGCGACGAGGACGTGCGCACGACCGGACCGCCATGCCGCCAGCGCCGCGACCCGGGCCGCGGTCTCATCTCGCACCAGCTCGCTGCGCTCGTAGGCAAGCGCCGTTCGCGGCTCCAGCACAGCCACGGCCTCCGGGTCGCCGAGCCAGGCCTGTAGCTCCTCGGCCACGCGATCGCCGATCTCCGAGTCTCGGGCTATCCAGCACAGCCGCTCCGCGGCACCGCTCGCCGCGCCGTCCAGCGCCAGCGCCGCGGCCAGGTAGGTCTTGGCCCCGTGCGGAATCGCGGCCAGAGCCGCATGCCTGCCGCCCGGCGGTAGCGGCCCGGTCGCCGATCCCAGGCGCTGTCTGAGCGCCGCAAACGCCCCGCTGGCGTGGAGCAGCGGCGGTAGCACGTGCAGGTCGGGCAGGCGTCGCGCCTTGACCCCCGCTTCTGCTCCAACTTCGGATGCGCGGCCGACCGCGGCCCGTGCCGCCTGGGCGGCCAGATAGGCGACGCGGACCTCCTCGTCGACGTGTCGCTCCTGGCCGCGCTTGCCGCGTCGGACCGGCGGGCCGGGGCGCTCCTCGCCCGTTTCGCTCTCGGCCGCCGCGAAGTCATCTCCCGAGTCTTGAGAGCCTTCGGTTCCTCTCCCGTCCGGCGGGCCGAGTCCTTCTTCGCCGAGCGGATCGGCCTCGCCGCTCAGAGCGGCTTCGATCTGACGCCGGAGAGGACGGCCTCCCCGAATGCTCACCCGCCCGCCTCCGGCGGCCGCGGTTTGCGCCAGCCCGTCCGAGTCCGGCGGATCCCGTCCGGTCCCGGCGGTCCCTCCACTTCGCCGGGCGCGGCCGAGCGCTCCTCGTCGTCCGGCCGGAGTTCGAAGGCATTGAAATGGCCGGCGGCCTTGCTCGTGCCGTCGCGGGCCCACGCTTCCACGGCATCGGCCGCGGCATCGAGCAGTTCGGAGAGCCGAGCTCGCTCGCCCCTGCCGAACTGGCTCAACACGTGGTCTATGGCGTCTCCGCCCGGCTCGCCGATACCGACGCGCAGCCGGGGGAACTGCTCGTTGCCAAGCTCGCCGATGATGGAACGTAGCCCGTTGTGTCCGCCGGCACTGCCGCCTTCCCGAAACCTGAGCTTGCCGAAGGGCAGCGCGAAGTCATCGACGACCACGAGCATCTCGGAGAGGGGCGCGTGCTGCCTAGCCAGTACCTTGCGCACCGCCAGCCCCGACTCGTTCATGAATGTGAGCGGCTTGACGAGCAGCAGATCGAGGCCGTTGTAGCGGCCCTGGGCAATTGCCGACGCGTCGCGCGTCCGGCCCCGACCGGACCAGCCGGCTCGATCGGCCAGGCGGTCGAGAACCATCCAGCCGACGTTGTGGCGCGTCTTCTCGTATTGGGCACCGGGATTCCCGAGGCCGACGATGATCTTCACCGCTGCTCCAGCCACTGCCGCCGCGCATGGGCGCGACACGCAAAACTAGCCCTGATCCGGTTTCGGAGGGCCTGGGACGATGGTATCAGGGCCGGGCCGAGGCGCCGCGTTGGGGTCGCGATTGGATCGCCGCTCGGCGGATCGAGGCGGCCGAAGCGGCCGCGGCAAGAGCGTCCGCGGCAGAAGCGGCCGCGGCAGGATCAGCGCTCGCCAGCCGCCGATGCCGCTTCGGGTTCGGCCAGCTCCGCGTGCCCGCCCACCGACTGGAGAATCCGCCACTCCATCGCCCGCATGGCAGCCTCCTCCACGGGCTCGTCGTGATCCCAGCCACAGGTGTGCAGCGTGCCGTGCACCGTCAGCAACAGCAATTCCTCGACCGCCGTCCACTGGACGTCCCCGGTCTGGCCGCCCCGGCCCCTCTCAGCCTGAACGATCGCCCGCTCGACGGAGACAATGACGTCGCCCAGATGAGCCCTCAATCCCGGCGGCAGCGCGAAGGCCTGCTTGAGCGCCGCAACAACCCAGGGGTCTCGCTGGCCTTGAGTGCCGTGCTCGTGTGGCGGAAAGGCCTCGGGCGGGAAGAAGGGAAAGGACAGCACGTCTGTCCCGCCCGATGCGCCCATGTGGGCGACGTTCAGCTCGGTCAGCTCGTCGTCGGCCGACAGGATGATTCCGATCGACGCCGGCCCGGGAGCACCGGCGGCATCCAGGGTCGCCTTTACGGCCTTGGCGATTCGATGGCGGGAGGCGATGTGAGGCACCCCCGGCCGAACCGTCACGTCGATCCGGAACGGCGGCAGGTAGATTGAAGAGGTGGTCCCCTCCTGGATGGCCGTCGTCGGGGGACGGTATCCCTTCACAGCCGGCCTCGCGGAGACGTCTTCCGTCCGCGGACGGGCAGGAACGAGGCGCGCGCATCTCGGGGACTTATCCCGTGCGCCCTGTCCTCCATCTTCCAGCCCTCCCTATCTGCGCAGGCCCCGTCTGCGCCGCGACTCGATCTCCACCACCTGGTTGGCAGGATAGGCGATCCGCTGGTGGTACATCCCCAGGAGTTGCCCGACGAAAGCCTCGTGGATGGTCTCCAGGTCACGAATCGTGAGATCACACTCGTTCAGTTGCCCGTCGCCGAGTCGCTCCGCGATGATCTGGCTGACCATCCCCCGTATTGTGGCCTCATCCCGGCTCGAGAGTGAGCGGACTGATGCCTCCACCCCGTCCGCCAGCATGAGCACGGCCGCTTCGCGCGATTGCGGCTTGGGACCCCCGTGTCGGAACGGGCCCTGGTCGATCGCGTCCGCCGCGTCGCGCCCGGCTGGGGTCTTGAGGCCTCCCATGGGCGCGGCGGCCGCTTCACGCGCCTTCCCGTAGACGTAGCCGAGAAGGGCCGTCCCATGATGCTGCGGGATGAACGCGATCAGCGGCTCGGGCAGGCGGGCCTTGTAGGCGAGGTCGACGCCGTCGCGGACGTGTTGCCTGAGGATCGCGGCCGAGACCTCAGGCTCGAGCTGGTCATGGATGTTCTCGCCGCCGGCCTGGTTCTCGATGAACGCGAGCGGGTTCGCGAGCTTGCCTATGTCGTGGTAGTAGGCGGCTACGCGGGTCAGCAAAGGATCCGCTCCAATGGCGGAGGCGGCCCGCTCGGCGAGGTTGCCGACCATGAGCGAGTGGTGGTAGGTGCCGGGCGTCTCGATGAGCAGGCGGCGAAGTAGCGGCTGCGACGGGTTGACCAGCTCACTGAGCTGCGGAGGGGTGAGTATCCCGAACAGGTTGCCCAGCAGGGAGAAGCTACCGAGGACTATGACCGCAGCCACGAGCGCCCCCGCTGCCGCGGCTCCATCAAGCTCCAACAGCCCGGTCATGTCGTGCTGGCCGAGCAACGCGAAGACCCCCACGACCGCGAAGTCGACCGCGGCCACGGCCAGCCCCGCCCGGAGGAAGAGGTGCTGGCGTTCGCCCTTCCCGAGCGCCAGCATTCCGGCAAATCCGCCCAGGAAGACGTATGCCGTGAGCTCCAGAGAGGTGCCGTTGGCAATTCCCGCAAGCACCGCCAGCAGCGCCAGGACCACGATCGCAACGCCGGCGTCCAGCAACAACGACAGCAGCATTCCCGCTGCCGCGGCGGGAACCAGATACGGCAGCCATGCTCGGCCGCCCGGCAGCTTCTCCGCCAGTACGGCAATCACGAACACCGCGCCGATCAGGACGAGGGTCCGGCTGCGATGCCAGTACTCCGGCCGGGACCTCCAGAGCCACCCGAGCAGCAGGGCCGTCGTCACCGCCGCAATCAGGATCCAGGCCCCGGATTTGCCCCAGTCGATACTGGACGTGTCGAGGCCGAAGAAGTGGATCTTGACCATGTCGGATGCGCTGATCACGTGGCCCTGGTCGACGATCACCTGGCCCGCCTTCACGGAGTCGAAGATCGTGGGCTGGCTCGCTCTCGCTGCCGCTTGCGCCTGCGCGGTCAGGGCGTCGCTGTAGGCGGAATTAGGAACGACGAACGGTGCCGCGATGCCCACGGCGAGGCTCCCCTCCGCCGCCGAAAGGCCCAAATCGGCGGACATGTGCTGGCTCACCAGGCTGACCTGGGTGGCCGGGTCCGTCTTGCGAATCTCGACCTGCTCGGCCTGGTTGAGCGCGTTCGCGGCGGCCTGCTCCACGACCGGCCATCGAGTGGGGTCCAGAGCCAGCAAAGTCGCCCTGTCGCCGGGCGAAAGGGACGGCAGCACGGCCTGCAGCTCGATCTCTCGAGCCGCCTGTGTCTTCGGCGCGTTGAAGATGTCGTCTACCGGCACGAGACCGAGCCTGAACTGGTCGACCTGGGCGGCCGCTTTGACCGACGCACCGGCTGAGGAGAAGTCGTATTGCGGCGCGACGGCGTTAGCCTTGGCATCCTGGGCCAGAGCGGTCTCGATCTGGTTGGCAATGGTCGCGTCGCGAGGGGCGCGGATGGTCGTGGGCGCGACTGCGTCGGCAGCGAGGCCTGGATTGGACGGCGCCAGATCGACGGCGACACTGGCCCCCAGGGCCAGCAGGATCAGTGCGCCGGCGAAGGCCAGCCTTATGGCGTCGTGTCGCCCGAATGGATCGGGACGTTCGCGCAGCTCTCTCAACACGGGAGCGTCGTCACGATCCGGCGGCCCGGGCCGCCAGAGCTTGCGTCACCAGCTGGCTGACCTGCTTCCCATCGGCTCGACCGCGTGTCCTGGGGGAGAGCCAGCCCATGACTTTGCCCATATCCCGGGGAGAGGCGGCGCCCGTCTCGGCGATCCCCTGCTCGACGAGGGTCGTCAGCTCGGCCTCGCTCAGCGGTTGGGGCATGAACTCGGAGACGACCGAGATGGCAGCCTCCTCCTTGGCCACGAGATCTTCGCGGCCACCGCCGCGGAAGGCCTCCACCGACTCACGGCGGACCTTCAACTCCCGGCTCAGGAGGCCGATCATCTCGTCGTCGGCAAGCGTGTGCTTGCCTTCCTTCTCGGCTCGCTGAACGGCCGCGAGCACCATCCGCAGCGCTTCGCGGCGCCCAGCGTCATTCGACCGCATCGCGGCCTTCAGTTCGGTATCTAGTCGATCGCGGAGGGACACCGGTGTGGCACCTCGGGGCGGGCGGGGCGGCTCAGCGAGTCGCGCACCCTTCGACGGCGCGGAGGTCGACTCAGGTCACGCTCTGACGAGCGACCTTCTTGCGCTTCGCTTCCTTGCGCTTGCGCTTCACGCTCGGCTTCTCGTAGTGCTCGCGGCGACGGGCCTCGGCAAGGATGCCGCTCTGCTGGATCTTCTTGTTGAACCGGCGCAGGGCACTCTCGAAGCTCTCGTTCTCACCCACACGGACTTCTGCCAATCCGGAAATCACCTCCTTTGGGGCTCGTTCGCGACCATGACCCGCTCATTGCTCCGTGAAGCATGCGCAGACGGCCCGCGAAACAGGGCTCGCGGAGTGTAGCCCGATCTCCGAGCGGCTGTCTACCGGACACGGAGCGGAGAGCCGCGTTTCGTTCGTGCGGATTGTGGCCGGCGGTGCGACCTGCGAGGCGCAGGCGGCTCGCTTCCTCGCGTATGGGTACGATGGCCGTAATGGAGCGCCTGGACAGCTTGCTGGACATCATCGATCAGGGCGAGGCCCGCTACAGCCGGCGGCTTGCCTTCGGCATGCGGAGCGACGACGGCACGACCGAGAACTGGACGTACCGCGAGCTGAACCGTCGCAGCCGCATCGTGGCCTGGCGCCTTCGCGCCCTGGGCCTCAAGCCGGGAGACCGGATTCTCGTCTGGACTCCGTCCAGCCCGGCCGTACCCGCCCTCTACTACGGGGCCATGCGTGCCGGAGTGGCGCTCGTGCCGCTCGATCTGCGCATGTCCAGCGGAGCGATAGAAAGGATCGTTGGCAGGGCCGATGCGCAGCGCCTGATCCTCGGCGAGGGACGCGATGCCGCGGACCCTGCCGACGCTCGCCTGGAGCACTTCCCCACGTCGTTCGTGGAGAGCCTGGCCGCGGAGACGGACGGCACATTCCCCGCGGACTGGGAGGCGCAGGTCAACGGCTGGCCACGGCCTCAGGGCAGCGACATCGCCGAGATCATCTTCACCTCGGGCACGACCGGCGAACCCAAGGGAGTGATCCTGACCCACGCCAATCTGATCGGCACAATGGATGCCGCCCACAACCTGATTCCCGAGTGGGAGCACCGCGCCGTCTCGCTGCTGCCGCTCTCGCACCTGCTTGAGCAGGTGGCCCTGGTCTTCTACGCCATGACCGTCGGCGCCCACGTCATGTATGTACGGAGCCGCAATCCTCGGGTCATCTTCGAGGCGATCCGCGATCACCGGACCACCTCCCTGGTGCTGGTTCCGCAGATCATGAGCCTCTTCTGGGCGGCGATCGAGGCGGAGGTGGCCAGGCAGGGCAAGCTCACTTCCTTCAATCGGTTGCGGCGGATTGCGCGGCGGCTCCCCTACCCCGTCCGGCGCCGGATCTTCGCCCGGGTCCACCGCCAGTTCGGCGGGTCGCTCAATCTCATCGTCTCCGCGGCCGCGTTCCTGCCGCCGTCACTCCAGCAGGCCTGGGAGGACCTGGGAGTGGTGGTGATGCAGGGCTACGGCGCGACCGAATGCGGCGTGGCCTCCGCCACCAGCCGGCGAGACCACGGGCTGGGCACGGTGGGTCGGACGATCCCTCCCGTGCTGGTGAAGCTCGCCGACGACGGCGAGGTCCTGGTCTCCGGGCCGACCCTGTTCAGCGGCTACTGGCGCGATCCGGCCACGACCGCCACCTCGTTCACCACCGACGGCTGGTACAAGACCGGCGACATCGGCCGGCACGACGCCTCGGGGCACCTGATCCTGATGGGCCGCAAGAAGGACATCATCGTTCTGCCCAACGGTCTCAACGTCTATCCAGAGGACGTCGAGAACGCCCTCCGAACCGCCGGCATCCGCGACGCCGTCGTGGTGGAGGCCGTGCCCGGTCGAATCGAGGCAGTCGTGCTGGCGCCCGGCGCCCCGGCGCTCCCTCAGCCGGGCGAACCGGCGGACGCCACCCGGGCCCCGGAGATCGACGACCCGGTGCGCGTCCGAGCCGA
This sequence comes from Chloroflexota bacterium, assembly GCA_003158295.1. Lineage (GTDB taxonomy): Bacteria > Chloroflexota > Limnocylindria > Limnocylindrales > CSP1-4 > Fen-1039. The sequence continues at coordinate 9,832 of PMIP01000072.1, read as the reverse complement.
GATCGATGCCGCAGTCCGAGCCGGCAACGCCACCCTTGCGGTCCACCAGCGCGTCGTCGCCTGGCGCCTCTGGCCGGACGCGGACTTCCCGCGGACCCACACGTTCAAGATCCAGCGCGACAGGGTCCGCACCTGGGCGGTCGTCGACGAGCCGCTGCCGATTCGCGAAGATGGCCCGTCCCCTGAGGCACCCGGCAAGGGCAAGCGGCGCTAGGGCGGCCGATCAGCCGGGAGGCCAGGCCATCGGCCGGCCGCCGAGCATGTGAACGTGGAGGTGGTCCACGGTCTGGCCGCCGTTTCGACCGACGTTGATCACGAGCCGGTAGCCGTCCTCGGCGACTCCGTGGCGCATCGCCAGCTCGGCCGCCAGGGCGCACACGTCGCTGATGAGCCCCTTGTCCTCCGGCCCAACTTCGCGGGCGGAAGCGATGTGCTTGCGCGGTATCAGCAGGAGGTGGGTCGGAGCCTGGGGCGAGATGTCGCGAATGGCTACGATCGACTCGTCGGAATAGACCTGAGCCGACGGCAGCTCGCCGGAGACGATTCGGCAGAACAGGCAATCAGGCGGCATGGCGCCCCTCCCCAATGGTCCGGGCCAGACGGTTGTTGTGGTCGCGTCGATCTTCCTACTTGGGCGCCGACTCCGCCAGGTGTTGATGCCGCTCGTCCGCGCCGGCCGCCTGCTATCTGGGCGGATCGATCGCCAGCACCCGCCCGACGATCCGGTCGAGGGCCGCTGGATCGATCGACTCGGCGCGCACCAGGCCGACGACGTTCTCCAGGGAGCCACCGCCCGTCGCGGCCGCTTCGACCAGGACGTGGTTCTCGGCGTGCCCGAGCCACAGCCCATTTGCGAGTTGCCGCTCGAAGAGGACGCGCAGCTCCCCGCCGAGCTGCCGCGCGGCGAAGCGCGTCCGAGCCTCCGTCGCCAGCGCCAGGGCTTGGGCCGAGCGCCGCTTCTTCGTCCGCCCGTCGACCTGCCCGATCATGCGCGCCGCCGCCGTCCCGGGCCGCGCGGAGTAGCGGAAGACGTGGATCCCCGCCAGATCGAGGCTCCGCAGGAACGCCACGGTCCGGGCCCAGGCAGCGTCGTCCTCGCCCGGGAAACCCACGATCAGGTCCGCGTGGACGGCGACCCCGCGGATCGCCCTCTGCACGCGCCCCACGAGCTCGCCATAGGACGCGGCGTCGTAGCGGCGCCCCATGCGCCGCAGGATCGTGTCGTCACCCGACTGCAGCGGGATGTGGAAGTGGGGCAGGCAGCGCCCTTCGGAGCCGACCCAGACCTCGAGCAGATCGTCGGTCACGTGCTGAGGCTCGATGGAGCTGAGGCGGATCCGTTCTATCTCCGTCTCGGCCAGCATGCGGCGCACCAGCGCCGGCAGACCCGATCCGGCGGTCGTCCCAGGGTCGACGTCATCACCGCCGTCGGCGGCATACGTCCCGGCGTTGATGCCTGTCAGGACAACTTCCCGATGACCGGCCGAATGGGCGCGACGCACCTCGGCGAGCACCGTCTCGGCGGGCACCGACCGCTCCGGGCCTCGAGCCCTGGGAATGATGCAGTAGGTGCAATGGAACGAGCAGCCGTCCTGGATCTTGACGAAGACGCGCGTTCGATCGATCTCCCGCTCGAAGGCGTCCTCGACCGAACCTTCGTCCACCTCGCGTCCAACCGGCCGGGCCGGCGCGACCGCCGGATCGACCCCGGAGAGGCTGGGCAGCTCGGCTCCGTCGGGGATATCGAGCAAAGCCGCCAGCTCGGTCAGCAGCTGGTCCTTGGATTCATTGCCGAAGAGGCGGGCCGCCGGATCGGCCGCGGCCAGCGAGTCCGCATCGACGGCCACGGAACAGCCGGTCACGAGCACCTGCGCGTTGGGGCTCGTCCGCCTGGCCCGCCGGACGGCCTGGCGCGACTTCTGGTCCGCGATGGAGGTCACGGTGCAGGTGTTGACCACAACCAGGTCCGCGGAATCGTGCGCACCCACCAGCTCGACGCCGCGCGCTCGCAGAAGCCGCTCAACGGCGTCCATCTCGGCCTGGTTGACCTTGCAGCCGAGGTTGGCGATCGCGGCGCGACGAGTTTGGCTGGGGCGGGCTGGGCTCAGGTTCACCTCCAGATCCTATCGATCGAGCGAACGGCGCCTAGGGCCGATCGGCGCACCCTGCCCTCAATTACGTCCGAATCGCCTCCAGCGCGACCCAGTCTTCTTCGGCCCAGCGCCGGCCGAGCTTGAGGCCGGCCGCCTCGAAGGCCGTCCGAACGTCGCCCTCGCGATCGCGGAAGATGCCTGAGGCAACCAGTCGACCGCCGGGAGCCATCTCGTCTCGGAGCAAGCCGGCCAGCTGGACGAGTAGCGAGGCGATGAGGTTGGCCAGGACCAGGTCGAAAGGCCCCTCGCCGGACGGGAGACTCCCCCGGCGAACCCGGATGCGGCGGGTCAGGCCGTTGAGGCGAGCGTTGGCAAGGGTCGATTCCACGGCGATCGGGTCCGTGTCTATGCCGAGCAGCTCGCCGGCCCCCAGCTTCCCGGCCGCGATGGCGAGGATCCCGGAGCCGCAGCCCACGTCGATGACGCGGGCACTGCCGCCCCTGCCGGAGCCGCGGGCACTGCCGCCCCTGCCGGCACCGCGGCCAGTCCCCAGCAGACCCTCGTCTGCGAGCGTCTCCAGCGCCGCCAGGCAGAGTCGCGTCGTGGGATGCAGGCCCGTCCCAAAGGCCATCCCCGGGTCCAGCGACAGCACCACGTCGTCCGGCCGGCGGCGGTGACGTCGCCAGGTCGGCCGGATCACGATCCGCCGCCCCACACGCAACACCGGGAAGTAGCTCTTCCAGGCCTCGGCCCAGTCGGCCTCGTGTACCAGGCGGGTCTGAAGCTCGCCGATCGGCCGCAGGCCGAAAGCCTGGAGGTGGCCCAGCGCAAGGGTCGCCTCGGCGATCGCCGCTTTGACCCCTGCCGGATCGATCCCCGGCAGGTAGGCCCGCACGATCGCCGGCTTCGTCGTATCCACGACCGCACCCAGGCCCTCGTCGGTCAGGCCGAAGCCCGGCTCGACGCTGGTTCCGCCGGGCGCGAAGCGGGTCAGGATCTCGCTGACGACCTCGACCGCCTCGATGTCGGCGGCGACCGATAGTTCGACCCAGACGCCCGAGCCGAGCGCGGCGGCGGACGGGCTATCCGATGGCATCCTTCATCCGATCGAGGATTCCGGCCGGCAGGACCGGCTCGCCGGACTCCGCAGCCAGTTCCTCGAGCAACTGGCGCTGCTTCTTGGAGAGTTTCGTCGGCACGGTCACGCGCACCATGACGTGGAGGTCGCCCCGCGTTCCCGGCCGCCGGATGTGGGGCACGCCGCGCCCGCGCAGCCGGATCTCCGTCCCGGGTTGTGTCCCGGCGCGGACTTCGATCTCCTCGTCGCCTTCGATCGTCGGGATGCGGATCCGTGTGCCCAGCGCCGCCTGGGCGATGGAGAGTGGCAGTTCGTGGAAGATCTCGGTGCCGTCTCGCCGCAGGGCCGGGTGCGGTGTGACGTGGACGGCCACGTACAGGTTGCCGGCCGGACCCCCTCGAGGCCCCGCCTCTCCCTCGCCGGACAGTCTGATCTGGTGGCCTTCGTCGATGCCGGCCGGGATGGTTACCCGGAGCTTCTTGTGGCGAGGTGCGCGGCCCTCGCCGCGACACTTCTTGCAGGGCGTGTCGATCACCCGGCCATCGCCGTGGCAGCGGGTGCAGGCGGTGACACTCACCATCTGCCCGAGCATCGTCTGGCGAACGCTCCGGATCTCGCCACGGCCGCCGCACGTGGAGCAGGTGGAGGGTGTGCTCCCCGGCGCGGCCCCGGTGCCGCCGCAGGTCTCACAGCGATCGAGGAGTTCGAACTCGATCTCCTTCTCGACGCCTCGCACGGCCTCGTCGAAGGTGATCCTCAGGTCATAGCGCAGATCCGCTCCACCGGGCCGCCGGCCCCGGCGGCCACTCCCCGACGCGCCGCCCATCCCGGAGAAGAATGCGTCGAAGAGATCGCCGAAGCCGGGGAAGCCATCGCCGAAAGGCGAGCCCGCCCCTCCCGTGTCGCCGAGACCGGCCTTCCCGGCGACGTCGTAGATCTGCCGGCGCTGGGGATCGGAGAGGACCTGGTAGGCCTCGTTGATCTCCTTGAAGCGCTCGGCGGTGCCGGGCTCGGTGCTGACGTCGGGATGCCACTTCTGCGCCAGCTTGCGGAAGGCGCGTTTGATATCGGCGTCGGACGCGCTTCGTTCGACGCCGAGGATCTCGTAGTAAGAGCGGTCCGTGGCCATCTGCTGAAGAAGGATACGAGACGAGTGGCCGGAGCGGTGCCCATGGCGACTCGGACCCGCGGCTGATACGCCAGGGGTCGCTCCGACCCGCGGCTGGTTCGCCAGGGGGCGCTCCGGTCACTGTGCCTCAGGCGGGCCCTAGGCCGACAGCAGCTTCTGGAGGCGGCGCGAGGTGATCGCCAGCCCGATCAGCCCCATGGCGATGAGATAGACCAGGTCGAGGACCAGCAGGCCGTCCGGGGTGCCGGTTGTGAGGGCCCGGATCAGATGAACGCCGCGGTACAGGGGGGTCGCCTGGATGATCAGCTGCAGCCCCGCCGGATACGCGGCGATGGGATAGAAGGTGCCGGAGAACAGGAACATCGGCATGATCGCCAGCTGCATGAAGTCGAAGTCCTGCCAGCGGCGCACGAAAGTTGTGGCCGCCATCCCGGCTCCCGCGAAACCGAAACCGACCACCATCGCCGCCGGGAAGGCGAGCAGCCCCAGGGGCGAGGCGAGCAGTCCGAGCCCGGTCAGGCCGACGACCCCGATGACGGCCAGGAATCCGATGGCGTACAGGCTGCCCCGGAGCAGGGCCCACAGGATCTCGCCCATGGCCACGTCGGCCAGGGACATGGGCGTGGAGATGACGGCGTCATAGAGCCTGGCGTACTTGAGCTTGTAGAAGAAGTTGTTCGATGTCTCGTAGATGGCGCCGTTCATGGCCGACGACGCAAGGAGCGCCGGCGCCACGAATACCGCATACGGAACGCTCCGGCCGTCGTCGAGCGGGACGTTGCCGATCAACGCGCCAACCCCGAAGCCCATCGAGAAGAGGTAGAAGAGCGGCTCGAAGAACCCGGAGACGACGACCATGTAGTTGCGCCGGTAGACGAGCATGTTCCGCTCGACCACGCGGGCAGGGCGAGTCGTGACGAACGATCGGGAGATCCCGAGCACGGTCATCTAGACCTCCAGCCTGCGCCTGAAGGTGATCCGGCCGGCGAAGACGCCCGCCACGGCACATGCCGCCAGGGCACCGACGTGAACGAGCAAGGCCACGGGCTCGATCTGGCCGAGCGACAGCGATCGGGCGACGGCAACCCCGTGGTACAGCGGGGTGAACCAGGCCAGCGGCTGGAGTAAGAGGGGCAGCTTCTCGATCGGGAAGAACGTGCCCGAGAAGAGGAAGAGCGGCGTGATCCCGAACCGGAAGAGGGCGTTGAAGCCGCCGTCACTCTGCTGCGTGGCGGTGAAGGCCATGATCGGCGCCGCAAACGCGATCGCCGTCAGGACCGCCACGGGAACGGCAAGCACCACCATCGGCGAGGAAGCCGCCCCGAGCAGGACGATTACCGCGAGGAAGAGCACGGCCAGCAGAGTCGCTCGGAAGGCGATCCACATGAGGTCCCCGACCAGCAGATCCAGGGCGCCCAGGGGTGTGTTGAGCGCGGCCAGGTACGTCTTGTCCCACATGATCTTGCCCATGATCGGCCAGGCCGATTCGGCGGCGGCAGCCATCATCGCCTGGGTCACCAGCAGAGCCGGGGCGATGTAGTTCAGGTACGGAACTCCACCCGGGAGTCCGCCGTTGCGGTTCACGTACAGGCCCAGCCCGATCCCCATCGCCACCAGGTACAGGAATGGCTGGGCGAGGCCCGACAGGATGTAGCTGTACCAGCCACGCCGGAAGACCAGCAGGTCGTGCTCGAGCACCCGAACCGAGCGGCGCGAGGCGCCCGCCCAGGGCCGGAGCTGCCAGACGGACGGGAGGGCCATCACTCGACCAGACTGCGGCCGGTGAGACGGAGAAACACGTCCTCGAGGGTGCTGCGCCGCACGAGGACGCTCGTGGGCCGCATGCCTCGCTCATACGCGGTGGCAGCGACCGCCTCCCCGTCGGCGGTATAGACGAGGACTCGGTCGGGCAGCTGTTCCACGCGCTCGGCGAGCCCGTCAAGCCGGCCGGCGATGTGGGCCTCATCGTCGGCTTCGTCGCCATCCCGGCGGAACCGGAGCTCCAGGACCTCGCGGCTGACGTACTGCTCGATCAGCTGGCGCGGCGATCCCTCGGCCACAATCCGGGCCTGGTCCATCACCACGAGCCGGTCGCACAGCTGCTCGGCCTCGTCCATGTAGTGCGTCGTCAGGCACAGCGTCACGCCCCGCTGCTTGAGGCGATACAGCCGATCCCAGAGGAGGTGGCGAGCCTGCGGATCGAGACCGGTAGTCGGCTCGTCGAGGAGGAGCAGCGACGGTTCGTTGATCAGTGCACGGGCGATGACCAGCCGCCGCTTCATGCCGCCGGAGAGCGGTTCCACCTTGTCTTTGGATCGTTCGGCGAGCTGTACGAAATCGAGCAGCTCGAGAGCGCGCCGCCGAGCTTCCCCCCAGGACAGGTCGAAGTAACGGCCGTAGACGAGCAGGTTCTCCAGGACGCTGAGTTCAGGATCGAGAGTGTCGGCCTGCGGCACCACGCCCAGGCGGGCCCGGATCCTGGCTCCGTCGCGCTTGGGATTGAGGCCGAAGACCGTCAGCGTGCCGGCCGTGACGGGCGACACGGTGCCGATCATTCGCATGGTGGAGGTCTTGCCGGCGCCGTTCGGGCCGAGGAAGCCAAACGCCTCCCCTGGGGCCACGTCGAAATCCACTCCATTCACGGCCGTGAACGCGCCGAAACACTTTGTCAGGCCGCGGGCGTGTATCAGCGATTCGGGAGTGGCGGCGACTTCGGGCACGACCGGATGTTACCGCCGGGGCCGACGTTCGGGCGGCCACGGCCGGGCAACGTTCCGGCGGCCACGGCCGGGTTCAGGTGACCCGGGCCGGGCAACGTTCCGGCGGCCACGGCGGAGTTAGGGCGGCCACGGCCGGGTTTCGCCGTCCGGCTTCGGTTCATCCAAAGCACGAATCCGGGCTGTTCGCGGCCCGCTGCGCCACAGAACCATCGTTCGGCGAACCCGGGACGATCTGGGCGTGGCCCAAGCAGGCTCGGGGCGGCCTATCATCCATGCGTAGCAGCAAGGAAGACGCGTGGAAGAGTACTGGGTTTGCCAACACTGCCGATCGCTCAACCGGGCCAGCGCCAGCAAGTGCTACAGCTGTAGAGCGGGGTATGGCAGTAAGCCCAAGGAGGGGACTCCGGTCGTCAAGAGCCCCTCTCGGGTCGCCACGCCTCCCACGGCGTTGCCGATTGCCGTGGATTTCGGCGCTGCGGCGGCCCAGCAGTCATACATCTCCCGCCCGGTCGCTCTGCCTTTGGCCGTCGCTCCCGGCTCGGCCGCCCTCGGTATCCCCGCCCCACGAGCGGCTCGCGGCGTGCCCAATCCGGTATCGGCGGTCCGGCGGCGGATCGCCCTGTTCTTCGCGCTGCGGCCGACCCTGTCGGTGGGCTGGCTGGGCAACCTGACTGCGATCCTGCTTACCTTCCTCGTCCTGGACGCAGCGTTTCTCGTCCTCACGGTCTCTCCCGCGGCCGGGGACCTGTTGCAGAACGCGAATCTCGCCGGCGCGTGGGCGCATCTCACTTCGGATCAGCAGGCCCTCGCGAGGACTCTTGCCATCGGCTTCGTGGCGCTCGGGATCGTCAGCCTCCTCTGCTTGTCGCTCTTCCTCGGCCTGACCACACACAACGCCACGGGCCTAGGAGCCGACATGCCGATCCTCACGCCCTACGGTGCCGGCATCGTCTGGCCCGTGGCCGTCTGGACCCAAGCCCGAATCGCGGTCGGCCTGATCGTTCCCGCGGCGCTGATATGGCTCGGATATCCGATCCCCGGCTTGATCGCCGCCATCGTGGCCGTCGAGATCGCCCAGCGCCATCTGGACGAGCCGTTCGGGTGGCTGACCATGCCGTATCGCCACCTGCCGGACCTCTACGCCAAGCTGGGAGTCGGAGGTCCCATCGAGTCGCGGCTGGCCTCGCTCTGGTCGGCGTGCTTCCGCGCGGCCAATGTCCTCGGAATCGCCGCTTGCGCTCTTCCGGCGCTGGCCGTGATTCTCATCTTCGCGTCGGACACTCTCGGGCGGGACCGCATCCCCGGCTGGCAGTCCAGCGGCCTGGGGCCCGCCCAGCTTGGAGTGGCTCTTCTGGTGGGCAGTCTGGTCGTCTGCACGGCCGGCTCAGTGGGACTGCTCGTGCCGATCACCCTCGGGCTCGTCCGGCGCCAGCGCACACGCAGGACCCTGGTCCGAGTCGGCCGCTCGCGGTCGTGGGTTGCCCGTCCCGGCGAGGGTGGGTACACGCCGGCGCAGCCCACGTCGCTGCTCGACGACCCCCTCGACCGCGTCATCGAGCACTACCCAAGATTCGACACGAGTGGCGACCCGGCCCTTGAGCCAGGCTGGGGCCTGGCCTACCGCTCAGACCAGGACCAGGGTTACGACCCGATCGGGGGCCAGGGCGCCGGCGGTATTGGAGGCCGGGGCTTCGGCCCGGTTGGGGGCCAGAGCGCCGAGAGCCCCGATCAAGCCTCCTTGAACTCGCCTTCGACGACTTCCTCGTTCCCCTGGTCCGACGAGCCGGCGTCACCCGAGGACTGATCCTCGCCACCGTCCGCGGGGTTATCGGGACCGTCGGCTGCGGGTCCGGCAGCCGCGGTCGCCTGGTAGGCGGCAGTGCTCACCTTCTGCAGCTGCTCGACGAGTGCGTCTGAGGTTGACTTGACGGCCGCGAGGTCGCTGCCCTTCAGCGCGGTCCGGACCGCCTCAACGCGGCTTTCCGTCTCCGTTCGATCCTCCGCCGGGACCTTGTCCCCCAGATCGCGGAGCGTCCGCTCGGCCTGGTAAGCCAGGGCATCGGCCTGGTTGCGGGTCTCGACCTCCTCCTTGCGGACGCGGTCCTCGTCGGCGTGGGAGGCGGCCTCCTTGACCATCCGATCCACGTCGTTCTTGGACAGCATGGAGCTGGCCGTGATCCGGACCTGCTGCTCGCGGCCCGTTGCTCGGTCCTTGGCCTTGACGTCGAGGATTCCGTTGGCGTCGATGTCGAATGTGACCTCGATCTG
>PMIP01000072.1:0-528 GCA_003158295.1 Chloroflexota bacterium | reverse complement strand
CCCATCGTCTCGATGCCGAGCGATAGCGGAGTCACGTCCAGGAGCAGGATGTCCTTGACCTCACCGGCCAGGACTCCGGCCTGGATCGCGGCCCCGATGGCCACGACCTCATCCGGGTTCACGCCGCGGTGCGGCTCTTTGCCACCGAACATCTGCTTGACTGCCTCGGTGACCGCCGGCATTCGGGTCATTCCGCCTACCAGCACGATCTCGTCGATCTCGGACGGCTTCAGGCCCGCGTCGCGGAGGGCCTGGCTGACCGGGCCGCGCGTCTTGTCGATAAGGTCCGCGACCAGGTCTTCCAGCTTGGCCCGTGTCAGCGGCATCACGAGGTGCTTGGGGCCGGCAGCGTCCGCCGTGATGTACGGCAGGTTGATCTCTGTCGTGGCCGTCGTCGACAGCTCGATCTTTGCCTTCTCCGCGGCCTCCTTGAGTCGCTGGAGGGCTTGCTGGTCGGTCCGCAGATCGATCCCCTGGTCACGCTTGAACTCGGCCAGCAGCCACTCGATGACGCGCTGGTCGAAGTCG
>PMIP01000071.1 GCA_003158295.1 Chloroflexota bacterium | reverse complement strand
GATCTCGCGGATCTTTGCGCGCAGGTCCTCGGCTGACATCTCGCGGCGGTCCTCCGGTCAGGGTGACGCTAGGCTCGGCACGCAGCAGTCTACCGCAGCGAAACGCCGTCACGAGCGGGGCCGGCCCCGAAGAGAAGCCCGTCGGCGAGCGGGCCCACGCGACCGGCGGCCCCTTAGCGGGAGACCGGGACTAGTACGGAGGTGACGGCTGGGCCGCCTTCTCCCACTGGTTCAGGATGGCGGTGAGCTGCTCGTCGATGACCGGACCGAGGCTGGTCGCGAACGTGGCCGTGAGATGGTGCTGGTCNNCACACGATCATGTTGTTGATCACGACAGGGCAGTTGCCGGTCCCCGGGCAGATGGCACTGGTGAGGTCGATCAGGGCCGCTCCCGTGGCCTCGGATGCCTTCTCCTCGCGGGTGCGCATCGATGATCCGAAACCCACCTTCTGGGTGTACGAGCAGCGCCGGTAGTCGGACAGATAGGTCGACAGGCAGTTCGGCACGTCGACGTTGGTCGGTAGCGGCGGGTCCTCGATGATGACCACTTTCGTGCTGGTCGGGATCTTCTGAATCATCCGGATCAGGGAGTCGGACTGGGCGGTCACGTTCGATTCGGCCGAGCTGGCCGTGAAGATCCAGCGGCTCTCCGAGATGATGACGAGATCCGGCGGGTGCGCCTTCAGCAAGCCCAGGACGGCGCTGTTCCAGGTCATGCATTGCGGATACGGAACCGTCGGCGGGCCGAAGTAGACCAGATCGTTGAAATCCAGGAACGAGCAGTCGATCTTGAGATATGGGATCAGCTTCCAGCCGTGGGCCTTGGCCACCTCGTTGACGCCGGGGAAGAGCGCCGACCCGTGAGAGTCGCCGATCAGAGCGACGGTGTAGGTTCCGTTCGGATCCCCGTAGATGCATTTGCTCGTCGTGTTGGGACTCGTCGTCGCCTTCCAGCCGAGGCAGTTGTCATGCCAGACCTGCTCGTAGTCGGTCGCGGCTTTGCCGAGAGAGGGGCGGATTGCACTGGTGACGGCGTAGGACGTGGGCGGCCCCTGGTCGGGAGGAGAAGTCAACACTGGGGTCATCTCGGGCACGGGAGTCGGAGTCTGGCTGGGGGCGAGCGTCCCGGGCACCACGTAGGGAGTGGGCGTCGGAGTCGGTCGTGCCGTGGCCGTGGCCGTGGCCAAGGCGATCGCGGTCGGGTCCGGGGCATCTCCGCCGATGTTGGCCAGGGCGGACTGTGCGCCGAAGTTGAACCCGGTCCCGATCAGGGCCACGGCCACCATGACGGCCACGCCGGCGGCTACTACCCGGCTCGGGCGCGGCAGAGGGATCTGGCCGCGTCTGAACGGCTCCTCGACGAACATCCAGCTGATCGTTGCCACCGGGACAGCCAGGGCGGCAAGCGCCACGGCCTGTGCCGGGGAGATCGAGTCCAGTGGGCCGACCAGCCAGATCCCGCCCAGGATCAGGATCGGCCAGTGCCACAGGTAGAGCGAGTAGCTGATCTTTCCCAGGAAGCGAACGGGTGCCAATCGGAGGAGGACGCCGGGCCCGATCGAACTGGTGCCGGAGGCTATCAAGAGCACTCCGGCGATGGTCGGTACCAGCGCGGCGGTGCCCGGATACGGTGTGGCCATCGAATCGATAGCCACGGCCGCGGTAATCAGAGCCGCCATGGCCGCCCAGCCCGCGAAGGCCAGGACCGTTCCCACGGCAGACCGTATCGCGGCGGGCGCCCGGTCCAGCGATCCCGCACCGATCGCGAGGAGCCCGCCCGCGGCGAGCTGCCAGGCCCGGGTCGGCAGCATGTAGAACGCCGTGGACGATGAGGAATCGCCGACGATCAGGCTCGCCCAGAACGATGCCACGACAACGATCGAAAGGGCCAGGCCGGCACCGAGACGCGGCGACTTCCAGGCCACGATCGCAAGCAGGGCGGGCCACACGAAGTAGAACTGCTCCTCCACGCCGAGCGACCAGAAGTGCAGGAACGGCGAGTAGCTGACCGGGTTGAAGTAGTCGGTGGTCATGGCGAAGCGGATGTTCGCGACCGAGAGCGCCGCCGAGGCGCCGTCCTGCATCACGGACGGTCGCTGTACCAGGGTGACCAGCTGGCTGGAGAGCGGGATCGTGATCAGCAGCACCACCGCCGCGGCCGGCAGGATGCGCCGCACTCGCCGGGCGTAGAAGCGCGAGAAGCTGACCCGGCCCGTCCTCTCGCGCTCGCGGATCAGCAGCCCGGTGATGAGAAAGCCGGACACGACGAAGAAGAGGTCGACGCCGATGAAGCCGCCGGTGAGCTGCGTGGAGGAGTGCGAGAGGAGTCCGGCGTGGAAGAGCACGACCAGCGATACGGCAAGGCCGCGGAGCCCCTCGATATCCGGCCGGAAGGCGTCCTTCTCGGGCGCGTTCTTCGGGTGTGCCACGCCAGATACCGCCTTGCTCGTTCGCTGCATCCCACGTCCTTCCCGGCCGGGGTCCAGGCGGCCGCGTGGCCGCCCTGACGCGGGGTGCGACGGAACTGACCGGCTGCCAGTGACGAACCCCATCGGGGTCCGGCTCGCGTCCTTTCGTGACGCGGACCGTTCTATAGGTTACGCGATTCGGGCAGCGTCAAGTCGAAGACGGGAGTTGATCCTCGGAAACGTACGGGAAGGGATCTCCCAGAACGTCCGGGCCGTTGCCGCCGGAGGTAGATCCGCCGATCTGCCAGGCACCTTCGTACCCGTAACCAGCCGCATCCGGGTCGAGCCAGAAGACGAGCATGTAGCTTCCTGCGGTCCGGTCGACGTCCGCGGCCCACCACTCCGTGAGCGTCACCTTCCAGAGACCGACGCTGGCGGCTGGCTCAACGGTTATCCGGCAACTCACCGGCAGCGGCTTGGTCAGCCGCCGAAAATCCGGAGCGTCGGTGACCACTCCCGTTGCGACCTCGCCGGGTAACGCCCGGAAGCAGTCGAATCCCGGGAGCACGTGCAGGCCGCTCGTGAACGAGCTCGCGATGTCATTGCCCAAGGAGAGATCGAGCGGTTCGACGGGGTTAGCGAACCTGAGACTGGAAACCATCGCCATGATCTCGGTCCGCATCTCCTCGGCGCCCGGGTCCGCAAACTCGGCGTGAACCTGCAACCGCGTATGAGGTCGCTTGGGCTCGGAGATCGTCCAGTCGAGCGTCTGCTCCGTCGCCGTCGCGCCGCTCACCAGGGTCGCCTGCATACCCGCCACCGTCACGTACTGGCCGCCCGAAGGAAGAGCCGATGGCTGGCTGGGGTCTATCGGCAGGTCGGGAGGCGAGGTGGTGTAGTCGCCCACCGTCACGTACAGAGTCCCCGGAAGCAGAGGCCCCTGTCTGCCGCAGTGGCTGTCCGGCCCGGTCGGCTGGGGAGTGGGCGTGAGGCAGTCGGCGGGGTCCGAACCCGTCCAGAGGCCCAACACCCAGGGGAGGACGTTCACGCGGGACTTCCACGAGCTTGGATAGTCGAACGAGAGCAAGCCGACGGCATAGTGCGTCAGCGGCCCGGAGGCGGTAGCCGAAGGCTCCTGGGACGCGGTGACGTTCGGCTTGACGACGGTCGAGACGACCGCAGCGAGCAGCAGCGCGGCCGTCAAACCGGATATGGCGAGCAGAAGGCGACGCGGCGCGCGACGAGAGCCGGCCGACTCCCGTCGAGTCGCGGCCATGACGCGAGCACGCAGATCCGGACTCGGCAGAGCCGCTCCAAAGGCACCGCGCAAGGCGTCCGAAAGATCCTGTTCCAGGTTCATGGTTCCTGCCCCATTCGTTCGCGGAGGCGCTCGAGGGCGCGATGGAGCCGCGACTTCGCGGTGCCAAGCGGAATCCCGAGAGCGTCGGCCACGTCCTTCATTTCCAGGTCGGCAAAGAAGCGAAGCGAGATGATCGCCCGGTCCGAGGGATCGAGACGGCCCAGCGCGGCGAGCAGTGCAAGGTGCTCTGCCGGGTGAGTGGACGGCTCGAGTCTGGGGACGTCCAGGGCGAGCTCCAGGTCCACTTCCCTGACTAGATGCCGCCTCCGAGCGCGTTCCACTGCGCATCGGACGAGCAGGCGCCGGAACCAGGCCGACCACCGGTCCGGATCGCGCAGCGAGTCGATCCGTCGCCACGCTTGAACGAACGCATCCTGAACCGCGTCCTCGGCTTCGGCAGGAGACCTGGTGATCGTCAAGGCAAGGCGATAGGCCGCCGGAGCTTCCACGTCGACGAGACGCGCGAAGGCCCCCTCATCGCCGCCGCGGGCCGCCATCACCGTTCGCGCCGCTACTACCGCCACGCTGCCCTCGCTGCCGTCAAGCTGATGAGTGACCCTACTCAATATGAGGGCGGCCGCGGCCGTTTCGTTCCTCGATTTCGGCTAGGGCTGGCGTCCCTGGGCGGCGGCGGCTCGCTCGCGCTGCTCCTCCTGCTCTCTTGCGGCCGGAATGAGTCGCTGGACCACGGACTGCGCCACGCTCCAGGAGCGAACGGGGTCGCGCGGCAGGCGGATGCGGGCCTGGTTCGATCCGAAGCGAACGGCCTCGCGGCCAATCGAGGCCAGGGCGCGCATGGCCGAGGCCCGGCTCAGCGTGCCGAAACGAACGACGAGCTCGCCTTCTTCGCGGGATATGGAAGCGATACCGGCCGATTCGGCGGCCATCCTCAACTCGACGACCTCGAGCAGGCGCAGGACCGGCGCCGGCGGCGCCCCGAAGCGGTCGGCCAGCTCCTGGCGGAAGGCAGCCAGCTCGCCGGCCGTTCGAACACGGCCCAGGCGCCGGTACAGCTCCAGCTTCTGGGCGGTCTCGGGCACGTACGAGTCGGGCAGGTGCGCGTCCACCGGCAGGTCCACGACCGCTCCCGGACGCTCGATGACCGGAGGCCGGCCTTCGAACTCGGCCTTCTGCTCCTCCACGGCCTCGGCCAGCAGGCGCGTGTACAGGTCGAAGCCGACGGCGGCGACGTGGCCGTGCTGCTCCGCGCCCAGGATGTTGCCGGCGCCGCGGATCTCGAGATCGGACAGGGCGATCTGGAATCCCGCCCCCAGTTCCGATGCGTTGAAGATGGCCTGCAGCCGCTTACGGGCCACGTCGGAGAGCCGCTCGCGGCGCCGGTAGAGAAGGTAGGCGTAGGCGCGGCGGCTGGACCGGCCGACACGGCCGCGGAGC
>PMIP01000004.1 GCA_003158295.1 Chloroflexota bacterium | reverse complement strand
GCTCAGAACAACCCGACCAGCTCGACCCTTAACTTCCCGGTGGGTGATGACCGAGCCAACGCGGTCACGGTGGCTCTGGGTACCGGAGGCACACTCAGCGTCACCTATGTCTCGGACCCGGGGGCGACTAGTCACGTCGTCTTCGACGTAACGGGGTACTTCATCCACTAGGAGCGACCGGCGATCCAGCTCAGGAAGGCCAGAGGCTCGGCCGCCGCGCACTGACGAAGAAGCAGGCCGCCGATGACGGTCCTTGTGCTTTCGCCGGGTGGGATGGCAAGCCCGCGCGACACGACGCGGTATGAAGCTGTGCCCAGGTTCCTTTCGTCACGCGGGACCCCGTTTCCGCGTGAGGGTTGGCTCTGTTCTTGACAGGCGCCTGCAATGCAATTGCCTACTCATTGAGGTGTGGGCACAGCAATACCTACTAGGGTAGCGTTCGGAGAAGAGCGCGCGATCAGGAGACCGCTGTCCCGGACAGACGCCGGAGCACGCACTGACTCGGATCAGCGCGCAGGACCAACTCAACCGATAGGGTGGCCGACAAGGGAGCCAGGCCACCCCGGGGCGGGTTTGCGAAGCGTGCGACTGAAGGGAGTCTCAGGTGGCAGCCAGGCTGGGGTTCTTCTTGCCCAGGTCCGATAGTCAGAGGGTCACGACACCACAGAAACTGTTCAGGACCGCCGCCATACTCGTAACGGCATTGGCGATGGCGACGCCCATCGTCCCCGCCGCGGCGGCCAGTCCCGATCTCTGCACCGTGGCCGCGCCCACCATCCACCAGGGGACTATCACGAACGCGGACCGCCTTGCGGCCGCCCAGCGTGCCGCCGCCGCCCGCGCCCAATGCTCCGTATCCGTAGGGGCAACGCCGGCCCTTGCCGGCACGATGGCTACGCCCGACTACTTCGGCACGACACCCAACTACGCGAACAGCCCGCTGCCGAATGACGTCGCGGCCGTCGACCTCTCGGGCGGCGGCGGCACAGGGGCCACCGCGACTGCTACCACGGTCGCCGGCGTCGTGCAGTCCGTTTCCGTCACTGCGGGCGGCAATGGCTACACGTCCCCGCCGACCGTTTCGTTCCTGGGCGGGACCGGGGCCGGAGCGACGGCTACTGCCACCCTGTCCGGCTCGGTGGGATCGATCAGTGTGACCAACCCCGGCTCGGGCTATACGTCCATTCCCACGGTCAACATCAGCGGCGATGGGACCGGGGCCACGGCCACAGCAGCCCTCTCCGGCGAAGTAACGGGCCTCACCGTGACAAACGGCGGCACTGGCTTCACGTCGGTGCCTACGGTCGCCTTCATGGGCGGGGGCGGCGGTACGGGTGCGGCCGCAACCGCGACTGATGGGCTCGGAGCCATCACGGTCACCAACAGCGGCACGACCGCCTACGTGACCCCAGTTGTCGGTTTCACCGGCGGCGGCGGAGGCACCGGCGCGGCCGCGACGGCCGTAGTTGGACTGTCCTCCATCCTGGTCACGAACGGTGGCACAACGGGGTACGTCACCCCCGTTGTCGGCTTCACAGGCGGCGGAGGCACAGGCGCGGCCGCGACGGCCTCGGGTGATGTGAGTGCGATTGCCGTCACCAACGGCGGCACGGGCTACAAGACCCCGGTTGTCGGCTTCACAGGCGGCGGAGGCACCGGTGCCGCCGCAACAGCCAGTGGTCAAGTTAGTGCCATCACGGTCGGCGCCGGCGGCACGGGCTACGTAACCCCCGTCGTGAATATCACGGGCGGCGGCGGCTCGGGCGCGACCGCGACGGCCACGATGACAGGCGGCGTCATCACCGGTGTCAGCGTGGCTCTTCCCGGTTCGGGCTACACATCCGCGCCTACCGTAACAATTACTGACTCCGGCGGACCCGGCACGGGCGCGACCGCAGCGGCCACTCTGACCATCACCGGCGTCGCTGTAACTGCGACCGGGACCGGCTACACGTCCGCGCCTGCGGTAGCCATCACCGACTCCACCGGGCTGGGAACGGGCGCTACCGCGACCTCGGCCCTGATCATCACCGCTGTCACGGTCACTGCCGCCGGCTCGGGCTACTCGACGGCGTCCGCGCCCACCGTGAACATCACCGACGCCACTGGGCCAGGTGCCGGTGCGCTGGCGACGGCCACAATGGCGATCATCGCCACGGTGACGTCACCCGGGACTGGCTATACGGTCCCGCCCATGGTCAACATCACGGATAGCGGCGGGCCCGGCGCCGGTGCGGTCGCGACCGCCACGCTCAAGGTCGTCGGCCTGACCCTCGGCACGCACGGGATCGGCTACACCGAGGCGCCCATGGTGATGTTCAACGGTGGCGGTGGCAGCGGCGCTACCGCGACCGCGGCCATCACGCCCGACGCGGTCTTCGCTATCACCGTCACGAACGGCGGCACCAACTACACGACCGCCAGCGTCTCGTTCGGCGGTGGCGGCGGAGGCACCGGAGCGGCGGCCGCGACCTCGATATCGGGCTCGGTCGCTTCCGTCAACGTGACGAACGGAGGCGCCGGCTACGTCAGCGGCGGCATCCGCAAGTTCGTCGATTCGCTGCCCGGTCTCGGCTCGACCAACGCCAACAACCTCGGTCAGTACATCTCGGTCGCCGTCCCCGACCAGACTACGTATCCGGGGTCCGACTACTACGAGATCGGGTTGGTTCAGTACCGCCAGAAGCTCTCCTCGGACCTGCCGGCCACCCTGTTGCGCGGCTACGTGCAGCTCGAGACGAGCGTCATGAATGTCGGGGCCGGCAGCCGGCACATCCAGCTCTTCAACGAGAACGTCAACGGGACACACACCGCGATCCTGATCGGCGGCAACCCCGTCTACGCATTCGACCACCCGGAGTACCTCGGCACGACCATCATCGCCCAGAAGGACAGGCCGGTCCGAGTCAAGTTCACCAATCTGCTGCCGATCGGCAGCGGCGGCGACCTGTTCATTCCGGTCGACACCACGGTGATGGGTGCGGGCGCAGGTCCCGTGGATTCCACCGGAGCTCCGTGCGACTCGACCGTTCGGACGGACTGCGCCACGTACACGCAGAACCGGGCCACGCTGCACCTGCACGGCGGCGTCACACCCTGGATCAGCGACGGCACGCCAAACCAGTGGATCACGCCCGCCGGCGAAACGACTAAGTACCCCGAGGGCGTGAGCGTGGTAAACGTCCCCGACATGCCAGATCCGGGCCCAGGCTCGGAGACCTTCTTCTATACGAACCAGCAAAGCGCCCGGCTGATGTTCTATCACGACCACGCATATGGAATCACCCGCCTCAACGTCTACGCAGGTGAGGCCGCCGGCTACCTCGTGCAAGACCCGACGGAACGCGCGCTCGTTGCCAGCGGCGTCATCCCGGCCGATGAGATCCCGCTCGTCATTCAGGACAAGACCTTCGTCCCAGGATCGACGCAGCTGGCTGCCGAAGACCCGACCTGGAACACGACCCTGTACGGTGGCACGGGCAACCTGTGGTTCCCCCATGTCTATATGCCAAACCAGAACCCCTCTGACTCCATGGGCGTCAACCCCATGGGTCGCTGGGACTACGGGCCATGGTTCTGGCCGCCCTTCACAGGCCTGATGAACGGCCCGGTCGCGAACCCCCTGAATGGTTCCACCCCGGACGAGGGTGCCGTCAACCCGGGGATTCCTAATCCATCGATCACGCCCGAAGGGTTCATGGATACGCCGCTGGTCAACGGAACGGCCTATCCATACCTGACCGTGGGCCAGAAGGCATACCGCTTCCAGATCCTCAACGCCAGCAACGACCGCACCTGGAATCTGCAGCTCTACTGCGCATCTTCCAACGGCCAGATGTGGGACTCGAACGGCAAGCTGGTCAATCCGGGCGCGGGTGAAGTGACAATGGTCCCCGCCGTGACGGGTACACCCGGAACGGCCGGCTACTCCACCGACATAACCGACGGACGGGCCGGTGGCGTCCCCGACGTCCGCACCGGCGGCCCCAAGATGATCCAGATAGGCACCGAGGGCGGCGTACTTCCGAACGCGGTGACTATGCCCAACTCGCCGCTTGGCTACGAGTACAACCGGCGCAGCATCACCGTCACCAATGTCTCGAACAAGAACTTGATGCTCGGACCGGCAGAGCGGGCAGACGTCATCGTCGACTTCTCGCAGGTCAACCTCGCCGCTTGCTCCAACATCATCCTCTACAACGACTCGCCGGCACCCGTGCCAGCGTTCGATCCTCGATACGACTACTACACCGGCGATCCGGATCAGACTTCCACGGGCGGCGCGCCGACGACGGCGGCCGGCTACGGCCCCAACACGCGGACGATCATGCAGTTCCGAGTCGATCCCGCCAAGGGCGTCGCGCCGGCCTTCAACGTGGCCGCTCTCACGAACGCCATTCCGGCGGCTTTCGCCCAGTCCCAGGATCCGATCATCGTTCCAGAGTCCGCGTACTACGCGGCCTACGGCACAACCTCCCCTGACAACTACGTTCGCATCCAGGACACCCAGACGTCCTTCACGCCCATGGGAGCCACGACGCCCGTGACGATCGGCCTGCAGCCGAAGGCGATCCAGGAACTCTTCGAGACGATGTACGGGCGAATGAACGCCACGCTAGGAACTGAGCTCCCGAACACCACTGGGATCAACCAAACGACGATCCCTCTGGGCTACGCGGAGCCATACACGGAAACCATATCGGCGGGTGACCTGGCCGTACCGATAGGTACGGCAGGCGACAACACGCAGATATGGAAGATCACCCACAACGGCGTCGACACGCACTTCATACATTTCCACCTGTTCAACGTTCAAGTCATCAACAGGGTGGGTTGGGACGGCATGATCAAACCGCCGGATCCCAACGAGCTCGGCTGGAAAGACACGGTCCGGATGAACCCGCTGGAGGACACGATCGTCGCTCTGCGACCGATCGCTCCAAAGGTTCCGTTCGGCTTACCCGACAGCATCCGTTCGATCGACGTGACGCGGCCTGTGAACGCACCGATCGCGACTTACGACGTCTCGAACGGCAACCCCATGACGGTCCCTAACTCCACCGTCAACTACGGCTGGGAGTACGTGTGGCACTGCCACATCCTGGGCCACGAAGAGAACGACATGATGCGGCCCGTCCAGTTCAACGTCCCGCGGGCGCCTGCCCAGGTGCCGCTGCTCTCGGTCACCTCCTCGCCTGGCGCTCTGAACTTGACCTGGACAGACGGCACGCCGCCGAACATCCCCTACGGTCAGATCGGCACCAGCTGGGGCGACAAACAAGGTGAGATCGGCTACCGCATCGAGAGAGCGCCGGTGACCGGCAGCGGCCCGTTCACCGTCGGGACATACGCACAGATCGGCACTCTGCAGCAGGCCAACGCCACGAGCTACCGGGACGCTCCCGCAGCGGGCCGGTACAGCTACCGGGTAGTTGCCTTCAACGCGGCCGATCCGGCAACCCTTTCCGCGCCTTATGCAGAGGTTACGTCCGCCCCGGTCATGGCCCTTCTTGGGGATCCCACCCCACCCGGGCCACCGCTCGGCGTCACGGCCGTCGCCGGCAACGGCTCGGCGACAGTCTCCTGGGCCGCACCCGCAAACGACGGCGGCGCCGCCATCACCGGCTACACCGTTACCGCGGTTCAGGACGGGACCAAGACCTGCACCTCGAGCGGACTTTCGTGTCCGGTCTTGGGGCTTACAAACGGAACTGCATACACCTTCACGGTTACGGCCACGAATGGGTCCTCCGGCCCGGCGTCGGCCCCCTCGAACGTCGTCATCCCGGGCACGGTGCCCGCTCCCCCGACCAAGGTAACGGCGGTCCCGGGTCCCAATTCGGCGGCCGTCTTCTGGACCGGTCCGGTGGATCCCAGGATCCTCATAACGGGCTACACGGTCACGACCTCGGGCGGCGGCAGCCAGACCTGCCCGCCGACGACTGCGCTCGGCTGCAACGTCGCCGGCCTCACCAACGGCGTCTCGTACACCTTCACTGTCACGGCGACGAACCTGTGGGGCACTAGCGCCGGCACTACTTCCAGCGCGGTCGTACCGGCTCCAATCCCCGCCGCGCCTACGAGCGTTGTTGCCACCGCGGGCAACGCTCAGGCAACGGTGACCTGGATCGCCCCGTCGAACACGGGCGGGCTGGTTGTCACCGGGTACACGGTCACTTCCATGCCGGGCGGACTGATGTGCGCCACCACGAGCGCGCTCAGCTGCACGGTGACGGGACTCACCAACGGAACGTCCTACGCGTTCGTCGTCGGGGCGATCATCAGCGCCTACGGCATGACGGCGACATCAGGAGCCTCCAACATAGTCACGCCTGCCACAATCCCCGACCCGCCGGCGAGCGTCGTCGCGGTGGCGGGCGATACCACCGCCTCGGTGGCCTGGGTGGCCCCCGCCAACAACGGTAGCCCCATCAGCGGCTACACGGTCACCTCTTCTCCTGGCAACAAGACGTGCACAACGACGGGCACCGCGTTCTGCACGGTCCACGGTCTCACCAACGGCTTGAGCTACACCTTTACAGTGACGGCGACGAACGGCGTTGGAACGAGCCTGCCGTCCGCTCCATCCACGAGCGTCACGCTCCACTCAGGCGCCACCTACGTGGCGCTCACCCCGACTCGCCTTCTCGATACCCGCTACAACGTGGGCCTCCCCGGCCCCTCCACCTCGAGCCTGGCTCGTACCTTCCAGGTGACGGGCAATGGCGGTGTGCCGACCAATGCAATAGCTGTGACCGGCAACCTGACCGTGACCCAGCAGACCAGCGCGGGCTACCTGTACGTCGGCCCGAACGCCGTGGACCACCCAACCAGCTCAACTCTCAACTTCCCCGTCGGTGACGACCGGGCCAACGGAGTGACGGTCGCCCTGGGCATGGGAGGCACCCTCAGCGTAACGATGGTCGGCCAGGCTCCAAGCTCCACGGCTCAAGTGATCTTCGATGTGACCGGCTACTTCGTGCCCGACAACAGCGGCGCCACGTACGTACCTCTCACTCCGACGCGCATCCTGGATACCCGTGACGGCACTGGCGGGGTCTCGGGAGTCTTCAGCTCGCACGCTGCTCGCACCTTCCAGGTGACTGGCAACGGCGGAGTGCCATCCAATGCCGTAGCCGTCACCGGCAACCTGACGGTCACCCAGCAGACGAGCTCCGGGTTCCTGTTCGTCGGCCCTGTGGCCATGAACAACACGACCAGCTAGACTCTCAACTTCCCTCTCGGTGACGATCGGGCCAACGGAGTCACCGTGGCACTGGGCAGTGGCGGGACCCTGTCGGT
>PMIP01000032.1 GCA_003158295.1 Chloroflexota bacterium | reverse complement strand
GTTGTGGCCGATCAGCTTCTTGCCTTCGCGCGAGATGACGTTCACCGCGCCCGTGGCCTGAGCATCTTCGGTCAGCCGATCGACGAGCGGGACGACGTGCTCCTTATGGGGGACGGTGACGTTCGCTCCCAGGAACTCGTCGCCGCGAAGCTCGGCGACTGCCGCGGCGAGGTCGANNTCGAAGGCAGCCTGCTGCATGGCGCCCGAGAAGGAGTGGGCGACCGGGTGGCCGATCAGGACGACGCGGTTGGTCATGCTCGCAGCCTTTCGAGTTCGAGGAAGAAGCCCGGATACGAAACGGCCGCGCTCTCGGCACGGTCGATCGTCGTCGAGCCCGAAGCGATGAGGCCGGCGACCGCGAAGGTCATCGCCAGCCGGTGATCGTCGAGTGTTTGAGTCGCGGACCCGACCAATCGTGTGGGTCCTTCTATGACGATGTCGTCGCCGTCAACGGAGATCCGCGCCCCCAGGGCCCGCAGGCCGCCGGCAATGCCGGCGATCCGGTCCGACTCCTTGTTGCGTAGCTCCCCGGCACCACGGATGGTGGTCTTGCCGCGGGCCTGGGTGGCAGCCAGGCAGAGTATCGGGATCTCGTCGATGGCCGATGCGACCTCCGCCGGACCCAGGTCCACGGCGTGCAGTTCGCTCGACCGCACGGTCAGGTCCGCCAGCGGCTCGCCGACATCGGCAGCTCCAGCGGCCGTGGCCGCCCCAGCGGCCGTGGCGGCGCCGAGGGCCGTTTCCTCGACGCGAGCGCCCATTCGAACCAGGATGTCGATCGCCGCCCGACGGGTCGGGTTCACCCCGACCGCGCGCAGCGTGAGGTCCGCGTCGGGATGGATCGCGCCGGCCACCAGCCAGAAGGCAGCCGCGGACGGATCGGCCGGGACTCGTTCGTCGAGCGGCCGAAGTCGCGCGCCACCATCCAGGGTCCAGGCCACAGGGCCTCCCGTACTCTCGGCCGGCTCACGCCGGACGTCGATGCCGCGCGATCTGAGCATCCGCTCCGTGTGGTCTCGCGTGGCGACCGCCTCGCGCACCGTCGTCCGCCCCTCCGCGCGCAGGCCCGCCAGCAGGATCGCCGACTTGACCTGGGCGCTCGGCACGCGGGTCGAGAAGTCGATCGCGTTTAGGCGCGGACTACCGATGACGACCAGCGGAGGAAGGGTGTCGGAACGGCGCGCATACAAAGCCGCGCCCATCAAGCGCAGCGGTTCGATGATACGGGCCACAGGACGGCTCCGCAACGAACCGTCGCCGTCCAGGATGCTGAAGAACGGCAGGCTCGCTAGCGCACCGGAGCAGAGACGAAGACTCGTCCCCGAGTTGCCGCAATCCAGCACTCCGCCCGGCTCATGGAGGCCGTCCGGCCCCGGGGAGGCGACCCGGTAGTCCACGTTCGGGCCGTCCTCCCGCACCCGCTCAACGGCAGCCCCGAGCGCGGCAATGATCGCGGCCGTGGCCCGGACGTCCATGCCGTCGCCGGCGCCGCTCACCAGGCTCTCTCCTTCGGCCAGGGCAGCCAGAAGCAGCGCCCGGTGCGAGATCGACTTGTCGCCGGGCAGCCGGGGCTCGCCGCGGAGGCGCGCGGCCGGCAGGATCGAGCGGGGAAGCTCCACGGGGAGCGGCGGCGCGCTCATGACGGTCAATGCTTGCTGTCGCCGCCGACGTTGATCGGCCCGTCGCTGACATAGGGGTCCTTGATGAGGGTCCGGACCTCGTCGTGGATGTGGCGCAGCGCCCCGGCCATGTCCGCGAACTGGTCGAACGTGAGCGACTGCTCCCCGTCGGAGAGGGCTTCGTCCGGGTTGGGATGGACCTCCACCATGATCCCGTCGGCGCCTGCGGCGACGGCGGCAAGAGCCATCGGCCGCACCAGCCAGCGCTTGCCGGTGGCGTGGGACGGATCGACGATGACGGGCAGGTGGGTCAGGTGGTGGAGCAGCGGCACGGCCGTCAGGTCGAGCGTGTTGCGCGTGTACGTCTCGAAGGTCCGGATGCCGCGCTCGCACAGGATCACGTTGGGCTGACCCGACGAGATGATGTATTCGGCTGCCATCAGCCACTCTTCGATCGTGGCGCCGTAGCCGCGCTTGAGCATGACCGGCTTACCCGCCTTGCCAACCGCGGTCAGCAGCGAGTAGTTCTGCATGTTGCGGGTGCCCACCTGGAGGATGTCGGCGTGCTGGGCGACCACGTCGACCAGGTTCGGCTCCATGACCTCGGTGATCACCGGCAGGCCGGTGGCCTGGCGCGCCTCGGCCAGGTATTGCAGCCCCTCCAGCCCCAGGCCCTGGAAGCTATACGGGCTCGTGCGAGGCTTGAATGCCCCGCCACGCAGGATGGTTGCCCCTGCTTTAGCGACGGCTGTGGCGGTCTCCAGCATCATCTCCCGGTTCTCGACAGAGCAAGGCCCAGCCATGATCGTGAGCGTGCCGTTGCCGATCCTGGTGCCCCGGACCTCGATGACGGTGTCCTCGGGATGGGATTCCCGCGACGCCAACTTGTAGGGGCGACTGATTTGCGTCACCGATTGGATTCCGCTCATCGAATTCAGCTTGCTCATCAGATGCTCTCGTACGGGAGCCACGTCACCCAGTACCGCGATCACCACACGCTGGGTGCCGACATTGTCGTGCGGGCTCAGCCCGTGGGCTCGAATCTGAGTCCGGACTGCTTCGGCTTCTTGGTCTGTCGCGCCTGCGGACATCACGATGATCAACTGGCGGTCCTCCTGGTTAGCCAACCGACGGTTGGCTCGGGGTCTGCCGTCTGGCTCCGGCCGCCGGAGTCGGGGTCCTGGTCGGGCAACAAAAAAGCAGAGGCGTTGCCTCTGCTTGCACCCGGCACGATCCGCGATCCCGGGCCTAGGCTCCGGGAACGGTCATGCCGGGTAGCGGTAAAAGAAGAAGATGCGTTCCATTGGTGCTCGCGACAGTACCGGGCGCCGGGGCGGGTGTCAAATTGAATCGAACGGGCCGCCTTGCATCGGGGCGACCGGCACTCGGGCTCCGGCCAGAGCATTATGGCCGTGGAGGTGAGTCCGTAGCATGAGCCCGTCCAATAGGCCGGTTCCCGGTTCTGCTCTGTCGCTCCGCCAGGTCCATCTCGACTTCCATACGCCCGGCGGCGTCGCGCCGATAGCCCGGGACTTCGACGCGGCCTCGTTCGCCGAGACGATGCGAGGGGCGCACGTCGGCGCCGTCAACGTCTTCGCCCGCTGCCATCACGGCTACTCCTACTACCCGACCTCAGTTGGCACGACTCATCCCGGCCTCGGTTTCGACCTGCTCGGACGGCAGATCGAGGCGCTCCACGCTGCCGGAATCGCGGCGGTCGCCTACGTCACCATCGGCTGGGACGACCTCGCCGCGGCTCGCGAGCCGGGCTGGGTCGTCGTCGGCAAGGATGGCTCACTGCACGCGCGCCGGCCGCTGACGGCGCCATCTATCGCGGGTGGTCTCTCGCCCGACGACGGCGGCCCCGGCGCCCCGCGCTGGAGCCTGCTCGACCCCGCTACCGGCTACGGCGACTACGTCTGCGACCAGGTGCGTGAGCTGTGCGGTCGCTACAAGATCGACGGCTTCTGGTTCGACATCTGTCTGGCCGTGCCCAACTACTCGCCCTGGGGCCTGGCCCAGATGGCCGCGGCGGCAGTGGACGCCGGGGACGATCGGGCGGCCGCGGCCTTCGCGAGGCGGCGCGAGATCGCCTTTCTCGAGCGGGTGAGCGGCTTGATCAGAGAGTTGGCGCCCGACGCGGAGGTCTTCTTCAACGGCACTGCGGACGCGGCCATGGGCGAGCTGATCCACGTCCAGACCCACCTCGACGTGGAGAGTCTCGCTACCTCACCGGGCCTGTGGGGTTATCTCCACTACCCGATCGTGGCTCGCCATGCGCGAACGTTCGGGCTGCCGTTCCTGGGCATGACCGGCCGTTTCCACAAGTCCTGGGCCGATTTCGGCGGCCTCAAGACCCTCGACCAGCTCGAATATGAGTGCGCCACCATACTGGCCGCGGGCGGAGGCGTCTCCGTCGGCGATCAGCTACGTCCCTCGGGCGCGCTCGACCCGGCCGTATACCGGCTTGTCGGCCGAGTCTTCGAGCGGATCGAACGGCTCGAGCCTTGGCTGGTCGGCGCGCGGCCGGCGGCCGAGGTGGCCATCGTCTCCGACCCGCGCCTGGAGACGTTCGGCGGGCAGCCCGCTTCAGCCCAGAACCCGGAAGTGGAGGGAGCGGCTCAGCTCTTCCTGGAGCGAGCCATCCAATTCGACGTCGTAGACCCGGGGGCGGACCTCGCGGGGTACCGCCTGGTCGTGCTGCCGGACGGGCTGGTGGTGACCCCCGCGCTACGCGCCGCACTCGAGGGCCAGCTGGCCCAAGGCGGATCCATGCTGGTCAGCGGCACGGCCGCGCTGGGTTCGGACGGGCTCTTCGCGGTCGAGGCCGTTCCGGTCGACTACCTCGGACCGGCGCCGACGATGCCGGTCTACTTCCGAGTCGACGACGCGCTCGCGGGCCAGTCGGAGCTGGCGACGGACTACGACTACGTGCTCTACGACCGGGCGTCGCTGGTTCGGGCGCGTCCAGGCGCCGTCGCCCACGGTTCGCTGTCGGCCGCCCTCTTCGACAGGACCTGGCAGCACTTCTTCAGCCACGCGCAGGCGCCGGTGGGGGAGTCGCTCGATGCGCCGCTGGCCGTCGTCGACGGTAAGGTCGG
Organism: Chloroflexota bacterium; assembly: GCA_003158295.1. Taxonomy (GTDB): domain Bacteria; phylum Chloroflexota; class Limnocylindria; order Limnocylindrales; family CSP1-4; genus Fen-1039. Next base: position 5,267 of record PMIP01000032.1, on the reverse strand, counting down.
CTACCTCGCCGCTCCTCTCTTCCGCGCCTACCGGGACCATGACTACTGGGCGTACGCCGACGTGGCCGCGGCCCTTGTCCGTGAGCTGCTGTCCGAGCCACTCGTCAGGTTCGACGGTCCACCCTGGATCGAGGTCGGGCTTCTGCGCCAGGGCCCGGTCGAGGCTGCCGAGGGAGAGGGAGGCCGCCCGGCCCGCTGGGTCGCCCATCTGGTGGCGTATCACCCGCGCCGCACCGCACAGTCGGTCCCCCACGTCGACCACTCCTGGCCGACTGCCGGCGCCCGCCTCGGCCTGCGAATGGGGACCGCGGGCGTCGCACGCTGCTATCTGGCGCCCGACCGAACGGACCTGCCCTTCCGCGCCGAAGGCGACTACGTCTGGATCGACCTGGCCCAGCTGCCCACGCACACGGTCGTGGTCGTCGAGGAAGCCCCTGCACGATAGGCGAAGCGTCGTCTGGAGGGATCGGGAGTTTGGCGCGCCCGGCGGGACTCGAACCCACGACCTCCAGGTCCGCAACCTGGCGCTCTATCCACTGAGCTACGGGCGCGCGCGGCTGTGGCTTGCGAAAGACTGGCGGAGAGGGAGGGATTCGAACCCTCGAGGCAGGTTACCCCACCTGGCGGTTTAGCAAACCGCTGCACTAGACCAGCTATGCGACCTCTCCTGGGAGCCACAGCGGCCGGGATTCTAGCATGGCCGGCCGGCCATGCAGGGCCCAGGCGGTCCCCTCAGCTCTCCCGGTCGTCTTCGATCTCCGGTCCTTCGAGCCTGAAGCGAACGAAGAGTCTCGCCCCGAATCCGCCCTTTACGCGCTCGCGTTGCAGCGCGTCCGGATCGAGCCCGACATCTCGGGCGATGGTCTCCAGCTCCGACGTCCTCAGACTGAGGACGCTGATGTCGTAGATCAGGGCCACTCCACCCGGCCGCAGCACCCGCGAGACCTCGGCAAAGACGGCGGCCGGCTTCTTCCAATGGTGGAGGCTGAGGGTCGAGACCACCAGATCGACCGACCGGTCGGTGAAGGGCATCGCCTCCGCGTTGCCGACGATGAACCGCAGCCGCCCGTCCGTCGTGGCGTGCCGGCTGGCGAGCTGCATCATGCTCGGCGAGAGGTCCAGGCCCACGACCCGTGAGCCGCGGAGACGATGCGAGAGCTCCAGGGCGAGGTCGCCCGGCCCGCAGCCGAGGTCCACGATCGTGGCTTTGTTCATCCGGCCACGTGCCTCCAGCTCGGCAATGACGTCCCTGGCCACTCCCCGATAGAGGCGGCCAAAGACCGGCGCGAAGAAGTGGGAGTACGTCCGCGATTCCGGCTCGGAGAAGCCCTCGACTCTGGCGTCAAGCCACCGCGCGACCGACCTTATGGCGCCCCGGCCACGCTCGGTGAAGATGGCCAGGGTCACGACCATGAGCGCCCCGGAGACCAATCGGCTGCGACCCCGATCTTTGCGCCGCTTGCCCACGACCTCCGTTTCCGGGCCGCTCTCGTTGTCATCCGCCCGTCTCCGGGCGCGCCCCCACAGTCTCATGGCAGGTACCTGTTCATCCTTTCGACTAGATCTTGTGGGTTGGTTCCCGGGCCGACGCGGATTCGCGGCAGTCCGAAGCGGTTCGGCCACGTCTCGGGCTTGCTACCACCCTGGATCACGGCCGTCTCGATGCCCGGGCACTTCGACAGGGCCGAGATCACGGCCGGGCCCGTGAAACCTGCCGGATACGAGAACGACTGGGGCCAGACGCCAACATCCCGGGCGATCATTGCCGAGGCTCCGAAGGTCTCGGTCACCAGCCGATCCGCCGGCATGTAGCGCATGTCCTCGTGCGACATGGAGTGGTTGCCGATCTCATTTCCGGCGCCGAAAAGCGTCTGAAGTTCGTCGACGGTCAGCCTGCCGGGCTTGTCGATCTGGGATCCGATGACGAAGTAAGTGGCCAGGAAGAGTTCTTTCTGCAGGATGGGGTAGGCGTACGTGTAGCCGTCTTCATACCCGTCGTCCAGCGTGACCACGAAGCTCTTGGGCACAGGCTCGATGCCCGAGCGAAGGTCGTCGCCGAGCTGGCCCATGGTGATCGTCTGCCAGCCGGCGACACGGAGAGCATCCATCTGGGCCGCGAACACCTCCGGCGGCACGACGAGGCCCACCTGGTAGCCGGTTTCCGTCTCGAACGGCTTGACGCGGTGGTACTCGAGGATCGGCACGCGCAGCCCGAACGGAGTTGCCTCCGGGTCGGCCGAGGGTAGCGCCGTGGGCGCCTCGGTCGTGTCGCAGGCGACGTAGGGAGCCGGCACGCAGGCGCTCGGAGATGGCTCTGCCGTTGGGGTCTGGGTCGGTACGGTCGGGCTCGCCGTCGGCTGCGGCGAGGCGCTCCGGTCGCTCGCGTAGTCGAATCCGGTGGGCGATGCCGATGCCGTCCCCGAGGTAGACGGGCCGGCGCCGACCAAATCGGCGGTGCCGGCAGCCGGCGTTGGCCCTTCCGCCGTGCGGCTCATCGCAAGCGGACCGACCGCGGCCGCTGTCGCAACGGCGACGACGGCCAGGATCGCCACGGCCACGGACGCCCGCCGGCGGGGCAGGCGAACGCGCTTGGAGATGACCCTGGGCAGCTCCCTCACGAGAGGTATTGTGATGGCTGCACGTTCAACTGGCAGGGCCATGTGCGCCGCCGAATGAGTGCCGTTGGGCCGTTCCGCACCGCGCGGCCCGACGGGCGCGGAAGGGAATGCTCGCCACGGATAGCCGCGGTCCGAAAGGAGCGGAATGGAGCGTATCGGGTTCGTCGGTCTGGGCACCATGGGTGCCTCGATGGCCGCCAATCTACTTCGGGCCGGGGCTCCGCTGACGGTCTGGAACCGCACTCCCGGCCAGGCGGGCCCGTTGCTGGAGATGGGCGCCCAGGCCGCCGAATCGGCAGCGGCCGTCGCGACCCGCTCTGAGATCAGCGTGGTCTGCGTCTCGGATACGCCGGACGTCGAGGCTGTGCTGTTCGGCCCGGGCGGCATCGCCGAAGGAGCGACGCGAGGCAGCCTGGTGATCGACTGCTCCACGATCTCGCCCGATGCCACCCGCGAGTTCGGGCGCCGGCTCGCGGAACTGGGCGTGGCCATGGTGGACGCGCCCGTCTCGGGTGGTTCGGAAGGTGCGCGGCTGGGTACGCTCACGTTCTTCGTCGGTGGCGACGAGGCGGCGGTGGTCCGAGCCCGACCTGTTCTGGGTGCGATGGGCAAGACGATCACGCACCTTGGGCCGCTCGGCAGTGGCCAGGCCGGCAAGGCGGTGAACCAGGTGATCATCAGTGGCGCCTACCTGGGCGTGGCTGAAGGGATCGTCCTGGGGATGCGCGCCGGTCTGGACCCGCGCCGGCTGGTCGAGGCGCTGTCGGGCGGGTCGGCCCAGAGCTGGGTGCTGGCCAATCGAAGCGGCCGAATGATCGACGACGAGTACCCGCTGGGTTTCCGGCTGGCCCTGCACAGGAAGGACCTCGGGATCGCGCTCGAGCTCGCCCGCGGTTTGGGCCTCCCGCTTCCGGTGGCCGCGCTTACGGCCTCGCTCGAGGATGTGCTGATGGCCGAGGGCCATGGCGACGAGGACATGTCGGTCCTGGCCCACGCCATACAAGCCGGCGCGACGGGCGACGCGGGTGCGGGCCGCCGGCCTGTATGATCGCGGCATGAACTACGAGTTGTTCATGGGCGAGGCTCTGGCCGAAGCGCAGATCGCACTCGATCAGGGCAAGGCGCCTATCGGGGCCGTGGCCGTGGTCAACGACGCGATGGTGGCCCGGGCCCACGATCGGGTCCAGGAATCCAACGATCCAACCGCGCACGCCGTCGTGGTCGCCCTGCGCGAGGCCACTCGCAAGATGGGCCGCGCCCGCCTCGCCGAAGCGACCATCTTCGTCACTCGCGAGCCGTGCCCTATGTGCGTGGGGGCCCTGCTCGCCAGCGACGTCGAGGCGCTCGTCTTCGCCGTCCCGAATCGCGTCGATGGGGCGGCCGGGGGTGTGATCCAGCTCGCCCAGGACGACCGGCTCACTCGCAGGCTCAGGATCGTGAGCGGGATCCGCTGCGAAGAAGCGGAGGAACTCTTCTCTCGAGCGCTTCCGGTCGAGCAGACCCGCGCCCCAGAAGGCGTAAACGCCCTGGGCTGACGACCGGCATCTCCTTGCGCGAGATCGGCTCGGGGCCGGTTCTCGCACGGACGAGCATTGGTCCTCCGGTGTCGTTCGCAGCCGGCCCGGCCAAGCCGGGCGATCGTCTTGCTCTGTTATCCTCTCGCGCGGAGAGGTGTCCGAGTGGTTGAAGGTGCCGCTCTCGAAAAGCGGTGTGCGCGAGCACCGTGGGTTCGAATCCCACCCTCTCCGCCATTCCAATATTCCGAGCCGCCGGTGTGGCCGCCGGCGTCCCTACCCGCCGATGCGGGGAAATCGCCGCGGAGAGGTCGCCTAGTGGCCTAGGGCGCCGCACTGGAAATGCGGTATGGGGCAACCCATCGAGGGTTCAAATCCCTCCCTCTCCGCCACCCTTCCCCGCTCGCCGCGTACCCGGAGCTCGGGGGCGCCTCTGCCCGCGCCGGCGCCCAGGCGCGCGTCCGACGGCCTCTTGACCTCGCCGCGCGGACGGATCAGCCGAGCGACTCCGCCCAGGCCGTCAGGGCGGCAACGAGCTTGTCCGACGCTTGCTTGAAGGTCGAGGGAGTCTCCATGGCTGCCAGTGCTTCGCCCTGCTTGCGGGCGAGCGAGAGTGCCATCACCTCGCCCGCTGCGCGATGGAAAGTGGCATGCAGCGCCCTGACATTCTCGTAATGCGGACCTGCCTTGGCCGACGGGCCGAGCCCGTCGTAGAGCCACTGTCCCACGGGACAGAGGTTGTCGGCTCCGGCTCCCGCGACCGTCACGTCGGCCGTGCCTGCTTCCACGATCAGACTCAGACGGACCTTGAACACGCCATGGGCGGTGATGGCCCTCTGAATCTGCTCTTGCAGGGTTGCTGCTGCGGCGATGTTGCCCATCTGCGCACCTGCCCTTCGTATTCCGCTCTCCCCATGGAACCACGGGCTCCGGCGGGCGGCAAGGCCCCAACCGGGCTCCGCGACCGAACCGGGAAGTCGGAGGCTCGATCATGGTATCGCCAAGGATTGCCCGGGCATTAGCCGCGGTGGACGTGGAGGCTCGGAGCCCGATCCAAGCCGGTTTCGTGGGCCACGTTCCGGGGGTCGCACCTGGGGCTGTTATGATTCCGGAGCCGTGCTAGGCGGGGAACTAG
>PMIP01000029.1 GCA_003158295.1 Chloroflexota bacterium | reverse complement strand
GGGAATTCACGGGCAGTCCTCGGTGATTGGCGCCGAGAGGGTTTGGCTCGCTCTCGCGGAACGCCTGTTCGGATTTGCCGGGCGTCAGGCAGGGACGGCCGGCTGTGCGGTGAAGATGGATACCTGGGCGCTCTCCGGGAGCATCACTCCCAGGATCTTCTGCAGGGTGAGGACATGGACGCAGGATCCCCAGCTCTCGAAGAAGTGGCAGGTACAGTGCCAGGCCTCGCCGTCGAGTCGAACCACGTGAGTGTCGTTGTCACCTTTGAACGTGACCGCGAGTTGTTCGAACGAGATCCGATCCAACTCGCGGGCGTAGCGGTTCGCCTTCTCGACCTTCCCAATGAGAGAGCTGTGCATCGTAGAGACCCTCCGTCGCCCTGCCTGCCCCGAAGAGGTCACCGTCCGGTCGCGTGGTCGCGGCCTTCGGCCCCACGCCCCCACTGTACAGCTGCGAGCCAAGTAGGGTTGTCCGGCCGGGCCAGTCCGCGGAGACGGCTCGATGCCTGTCCGGGTTGCGATTTGGGCCGGTCGCCGGAGGTGTCTACGCGTCGCGGACGATCTTCTCCCCAACGGCCAGATTCGCCTCCACGGCGGCGGGTGAAACGGCCTCCGTATAGACCCGGACGAGAGGCTCCGTGCCGCTGAATCGAACGAGCAGCCACGATCCGTCGGCCGCGAAAAACTTGAAGCCGTCGTTGGTCGAGAGGGTCTGCGTCCGAACCACCGGGCTCCCGGCAAGCTCCGTCGGCGCCTTCTGCGGCAGCTCGACGAGGAGGCGGTCCTTCAGGGCCGGATAGACCGTCCGATCGAAATGAACGTCCAGGCGCTGATAGCTGGACGGGCCGGCGATCTCGTGGAGATGCGCCATCGCCTTCGAGACGGGCCAGCGCCCGGCTTCCTTTTCGCGGAGGAACAGGTCGAGCAGCATCAGGTCGGCGAAGATGCCGTCGCGCTCGGGCAGATGCATTCCGAAGCCGAAGCCGCCCGATTCCTCGCCGCCCATCATCGCCCCGGTTTCGATCATCTTGGGCCCGACGTACTTGAAGCCCACCGGCACTTCGTAGACCTCGATGCCGAAGTGTTCACCGAGCCGCTCCGCCATGGAGGTCTCGTTGACCGTCTTGACCACCGGCTGCCGCAGGCCGCGATGCTCGGCCAGGTAGTACATCAGCAGGGCGAAGATCTGGAGTGTGGTGATGAAGGAACCCCGTTCGTCTGCGGCCCCGGCCCGGTCCGCGTCGCCATCCAGGAAGAGCCCCAGGTCCGCGCGTCCGGCGACGATGGCGGCCAGCGCCTCGTTCACGTTCGGCGGGATCGGCTCAGGATTGATCCCCCCGAAGTAGGGATTGCGCTCCGAGTGGATCTCCCGGACACGGATGCGACCCCCGGCCAGGAGGCGCGGCATCCACGTCGCGCCCGCGCCGTACATCGGGTCGATCAGGAGGTCGAGATCGGCGGCCCGCAGGCGATCGAGATCGAGGTTTCGGCCGATGAACTCCCGGTAGGCCTCGAACGGGTCGTACCGCTCCACCAGTCCGGCGGCCTCGGCATCCGCGAAGGGCCGGGTTTCGATGGCCTTCGGGTCACCGGCGGCGATGCGGGCCTCGATGGCGGCCAGCATCTCGGGCCCGGCCGAGGCACCCTCGGGCGACTTGACCTTGAAGCCGTTGTCGGTCCAGGGGTTGTGGCTGGCTGTGATGACGATGCCGGCCGCGGCCCGGCGCTGGACGACCTCGAAAGAGGACATCTGGGTCGGAACCGCCTGGCTGGCGAAGACTATCGGGATGTCGTGGGCCAGGACCACCTCGGCGGCGGCGGTCGCGAAATGCTCGCTGGCGAAACGGCGGTCGTAAGCGAAGACGATGCCACGAGTCCGATCGCCGCGCTCCACGACGTACTCGGCCACGGCCTGGGCGCAACGGCGGACGTTCGCGAACGTGTAGTCGTCGGCGATCTTGGCTCGCCAGCCGTCCGTGCCGAAGACGATACGAGTTGGCTCGGTTGCGGCTGAGGTGGCGCTCACGGTTTGTCCTCTGTGGGGGCGGGTCTCCGGCTGGATGCCATCAGCTCCTGGGCGATTCCCCGGACCTCCTGCGAGCGCTCTGCCGAGCAGATGAGCAGTGCCTCCGGCGTGTCGACCACGATCGTATCGCCCAGGCCGATGGTAACGACCAGGCGATCCCCTGCCAGGACGAGGGTGCCCGTGGAGCCCAGGTCGCGACGATTGCCCCGTCCCACCGCACCAGGCGGGACACTCGACGCCGAAGACCCGGCCTCTGCCCCGGCGGCGACGGCCGCCGCCTGCCAGATATCCCTCAGGGCGGCCCAGCTGCCGAGGTCGCTCCAGCCGACGTCCATCGGCACCACGGCGACACCGCCGTCTAGAGAGGCCGGCTCCATGACCGCATAGTCGATGGACGTGGCCCGGATAGTGGGATATGCGGCTGCCAGGTCATCGGGCGTCCCGGAGGCGCAAATGGCCCGAATCGGGCCCAGGATCTCCGGGGCGTAGCGGGCGAGGCGGTCACGGATCGACGACCGGGTCCACGCGAAGATGCCGGCGTTCCAGCTGGCCAGGCCCGTGGCGATGAGTTCCGCCGCGTTCTCCGCCGTCGGCTTCTCCACGAACCGTTCCACGTCGAAGACCGGACGCCCCGCCACCTGGCGGGCCGGCGGCTTCGCGAGAACGTACCCGTAGCCCGTCTCCGGGCGGTTCGGCGTCACGCCCAGCGTGACCAGCGGGCCGCCCCGGCCCGCAGCCGCGGCCATTGCCGCGGATCCCGTCGGAGTCGAGGCCCCGGTCGCAGCCACGACTCCGGCCGCCGCCAATGCCGCGCGGAAACCCGCCTCGTCTGCCACGTAGGCGTCCGCCGGTAGAACGAGCATGACCTCGTCCTCGGGCCGCGCCACGGCCTCGGCGGCGAGGGCCACGGCCGCGGCGGTGTTGCGGCCGATCGGCTCAGCGATCAGGTTCGCCGCCGGGACGGCCGGCAGCTGCTCCGCCACGAGCCCCATGTGACCCCGCTCGGCAATGACGTATACGTCTCTCGGCGCCACAAGCGGCGCCAGTCGCGCCACCGTCCGTTGAATCAGCGTCTCATCGCCGAGCAGCCGCAGAAAAGGCTTGGGGCACTCCGGACGGCTGAGCGGCCAGAGTCGCGTTCCGCCTCCGCCGGCCAGAACGACGGCGTACACGAGGGCTCAGCGCCCGGCCGCTGCCGGCAGAGCCAGTCCGCACTCGTCGGCCAGGGCGGCCGCCTTGTTCGTCCGCTCCCACGGGAAGTCGTGATCTATCCGGCCGAAATGTCCGTAGGCCGCCGTCGGCTTGTAGATGGGCCGGCGCAGGTCGAGAGCCTCGATGATCCGCGACGGACGCAGGTCGAAGTGCTTGTCGATGGCCGCCATGATCTTCTTGTCGGGCACCTTCTCGGTGCCGTAGGTCTCGATAGAGACCGAGACCGGGTGGGCGACGCCGATGGTGTAGGCAATCTCGATCTCGAAGCGGTCGGCCAGGCCGGCGGCCACGACGTTCTTGGCCACCCAGCGNNGTGTCGACGATGATCTTGCGTCCGGTCAGGCCGGCGTCGCCCATCGGCCCGCCGATGACGAATCGACCCGTTGCGTTGACGTGCATGACCGGATCCTTGGCCCGCAGCTCGGCCGGCACGATCGGCATGATCACCGACTCGATGATCTCCGAGCGAAGCTTCTCGATCAGAACGTCCGGATTGTGCTGCGCTGCCACGACGACGTTGGTGATTCGCTTGGGCACGCCGTGGTCGTACTCGACGGTGACCTGGGTCTTGCCGTCGGGGCGCAGGTACGGCAGCTGGCCGCTCTTGCGGACTTCCGCCAGGCGGCGAGCCAGCCGGTGGGCCAGCGCGATCGGGAGCGGCATGAGTTCCGGCGTCTCGCGGCAGGCGAAGCCGACCATCATTCCCTGATCACCCGCACCCAGCTCGGTCTTGCCATGCCCACGGTCCTCGAGGGCATCATCGACGCCCATGGCGATGTCCGGTGACTGCTCCTTGACCGACACGAGCGTGCCGCAGGTCAGGTAGTCGAAGCCCCACTCGGCGTCGGTGTAGCCGATCTCCTTGACCGTGTCCCGGACGACCGCCTGAAAGTCCACGTACGTCGAGGTGGTGATCTCGCCGAGCACCATGACCAGACCCGTGGTCGTCGCTGTCTCGCAGGCTACGCGAGCGTCCGGGTCATCGGCCAGGATGGCGTCCAGAATTGCGTCCGAGATCTGGTCGCACATCTTGTCCGGGTGTCCCTCGGTCACCGATTCGGACGTAAACAGGTACTGCGGGTCGTCGAGAATGCTGGTCATCGTTCTCCCAGGGCGCCCCTATTGGCCGCTGGCGCTCGCGGGCGGTCGAACTCCAGCGCGAAGGTTAGCACGCGGACGCCACGGCCCGACCTACCCGCCGACCCGGCGTGAAGACCATGCTGAGACGGGCGTCGAGATCTCCGGGGCAACAGGAAGTCGCCCGCCCGAGCGTCGAGCGGATCAGGTTCCGTGCTGCCAGGAGCGGAGGTATTCCGCCTGCTCGGGCGTCAGCGGGTCCAGGACGATGTCGAGTGCGGCCAGCTTCAGCCGAGCCACCTCGACGTCGATCTCCTCGGGCACGTCGTAGACGCCCTTGGCCAGGTCCCCGTGCTTCTTGCCGAGGTACTCCGCGGTGAGGGCCTGGTTGGCGAAGCTCATGTCCATGACCGACGCCGGATGGCCCGCCGCGCAGCTCAGGTTGACCAGGCGACCTTCGGCCAGGACGTGCAGACGCTTGCCGTCGACCACGTACTCGACGACGTTCTCGCGAACCTCACGCTCCTTGCCGCCGGCCAGGGCCCGCAGCGCCGGGATGTCGATCTCGACATCGAAATGGCCCGAGTTGGCCAGGATGGCGCCGTCGCGCATGACCTTGAAGTGCTCGGCTCGGATGACGTGGATGTCGCCGGTGGCAGTCACGAAGATGTCGCCCCAGGCCGCCGCCTCGCCTATGGTCATGACGAGGTTGCCGTCCATCAGCGCCTCGAGGGCCCGGACCTGATCGACCTCGACGACGCAGACCTGGGCTCCCATGCCCCGGAACCGTGACGCGATCCCCTTGCCACACCAGCCGTAGCCGGCCACCACGACATGGCGGCCCGCGATCAGCAGGTTCGTGGCGCGGATGACGCCGTCCACGGTGGACTGGCCCGTGCCGTAGCGGNNCGGTTGTCGAAGAGGTGCTTGGTAAGGGCCTCGTTCACGGCGACGACCGGATAGCCGAGGGCGCCGTCGGCGGCCATGGCCTTGAGGCGGATGACGCCGGTCGTTGTCTCCTCGGTCCCGGCCACGATCTCCGAGAGCTGGCCACGCCGCTCCTGGTGGATCAGGGTGACCAGGTCGCAGCCGTCGTCCATTGTCATGTGCGGATGCGTGTCCGCCGCCGCATTGAGGTGCCGGTAGTACATGTCGCGGTCGGCGCCGTGGCGGGCAAACGTCGAGATCCCGTATTCCACCACGAGGGCCGCGGCGGTCTCATCCTGGGTCGAGAGCGGGTTGGAGGCGCACAGCACCACTTCGGCACCGCCGGCCTTGAGCGTCCGCATCAGGTTGGCGGTCTCGGTGGTGACGTGGAGACAGGCAGCCAGCCGGAGACCGGAAAGGGGCTTCTCGCGGTCGAAACGCTCCCGAATCAGCCGGAGCACGGGCATCTCTCGCTCGGCCCACTCGATGCGCCGCTTCCCCTCGGCCGCGAGGCCGAGATCGGCGACGTCGTGGCCGGGCAGGCCTGAAGCGGCCGCGCTGGAAGCCGCGGGCAGTGTCGGTGTCGTCATGGAACTCAGGACTCCTTACGAGTGAGAATGCGCCGGAACATCCCCGTCCATCCGCTCCAGATCGGCTCGGAGCGATGGATCAGGCGTTCCTCGAATGTCACGTGAACCTGGTAGCCGAGCCGGCGATAGGCTGCCAGCGCCGGTGGGTTGTCCGTCCGGACGTTGAGCACCGCTTTGTCGCAGAACCGCAGCAGCTCCGCCGTCACGGCCGCCGTTACCGCGGTAGCGTACCCGCGGCCGCGGAAATCGGCGTGAGTCATGACGTTGCCGACGACCGCCAGCCTCGCCGCGGGACCGATTACGTGAGTGCCCGCCGCCGAGACGAGACGACCCCCGACGCGGATGCCGTAGTAGAGGCCGTCGGCGATGGCGCTGGCCGGCAGCCACGCGGCGAAGCCCAACTGGTACAGCCTGTTCAGCTCGCCGATATCCTCGGGCTGCAGCCTCTCGACGGCGGCGGGAAACGGGTGGAAATGGGCTGAGTCGACCCACATTCTGTACATGGCCGGGCCGGAATCGACGCGGTAGCTGGCGGAGATCGCCACGAGATTCTCCGGTCTGGCTGCCACGTAGGCGGTCCGAGGCTTGATGACGCCGGCGAGGATGGCCTCGATCCCGGCGTTTTCGCCCATTACGAAGACCGGCTGCGGCGCATAGCCGGCGTACTGCAGGGCCACGGCGATCGGATGGCCACCCGCCAGTGCCACTCCCCAGCGAGTGCGAAGGAACTCGCGGTCATCCAGATCGCACAGGGCGTAGGCAGCGTACAAGCGGTCCGTCTCCAGGAAAGCGCGCAGCATCGCCCGATCCGTCGTCTCTCGAGCCAGGATCGTGCCTCGCGCGCGCCGGGGGATGAAGGTCGCGGTCACAGGCGCGGCTCCCAATCGCCGGGAGCCTTGGAGGGGTCGGTATCGACGCCGGGGCGGAGATTCACACACCCATCCGTGGATCAGTACTGGATGACGCTCGTGGCCTTGTAGCCGGCCAGCCGCTCCCGCCCCTTGAGGAACTGCAGCTCCACCAGGAAGGCCAGCCCGACG
>PMIP01000005.1 GCA_003158295.1 Chloroflexota bacterium | reverse complement strand
CTGACCTGGAGCAAGTACACCGGCCCGTTCTTCAGCTACTACGGGATCGTCCGCACCGAGGCGCCGAACGACAATCCGACCCTCCAGCTCGGAGCCACTCCCGACAACTACTACACCTCCAACGTGAACGAGCTGTCGCACGTGGACAAGCCCCTCAAGGGCGGCCACACCTACTACTACCGGGTGTATGCGTACAGCGAGGCCACCCTCGCGATCGTGGACGGCGGCGCCGTTCCGGCCTGCAACGTCGGCACGATCCTGGCCGTCTCGCCGGTCATCCGCGTGGACGTTCCGGCCGATCCCACCGCGACACCCACACCCAACCCAACCCCAACGCCGACGCCGACTCCGACGCCAANNGACTCCGACGCCGACTCCGACTCCCGCATAGGTCTCCAGGCGAGGGGCCCCGGTCTCCAGCCGCGGGCCCCTCGACCTCCCATAGGGACGACCAGGCATCGTCCAGCGGCATCCAGGAAAAGCACGGGCCACCGATTGTGAGTGATGGGGAATGGAAAGCGCGATTGACAGCAGACGAGCCGGAGTCGAGCCGGCGGCGGTTGGCCGACTCCGCCTCGCGCTGGCCGGTGTCACAGGCGTCGGGCGGTACCGGACAGTACCGGTGGCGGATTGCCCGCATGAGCGCACCTTCGTACCGTTCGAGAATCCATGGAACGTGACGGAGCCTCCCGCATGGCCGCCAGCCGCGAGCGTCCGCTCGTGGCCAGAGCGCGCGATGATTCCGCGGCCTTCGCCGAGTTGTACGACTTCTACCTGCCGCGTATCTACGGCTTCATCTACCGCCGCGTTCAGGACCGCTGCGTGGCGGAGGACATCACCTCGATGACATTCCAGCGAGCGCTCGAGAACGTGCGACGGCCGGAGTTCCGGAACGACTGTTTCGGAGGCTGGCTGTACCGCGTCGCCTCGAATGCGGTAGTCGATCACGTGCGCCGCGATCGGCGCTTCGTCGCGCTGGGCGATCAGGACTGCCCCGAAGGGCCCGGCGACCTGGCCGTCGATGCGCTCGCCGCCGCCCTGGACCGCGAACAGCTGCGCCGGGCTCTGCTCAGCCTCTCCAACGGCCACCGGGAGGTCCTGGTTCTTCGTTTCTACGACGACATGGACACTCTCACGATGTGCGCCACGCTCGGCTGCTCTCGGGAGACGCTCGCCGTCAGGCTCCACCGCGCTCTGCGGGCACTCCGCATGGCCGTCGCCAAGGAGTCCGCCGATGTCGCGTGACGAGCGCAACGAGATCGAGCAGCTGGACGATCTGGCGGCCGAGCTTATCGAAGCCGGGAGCACAGCCCGCATCGCCAATTCCCAGCGCGGCCGGCCCGAGCCAGCGTTCGCGATGCGCCTGCGCGCCGAACTGCTGCGGGACCTGCCGAGCCACCAGTCCACGGTCGACGTGGCCTCGGCTGAGAACGCCGCCGCGGGGCCGGTGCCGCCGTCTCGACCGCTCGGTGCCCCGAGCCAGCTATTCGACCGCCGCCGCGAGCAGCGCCCGTTTGCCCTAGAACGCCGGATCGCCGACGAGTGCCCGGACTGGGCCGGCATGCCCGATCTGACGCTCATCGCAGCCGACACGGAGAATCCCGATGACGGCTCGGATGCCGCGCGCGCCGGGAAGCGCTGGGCTGCCGCGAGCGCCGACGCGTCGGTGGTTGGGGCCTTCCCCGCGGCCGAGGAGGCCGAGGCGACCGGCCACGTGGCGGCGCTCCGCCCGTCGATACGCTGGCATATACCGACTCGGGCGATGCCGTCTCGGTGGATCGCCGTGGGCCTTGCCGCCTCTGTGGCCCTCGCTACTCTCGTCTACGGGAGCGGCATCTTCTCGTCGGAGCCGGCGCCAGCCACGGCGGACCAGGCCGTCGCCGCGACTCTCGTGCGCGGCGGAACGGCAAGCACCCTGGCTGCCGGTTCAGCGCTCCGCGAAGGCGACGAGATTCGAGTCGCCCCGGGAGGCCGGGCCACGCTGATGCTCGGCTCGAGCATCGTCCGGCTCGACTCGGGCGCCGACCTGAGGCTGGATTCGCTCGATCCCAATCACGAGACCGTGAACCAGCTGGCCGGCCGGGCCTATCACCGGGTGAGCGTCCCCACGGGCGGAGACTACCGCGTGGTCACAGCATCCGTGACCTGGGAAGCCCGGGGAACCGCCTTCGACCTCGATCGGTCGACTACGCCCGGCGGCGTCGACGAGGTCCGCGGCCTGGCGCTGCAGCACGGCCTGGATCTGCACGGCCCGCAGTTCGAAACCAGTCTCTCGGAGGGCACGGAGACCACAATCCAGCTGGGGGCCGACGGATCGCCGGTGGGCGCACCGGTCACCGGGGCGATCGATTCCCAGAGCCTGGCCGATGCATGGCTGATGGAGAATGCCGGCCTCGACTCTCGTCTGGGCCTGCCTCTGGGCCTGCTGGCATCGGTCACTTCGCCGACTCCGACTATCGAGGCAACGACCGAACCGACTCCAGAGCCGGCGATCCAGCCGACTCCGGAGCCCACGCCAGAGCCAACCGGTACGGCAACCCCCGCTCCGACACCGACGCCCACGTCTCCTCCGACACCCAAGCCCACTCCCAAGCCCACGACGGCCGGACCTGCCAACCTAGGTCAGCTCACGATCACCGACAACGGCGACGGGACCTACAAGTTCCAGTGGCCCAAGTACACGGGCAGCGGCTTCCAGTACTACAAGCTCGTCCACGGACCGTGGGGAACTCAGCCCAGCTACCCGTCCGCCCCCTACTGGGCCGCCAACGGCTCGGCCGGTGCGACCAGCTGGTGCGGAGCGATTGCCGCCGGCGACTACGCGGTGCGCGTGCAGGTGGTCGACCTGTCGGGCGGCGGCACGGTCATCCGGGCCCAGACGGACACCGTCCGGCTGACCGTCACGGCGCCGACGCCGCCTCCGCCAACCGTCGATCTGGGCGCCCTCGGTGTGACCGACAACGGCAACCGCACGTACACCTTCCACTGGACGCAGTACACGGGCGGGCAGTTCAGCTACTACAAGCTGGTCTACGAGCCGAGCTCCTCCGGGAAGGATCCCTCATACCCCGGCGGCAGCAGCTACTGGGCCGTGCCGGGCGTGGATGACACGTCGGCGGGCCCGATCTCCATCGCCCCAGGTGACTACAAGGTCCGCATCCAGGCCGTCGGCTATCCGAACGGATGCGCCTACGCATACGCCCAGACGGCCATCCTGCATCTTGTCGTCCCGGCGGCTACCCCTGCCCCAACACCGACACCGACACCGACACCGACGCCGACGCCAACACCGACGCCGACGCCAACACCGACGCCGACGCCAACACCAACACCGACGCCAGCCTGAACTACCTGAGATCGGCTTCGGGCCAGGGCCCCACACCCGCCCGGAGCGGATGAAGCGGCTCGTCCGCATCCGGCTCGTCCGCGGCCGCGGCCTGGTGCCGAAGCTCCGGCACGAACCACGACGCCGCGATCAGGCCGACAGCCCACCACCACTGCAACCCGTCGGGCGCCGACGTGATGCCTATGGCCAGCCACAACCAGACTGCCCGCAGGTTGAGCATCGATGGCACCGCCATCAGCAGCCCATGTCCCCAGAGCGATGGAGAGGCCACGACCGTGGCCGTCCCGAGACGGGCCAGTCCCTCGCGGCCCGTGGCGCTCAGCGCCGCCAGGATCGAGGCCGCGGCCAGCGCCACGAACGCCCAGAGCGGCACGAACCTGGGCAGCCCGAAACCGAAGAGCTCCGACACGTTCTGCTGCGAGAGCTGGTACAGCCGCAGGGCTTCGATCCATGCCTGCCACGCTCCCGCGCCGACGAGGGGCAGTGTCAGGAGAGCCAGGACGGTGACGGCGGCCACTCCGGAGATCAGCTGCGACCAGCGCCGCTCGCGTACCAGCCACAGAGCCGCGATGCCCGTGTATGACTTGAAGACGCCTCCGGCGACAAGACCACCGCCCAACCACGGCCCCGCCGCGAAGAGGGCCAGCGCCGGGACGGCGACGTTGCCAACCCACAGGCCCTGGAACAGCGGGGGCCACAAGGCCGCGAAGACCAGCCAGCGGTCCGGCAGGCCGATGACCCGAAACGCCAGCAGGACCAGTCCCAGAGAGCAGCCAACCCAGAGCGCCTGAGCCAAGGGTTCGGGCAGCATGGAGAGCACGGCAAAGGCCGGGAGCGTCGGCGGCGGGTAGAGGAACGGGTAGTTCGTGAGATCCGCCGGCCGCTCGGTCATCGCGGCCTGCAGGTAGACCGGCGTCCCCGCCAGGAAGTGGTGGCCCGCCTTCAGGTAGATCCCCAGGTCACGGAGCGGCTGATAGGTCAGGGTCAGGTCCGTCAGGACCATGGCCGCGATGGCGAGTATCGCTGCCGTCTCGACCGGCCGAAGCTTCGGCGCCGCGGGTCGGAGACGTCTCGAAGCCAGGCTCGCGACAAGGATCGCCGCCGCGACCACGGCGATCCAGGCCGTCCCGTACGCCACGCCCGGGCCGATGGGCACGCTCCAGCTGCGCGTGACGAGGAGGATGTAGCCGACCAGGATGCCGACGATAACCCACCCGCCCGACGCCCCAGAGGAGAGGCGGCGCAGGCGATCGGAGAGGGGTGAATTCTCCATTGCCGGGCAGCGTACACGCCGCGGAAGCGCGGCACCCGGCCGAACTCGGGCCGGTGGTCGCGGCGGCTACTGTCCGGCGGCGACGTCCAGTTCGACCAATTCGCCTCCCAGCAGCTCGAAGACACGCTCGTCGATTGGGTCGTCGGCGCTCCTGGCCCGATCGGCCACGTAGTCCGCGAACATCGCCGCGAACTCCTCGTCGCCTTCGACCAATGCCGCGGCGATCAGGAGATCGCGTTCAGGCAGTCCGACGATGATCCGAGGCGCCGGCGCCAACCCCGCAACGAGCTGGTCGCGGACCTCCGCAAGCAGGATTCGTGCAGCGTCCATTCCAGCACCCCAGTCAGACCAGACGATCCGCCGAGATCCGTCGACCTCGTCCAACCAGGTCGCCTCTGCCGACCACTCGGACAGGTTCGCCAAGGCGGCCGCATGAACCTCCTCGGGGCCAACTCCCCACGACAACAGGTGCTCTACGCTCACCAGCACGTCGAAGCCGTCGGCCGGAATGACGTACACGACAGGGAGTCCGGCCGGTCCGGCAGTAACGAGCGGCTCGCCGGGCGCGCGGTGGGATTTGGGCGCGACCCTCTCTCGACCGTCCACGCCGGTAGTGCCGGGGGGTCTCAAGGCAGGGCGAACGACCCGTGCGGCGGCGGTCCAATCGTGCTCAGGAGCAAGCGATGGCGCCAGATGGACCGCCGTATCTCGCTCCACCGGGACCTCCCACTCGAGCCACCACGGGACTCTCTCAAGGCGACTTTACACTCGGCACTTTGCGAGTCACCTCACAGTATGGGCACGGTGGTCCGATCCAGTGGAGACCCGGGACGAGCCGCAGCAGCGAGCGAAGAAGGACCGGCGGGGGTGCAACCCGCCGGTCCTGTAACTCCAAAGGGGCGCCGGTGCGCCCGGTTCTAGCCTCGGCGGCGCATGGTTTGGCGCTGCGCCTGAACGGCAAGCAAACCCAGACCCGCGAACGCGAAGCAGATCAGCAGCGGGAGGATCGGCGTCGAGCTGTTGCTCGGCGAGTCGCCGGCGGTGCTGGTGGGCGGCGCCGTGACGGCTCGGCTAGGAACGGATGTTGCGGCGAGGACAGTCTGAGTCTCTGCCTTGGGGATGGTAACGACTGCGGCGGCCGTGGCGACCGGCGTCTCGCCGGAGAAACCATGACCGATCGCCGTAACGACGACACTGCCCGCGTCCACATCGGCCTGCGTGATCGCGTAGGTTCCCGTACACACGATCGACGCGCCGGAGGCAAGCCCGCTCGGCGTCGCTGGGCAAGCAGCGTTGGCGATCTTGTCGCTGGTCACCGTGAACAGTCCGTCGAGCGTCACGTTGCCGGTGTTGGTCAGGGTGAAGGTGTAGTCGATGATGTCGCCAGCTTTGGCGAAGTTAGGCTGGGCGGCAGCCGCGACCATGGTCAGCTGCGGGACAGGAGCGACGCCCACGGCGACGTTCTGGCTGACCTGGGAAGCCGCGGCGTAGGTGCCGTTGCCGGCCTGATTGGCGGCGATGGTGCACGTGCCCACGGCGAGGAGCGTCAGGGCGCCGGTGCCGCTATCGACCGTGCAGATTGACGTAGTGGTGGAGGTGTAGGACACCGCCAGGCCCGAGGTCGCGGTGGCATGAACGCTGGCGCCGCTCATCCCGACTGTGGCACCCGTTGGCGCAGGGTCGAAGGCGATGGTCTGGGAGTTGAGGCCGACGGCCACGTTCTGAGTGACCTGGGAGGCGGCGGCGTAGGTGCCGTTGCCGGCCTGATTGGCGGCGATGGTGCATGTGCCGGCAGCCGCGAAGGAGACGAGCCCACTGCCGTTGATCGAGCAGATGCCGCTGGAGACGGCATCGATCGTGAGGGCGACGGGCAGCCCGGAGGTCGCGCTTGCAGTTGGGGTGTACGTGCCCCCGATCGTGGCACCGACCGGCGCGCTGCTGGTGAAGGCGATGGTCTGGGAGTTCTTGACGATGCCAAAGGACTGCTGGACCTGGGAGGCGGCGGCGTAGGTGCCGTTGCCGGCCTGATTGGCGGCGATGGTGCATGTGCCGGCAGCCGCGAAGGAGACGAGCCCACTGCCGTTGATCGAGCAGATGCCGCTGGAGACGGCATCGATCGTGAGGGCGACGGGCAGCCCGGAGGTCGCGCTTGCAGTTGGGGTGTACGTGCCCCCGATCGTGGCACCGACCGGCGCGCTGCTGGTGAAGGCGATGGTCTGGGATGACATGACGACGATCGTGGCCTTGTTGATGCTGGTGGCGCTGTTCGTAGTCAAGTTGGCATTGGTGCAGGCGGAGTTGGCGTAGTCCTGGACGGTCACATCAAACTCGTGCGAGCCAGGAGTTGTAGTCGTGACCCTGACGGAAAGGGCCTTATCACTCAGGGCGGCGATCTGCACGCAAGCGCTGGGGGTAAATGCGGCAGAAAGAGTTGCATCGGATGTCGCGGTCACCTTGAACCAGTGGCTGCTCAACGGCCAGGCGTTGAAGACGTGGATCGAGTAGTCCGCGTAGCCAGGAGCCACGACAGTGTGCGTCTGGTTCCCGGGGTCGAAGTACACCAGACCAACCCACGCGCTCGCGGTCCCGGCCATGGAGCTAGTCGCCAGCAGCAAGCCCGCGAGAATGGCACCGGCGCGGCGCAATCCGCCCCTTCTTCCGAGATCGAGCAGCATTCCAGAGCCTCCAGGTTCCCCAATGATCTCGGCACATGGGCCGAGGAAAGCAGATAGGTCAGATGACGTAGATCCGAATAGGTAAGGGAAGACTACCCAATCGGTCGGAGTCGGTCTAGGGACCACGGTGCCGCGCCGCACCGACGAAATGCAGTAGCTCTCGAAAACTGACCTCCGGCGATCCGAAACGGTGTCTGCACGCATCGTTCTTTGGGCCCACCATCCCCAGCCGGTGGTTCCCTCGGTGTGGCCGACGCGGAGGAACTCATACATAGACCGACGGGCCAAGACTGCGGCCCGTCGGTCTATCTACGGTCTGTGGAGGTCGCCCGAGGCGACCGCTGTCGTCTTCCCTAGCGGCGAATGCTCCGGCGCTGAGCTTCCACCGCAGCCAATCCAAGCCCGCCCAGGGCGAAGGAGATCACCAACGCGAGGAGCGGCGTCGGGCTGTTTCCCGAAGAACCGCCATTGCTGCTGGTGGGCGGGGGGGTGGGAACCTGGACAGGTGTGGCCGTCTCGCCCTGGAACGACTGGAACGGGGTCCGCGACGGATCAACGCTCCGTGTCGGCGTCGGCGTCGGCGTGGGAGT
>PMIP01000089.1 GCA_003158295.1 Chloroflexota bacterium | reverse complement strand
CCAGGACCATCACCGTCAGGACGCGCAAGCCACTCGCCGACCCGGGCAAGGTGTTCACCGGTCTGGAGGCCGTGGACGGCTGGCACATGGACGGGACGACCGGCGGTTATGTCCTCGTGGTGTCCGACCCGTCCGTCGCGGCTCCGGTCGCGACCCGGGCGCTGGTGGCGGCCGGCGCCGACGTGCTCTCGATTGCCGAGGCGCACCATTCGCTCGAAGACGTGTACCTCGAGCTGATCGCCGAGGACTCCGAGGCAGACCGGAGAGAGGCATGAGCAGGCGCCGGATCTGGGCTATCGTCCGCAAGGAAATCCGGGAGTACCGTCGCAACCGTTCCGTGATCTACGGCATGGCGGTCCTGCCGCTGGTCTTCACGATCCAGCCGCTCATCGCGGTCCTTCGGGTCTCGACCGAGGCATCCGGGGGCCTGGCCCACGAGCACGTGCTGCTCTACATGCTCGGCATTCCGACGCTCGTGCCCGTCTTCGTCGCCGCGTACTCCGTCGCAGGAGAGCGTCAGCAGGGCACCCTGGAGCCGGCGCTCACGACGCCCGTCCGGGGTGACGAGTTCCTCATCGGAAAGGCGCTCGCCGCGCTGCTTCCGTCGCTGCTCATTGCATACCTGGTCTTCGCGATCTTCGTCGGTATCGTCGAGGTCGAGGCCGCGCCGAATGTTGCCGCATCGGTCATTCGGGGGCCGGACCTGCTTGCCCAGCTCCTCTTCACTCCGCTCCTGGCCTGCTGGACGGTCTGGGTCGCCATCGCGATCTCGACGCGTTCGAGCGACGTCAGGGTCGCTCAGCAGCTTGGCGTCCTGGCGAGTCTCCCGCCGGTGTTCGTCACCGTCCTGATCGCACTCAACGTGATCGAGCCGACGCCCGAGCTGGCCATCGGCTGCGGCGCCCTGCTGATCGTCCTGGATCTCTTCGGCTGGCGACTGGTCTCCGGGCTCTTCGACCGCGAGCGACTCATCTCTGGCAGCCACTGACGCGAGCGGGGATCAGCGGGAATAGGTGGCGGCGGGCGAGCCCAGGTCCTAGCGCGAGACGAGCAACTCCACCAATTCCTCGTCGATGGGAGTCTCCAGCTCGCTGGGGCCCTTCCAGGTGTGAATGCCGAAGTCGCCCTTCCACTCCCAGGCAGCCCAAGCCATGCCAGCCGCGGCCATGACGGCCGTGACGTCGCGGTAGTAGGCAAGCCGCTGGCCGCGGTCGATCGTGGGAAGACACCCGAACTCGCCGCAGTAGAGCTCGAGGTCGAGCTCGCGAGCCCTGTCGATCGCCGGAGCGAAGAGTCGGTGCAGGCGCTCCCGGCCCCAATCATCCATGGCGTCGGCCGTCTCCTCCAGAAGCTTCGCGGACCCGTCTGCCCGAAATGCGGCCCATTCGGATGGATCCACGATGGCCGGCCCGGGGTATCGCACGGCGCCCGTGAAGGTGGGAAATGACGTCCAGTAGGCGCGGTAGTGGGTCAGCATCAGGGGCGCGTAGTTGTGGACGCTCAGGATGATATTGGGATCGTCCGCCGGGACCTGGAGGGTGCGCATGGCGTCCGGCTGCTGGCAGTGGTTGGAGCCGATGACACAAACTCGGTTCGGCTCCAGCTCCCGTAGCAGTTCATAAGCCTTGCCCACCAGCTCGTTCCAGTCCTCGTCGTCCTCCGCGACGGGTTCGTTGAGGAATTCGTAGGCCACTTCGTTGGGCGGAAGTTGGCCGAGGCGGGCGGAGAGCTCGCGCCACAGATCCAGGAAGCGGTTCTGGGCGGCGGCGTCTGTCCAGATCGTATTGCGCCCGCCTTCGTTTGCCGCGTTGAAGTGGTGGCTCCGGAGAGTGTGAAGGTCCACGATCACTCGAAGCCCGCTCGCGCGGCACCAGTCGATCCCCTTGAGCAAGCGATCGAACTCGGCCTCGTTCGGCTTGCCGTCCGGCAGCCACAGCTCCTTCTCGTCGACAGGCAGGCGCACGTGGTCGAAGCCGAGACGAGAGAGCGTGCTCAGGTCGTCGCGCCGGAGGAACTCCCCCCTGGGCGCCCATCCGAAATCCTGCGATAGCCAGTGGCTGATGTTGATGCCGCGAGAGATGGTGAAGCCGGATGGGTTAGGCATGCGGGCAATGATAAGTAGGCGAGCCTCGGCCGGTGTCGCCCGAGCCGCCACTCATAGACTGGTCGAATGGTCAGGGCGAAGGAGTCAAGCCGCACGGGCCGACCTGAATGTCCCACTCAGGCTCCGGTGCGAGCTGGTCGGTCGTCGAGCGTTCCCCACGGGCCACGCTAAGATCTGGACCGGCTCCGAGTCACTGATCCGACTGCCCGTTGTCCTCCGGGGACCTGCCTGAGCGAGCCGGCCCGACCTGCGGCTTTGCGGCGCGGATGAGCGCCTTGGTCTGCCCATCGATTTCGCCCGACGAGTAGAGCAGGAACAATCGCGACGCGGCATCGCTTCTCTCCTCTTGCCCCTCGGCGAAAAGCTGCGCGACGAGTGTGGCCACGTCCTGTCGAGTGCCGATCCGAACGAGGATCGTTGGGGCTTCGGACCGCAACCTGTCCAGCATCCAGGGTTCGTCCCCTCGAGCCTTAGAGTTGGCGAGCATGGCGAGCAGTGGTTCCACCACTGGGAAGCCTATCTTGACAAGTGCGTCGACGGCGTCCTGGTCCTCGGCTCGCAGGAGTTCGGGTAGCAGCGTCTGGACGGCGCGCGGATCCCGCATCTCCGCGAGCGCCAGGGCGGCGGACCGGCGAACGTCCACGTATGGGTCATCCAGGGCGCGAACAAGGGCGTCTGCGGTCCTGGGGTCGGCGATTTCGCCGAGGGACCTGGCGGCCGCCTGGCGGACCCCCGCCAGTTCATCGGCCAGGGCCCGTGTCAAAGGCTCGACTGCACGTGGGTCGGCGATTTCGCCCAGAGACCTGGCGGCCCGCTGCCTTGCACTACTCACCCCGCCATTCAGGGCTTCGATCAACTGGTCGACCGAATCGGCGCCGATCTCCTCCAGGATCTGGCCCGCGGTCTCGCGAGTCTCCAGGTCGGAGACGCCCAGGAGCTCGATGAGCGGTTGGACGGCCGGCCGGCCGATTGCCGCAAGAGCTCCCCCGGCAGAGACTCGGACCACGTTGGAGTGCCAGCCTAGACAGTCGATCAACGGTCCCACCGACGGTGTTCCCAGCCGGGTCAGCGCCTTGGTGAGGGCCTCGGTGTCATGCCAGTCGTGTTGCCAGATGGGGTTCTTCAGGGCCAGGATGAGCGGGTCCACCGCTCGGGCATCACCAAGCTCGGCGAGCGCCTCGACGGCGGCTCGGCGGACATTTGCGTCGCCGGTGTAGCCCAACGCCCGACTCAGCCCCTGGATGTCGCGCTTGGCCTTGAGCTTCTCAACGTCGGGCGGTCCAAAAAGTGCCACTGCCCATCTCCATCGGTTGAAGACGTTCACCAGGAGCATACATGGCCGCAACCCGAATCAGGGCGACTTCGCGGCGTCCCAAGCCAGGATTCGCCAGATGGAAGTCGACGGCGTGGGCAGGAACCTAGACTCGATCACGCTGCCAGTCCATAGTACTCGTGGATCATCGTGCCGCAGGCCATCGCGCTGGGCGCTCAGGAATGCGTGGCGACGACTTGACGGCCACGATGGTCATGCTGGCCGAAGCCGGAGCCACGTTCGGGCCGGTTCATGACGAGCGCTGGGGACGCATCACGACGATGACGATCCCGGGTGGAGCCCTGATCTCCCTCTACCAACCGTCGCACCCGATACCGTGACACGGGGCTGGCACCCGCCCGGCCTCGGGCTCAGGCGTCGGCGGCCCGGCGCAAGCGCTCGAGCTCGCGGCGGAGACGCTTGCCGGGCCGGCCCTCCCCGCGGATGCGCATCATCCCCGGCTCGGGCTCAATCACGACCGGCGGGCTGTGGTCCAAGTAGCAGGTCGCGGCGGCTGGGGCCCCGACGCGCGACTCGATCGGCCGCACGACCTCAATGACGCGCTCGCGATCCGCGATTCGGGCCTCTACCCGATCACCTGCGCGAACCTTGGTCGACGGCTTTGCCGGCGACCCGTTCACGAGGACGTGGCCGCCCTCGCACAGCCCCGTCGCGAGCGGGCGGGTCTTCACGAGGCGCACCGCGCACAGCCAGCGGTCGATGCGCGTCTCGTCGGAGGCGGTGGGGTCAGTCACGCGACCTATGATCCCACGGGTCGAGGAGGCTTCGATCGCTGATGCCGAGATCCGACGGCATGCAGGCACGGTGGCGGCACGAGTCGTCGCGGAGAAGCTCGACGTGCGGGTCGGCTGATGGCCGCGGCGACGGGCCCGGGCCGGCCTGCGTCAGCCGCATCCGAAAATGGGGCGGCGGTCGCCTTGCCACGGCAGCTCAATCGGAGAGAGTCGATCTAAACGCCGGGATTGAGGCTGGCTGTCGGGCGTGCGACACTTCTCGGGTCGCTGGCGGTGGATCCGACCGACGGACCGCGCCGTACAATGGCTAGAGCGGCGAAGGGGCCGCTTTCGAGGGAAGCCGAAACGATGAGGGAGGGGACCAATGTCGTTCCACGCTGTCGGGCACAGGGCGGCGATCGCCCTCATCCTCACGACGGTCAGTCTCGGCCTACCCGTGCCGGTTGCCGCCGGCGCGGCGCCCGCAGCAAGCGCCCAGGTCGCCACGAACGCGGCCCAGCCCTTCGTGGACGCGGGCCTTGACGGTCCCATCGGATCGTCCGTAGCAACGGCCGAGCCCTCGGCCGACGGCAAGACGCTGCCCCGGAGCAAGCACGCCGGCGACCAGCCCGACTCCATATCGCATACCGATCAGGTGCTCATTCGCTGGTCCACAAGCGTAGTCCCGGCTCGCTCGTCCGACGCGTCATCGGGCGCTCGCGTCTCGGCCGTTTCGGGCGCCGCCCATCATTCGGCCCGCTTCGTTCGTTGGTCGGACTCCGGGACGGCGATCTACCGTCTCGACGCCAGGCTCGGCAAGGACGCGACTCGGATACTCGCGGATCTCGGCCGGATGCCCGGAGTGATATCCGCCGAGCCCGACCTCTGGATGACCGCCGACTCGTTGCCGGACGACCCGTACGCATCCCAGCTCTGGGGCCTGCTCGGTCCAGGCGACGGATCGTCGTTCGGGATCGACGTCCAGCCGGCCTGGGGTACGACACGGGGCGCCGGAGTGACGGTGGCGGTGATCGACACCGGCCTCGTGGCCCACCCCGACCTGGCGGGTCAATCCGTGCCGGGCTACGACATGATCTCGGAACCCTCGATCGCGAATGACGGCGACGGCCGCGATCCCGACGCGTCGGATCCGGGCGACTGGTGCAACGGTGCGCCATCCACGTGGCACGGCACCCACGTCGCCGGCACGATCGCGGCGCTGGCCGGCAACGGCATCGGCGTCTTCGGGGGCGCACCGGAAGTCAAGATCCAGCCGGTCCGAGTGCTTGGAGCGTGCGGTGGGTATGCATCGGACGTTGCAGATGGAATCCGCTGGGCCTCCGGCGGCGACGTACCGGGCGTCCCGTCGAATCCGACGCCCGCACGCGTACTCAATCTGTCATTGGCCGGCTCCTCAGCGACGTGCCCGGAGATCTACCAGTCCGCGATTGCCGACGCCCGCTCCCGCGGCTCGGTCGTGGTCGTAGCCGCCGGAAACACGGGTGACGACGCCGGGTCGGTCACACCCGCCAATTGCACCGACGCCGTCACCGTCGCGGCGACAGACGCAAGTGGGAAGCGGGCCTCCTTCTCGAGCTATGGCTCGGCGGTCGATCTGGCTGCTCCGGGGACCAACGTCTGGAGCACCGTCGACTCCGGGACGACCGTCCCCGAGGGACCGGCCTACGCGGCGTACGACGGCACCTCGATGGCAGCGCCCCACGTCGCGTTGTCGACGGCCCTGATCGCGTCGGCATTCCCGGCGCTGGATCCAGCCACAATCGAGACCGTCCTGAAGATCACGTCGACTCCGTTCCCCACCGACGCTTCCTCGCAGTCGTGCGCGGCGGCGGGCTGCGGCGCGGGGATCGACAACGTCGGGCGAGCCGTGACCAGCCTCAGTGCCGCAGCACCTACAGTCGGAGACGTGAGGACCGCCACGTTCGCTAACCCCGGCACCAGCGTGGTGGTCAACGCCACCGCAATCGATCTCCAGGGCGTGACTTCCGCGCAGGTGCGCCTGGACTCGGGTGACTGGTCACAGATGTCCGCGGCCGACGGCGTCTTCGGCGGGATCGAAGAGGGACTCGCGGCGACGGTGACGGCACCGTCTGCCGAAGGCGTTCACACCGTCTGCGTTCGCGCCTCAGATACGGGCTCGAACACGAGCGATGGCGCCGCGTGCGCCACCTTGACCGTCGATGCCGGCCCGCCGGCTGTGACCGTGCCCGTCTTTGAGCCATCGCCCGGGCGCCCCGACGAGCCGGTTCTTGTGACTGCAACCGCCACCGATGGCATCGCCGTCGCGTCGGCTCAGGTGAGCGTGGACGGTGGCCCCTGGATGGCGTTGGCCGCTTCAGACGGTTCGTTCGGCTCCAAGAGCGAGAGCGTCGGGGGAGCCGTCGGCCTCGCGGCTGTGTCGGTTGTCGCTGGCAATCGTTCCTGCGCCTCGCTGCGTGACGGCGAGCTGTGGTGCTGGGGCTCCAACAGCGTGGGAGAACTCGGCAACGGGACGACGACGAACGTGCTGCTTCCGGCCCGGCTCGGTCTGCCGGGCGTCGTGGCCATATCGGCCGGCTCCTTCCATTCCTGCGTTCTCATGGCGGACGGCACAGTCCGCTGCATGGGCTACAACGGGATGGGCGAGCTGGGCGACGGCACGACCACGAACAGCTCGACGCCGGTCACCGTAGTCGATCTTTCCGGAGCCGCAGCCGTCTACACGGGCGAGCTCCACTCGTGCGCTCTCATGATCGATACGACGGTCCGTTGCTGGGGCTGGAACTCCAACGGCCAGCTCGGCGACGGCACGACAACAAACAGGTCAACCCCGGTCGCGGTCGCCGGACTCAGCGGCGTCACGGCCCTGGCCCTCGGCTCCGACCAAACCTGCGCCCTCATGGCCGACGGCACCGTCCGCTGCTGGGGCAGCAACGTCGGCGGCCAGCTGGGCGACGGCACGACGAACGATTCACCTTCGCCCGTGGTCGTGTCCGGTCTCTCGAATGCCACTTCGATAGGCGCCGGCGGCTCGTACGGCTGCGCCCTCCGCGACGATGGCATCGTGGTGTGCTGGGGCTCGGCGTTCCTTGGCCAACTGGGCGACGGAACATTGAGAGACCACTACACGCCCGCGCCGGTCATCGATCTTTCGAATGTGATCGGCCTGGCAGTTGGCGGCAACCACAGCTGCGCCCTCGTCGCCGGCGGCACCGTCAAGTGCTGGGGCTTCAACGAGTCGGGGCAGGTCGGCGACGGAACCACCACCCACCGATCCTCGCCGGTGAGTGTCTCCGGGCTGAGCGACGTCACCTCGATCTCGGCCGGGGTCGCGACCAGCTGCGCCATCAGGAGCGACAGCTCGATCTTGTGCTGGGGCAACAACGTTGCCGGCCAGGTCGGCGACGGAACCACGACCAATCGCTCGGCGCCTGTCGTCGTCTCCGGATCAGGCGGCATCGCCCGTGGCGATCACGCGGTCTGCGTTCGGGCAACGGACTCCGCGGGGAATACGAGCAGCGGAACCGCGTGCGCCACGCTCCAGGTCCGCGGCGTGCCGGGCAGTCCGACCAACGTCATGGCAATCCCGGGCAACGCTTCCGCCGTGGTCTCCTGGCAGGCTCCCCAGAGCAGCGGTGACAGCGCGATCACGGGCTATGCGGTGACCGCATCGCCCGGTGGTCTGACGTGCTCCACCTCGGGGGCTCTGACCTGCACGATCACCGGCCTCACGAACGGCACCGCCTACACGTTCACCGTAGTGGCCACGAACGACTCCGGCACCGGCGAGCCGTCTCTGCCCTCGACACCGGTCACGCCCGCCGGGCCGACCGCCGCCAGTTTCCGCGTGGCCGGCCTGACCTCGCCTCGCGCAGCGGGTAAGGCTGGCACGATCACGGTCACCGCCGTCGATGCCGCCGGCAACGTATCCGCCGGCTACCGCGGTACCGTCCATCTCGCGTCGAGCGATGCCAGGGCGATCCTGGCCGCCGACTACACGTTCACCGCCACGGACGCCGGTGCCCATACCTTCTCGGTGGCTCTCGTCACCGCGGGCGCCCAATCGATAACCGCTATCGACACCGCAACCGCCGCGATCACCGGCAGCCTGTCCGGGATCGTTGTCATCGCGGCCGCGCCGGCGACGCTCGTCGTCTCGGGCTTCCCGAGCCCCAGCGTGGTATGGACAAAGCACTCGCTCACCGTGGCCGCAAGCGACAGGTACGGCAATACGGCCACCGGCTACCGCGGCACGATCCACTTCACCAGCTCCGACCCGAAGGCTGTGCTGCCGGCCAACTACACCTTCGTCGCCGCCGACAACGGCGTCCATGTGTTCTCGCTGGCAGTCACCCTCAAGACGGTCGGAACCCGCTCGATCACCGCTACCGACACGGCCACCGCGACGATCCACGGCAGTCAGACCGGCATCGTCGTCTCGCCGGACGCAGCGAAGACACTGACCGTGACCAGCGTGACCTCATGGGTTGCGGGTTCGGCCCACAGCATCACGGTCGTTGCCGTCGATGCCTTCGGCAACACCGCCACCGGCTACACCGGCTCGGTCCACTTCACCAGCTCCGACCCGGCGGCAGTTCTGCCGGCCGACTACACCTTCACCGCGTCCGACATGGGCGTCCACACCTTCAGCCGTGCGACCGATCCGGTTCCTGCGCTGAAGACCGCGGGCACCCAATCGATCACCGCCACCGACACTGCGACGGCCACGATCAAGGGCTCGCAGACGGGCATCGTGGTCACGGCTGCGGCCGCCGCGACGCTCGTAGTCTCGGGCATCCCCAGCCCCTATCGTGCTCGAACGGCCCATAGCGTCACGGTCTCTGCCCGCGACGCCTACGGCAACATCGTCACGGGCTATCGGGGCAGGATCCATTTCATCGCCACGGACCCGAACGCCTCGCTACCGGCCGACTACACCTTCACGGCTGCCGACAAGGGCGTCCACACGTTCAGCAACTCCACGCCCCCGGTGCTCATCCTGCGGACGATCGGTCTACAGACGGTCCGAGTTCGTGACACGGTCAACTCCACTATTACCGGAGCCCAAACGGTGATGGTGGTCCAGTAGGTGCCAATGGATCTCTTGACGGGATAGTATAGCTACCATACCATATTGTCATGGAGCGCTTGGAAGCCCCGACCACGGCCGATCAGGACCATCTGATCGAGGAGGTTCTGTCACTTCTCAGCCTCGTCTTCGAGGGGATGGCCGGTGCCGAGTCGGGCCCGAAGGATTTCGGCACGGGCGTTCCGCTCCATCGCGCCGAGACTCACGCGATCCGGGCGATCGGGCGAGACGAGCCCAGATATGTCGTGGAGCTCGCCGGCGACATGGGCGTTACCAAGGGCGCGATGTCGCAGTTGGTCGCCCGTCTCCATGGCAAGGGGCTTGTAGAGAAGCGGCCTTCGCCCGATGACGCTCGGGCGACCGCCCTGTACTTGACCCCGCTTGGGCGAACAGCCTATCTGGCCCACGAGCGATTCCACGCCCGAATGAACGAGACGCTGGTGGATCACCTGGGCACCGGCCCACAACTGACGACGCGTCTGTCGAGCATCCGGGACGCCCTCCTGGATCTGAATGGGATCCTCGAGGACCACGCGAGACAGACGACCTAGTCTCGGCCTCGGCCACCCCATAGTCCGTTCGATCGGCGGGCAGCACCATGACTGTATGGTTTAGTACATAAACTTTATGAAGCGGAGCAACATGAAGGCATTCGTCACCGGCGGCACCGGACTCCTCGGCTGGAACCTGGTCGATCGGCTGCTCGAGCAAGGGCACTCCGTGAAGGCCCTCGTCCGCTCGGAGGAGAGGGCAAAGCTCCTGCCCGACGGCGGGCGGAGGGTGGGCGTCGTCATAGGCGACCTCGAAGATGTGTCGGCGTTCGCCGACGCTCTGGCAGACTGCGACGTCGTGCTGCATTGCGCCGGCTACCACCGGGAATACTCGGAGGTCGGGGATCATCGCGAGGCCTTGAGACGCATCAACGTCGACGCAACGGTCAATCTGGTGAAGGCCGCTCGCGAACATGGGGTGGGCAACTTCGTGTTCGTCAGCTCCAACGGCGCGACCGGCTCACCCCCGAACGGATCGCCGCAGAACGAAAGCTGCGCCTACGACGACCACACCGATAACCTCTATTTCAGGAGCAAGATCGAGGCAGAGAAGGCGATCGAAGCGATCCTCTCCGAAGATCCGGCGATGCGGGTAGTTCTGATTCGCCCGGCGATGATGGTCGGGCCGAACGATCTCGGACCGTCGCCCGCCGGCCAGGTGCTCCGGCGTTTGCTGGGCGGCGAGATGCCTGTCGTGCTGCCAGGGAACCTGGTGGTAGTGGACGCCCGAGACGTGGCTTCGGCAGTGCTTGCGGCCGTGACGCGCGGCGTCAGCGGCGACCGATTCATCGTCGGCGGGCGAGCCATCTCGTTCCTGGAACTCGCGACGGTGGTCGAGGCCGCGTCTGGCGTTCCTATGCCTCGTCGCAGACCGCCATATCCCTTGGCCAGGGCGATGCTGACCCTCGCCTCGATTGCCGGGCGAGTCTCCGGCCAGACCGTGCCGGTCTCGCCGGCCGACCTGCGCCGCATGCGCAACCTGCGGGCGCCAGACTCGTCGAAGGCCCGCGCCGTTCTCGGCGTCGAATTCCGCCCGCTGACCGATACGTTGCGAGACACGGTGGCGTGGATTCGAGCGGACTCTGCCCGTCGTGTTTCCACGATGGCGAGCGGGACGGCTCAGCCATAGTGACGACGCGATGGCTGTCCACAATATGGCAACGACAGACCGAACCAGTCGAGACGCACCCGGGAGTCCAGCCATGAGCCACGCCTACACCGAGCCCTCCCGGTCGATGCTGTTGTTCTACCGGTTCGTCTACGACCCGCTCCGGTCGCGGCAGCTCCGCCGTCTGGTCTTCTCGCTCGGCCTCGACGGGTCTGAACGAGTGCTGGTCTTCGGGTCCGGGGCGGGCTCCGAGGCGACGTACGTGGCTGTGGCTTTGAAACGCGGCCGAGTGACTTGCCTGGACGTCTCCGGCGCGTGGCTGGCCGAAGCGCGGCGCCGCCTGCGCCGCCACTCGAACGTGGACTTTGTCCTGGGTGAGGCCCCAGAGGTCGGGCTTGAGCCCGCCTCCTTCGATCTGATCCTCGCCCACTATTCGATCCACGATGTCGATCGGTCGGCGTTACCGGCAACTCTGACCGCCTTAGCGCGAGCCCTCAAGGCCGGTTGGTCACGGTGGAGCCGGCCGCCCGCGACCACATCCATCACGCCTTGTCGCCGGAAGAACTGCGCGACTACATGGCCGCGGTCGGTCTCGAAGAGGTCTCTCGCGAGGAGATCGCTTCGCTGCCCGGCGGGGCGCACAAATCGGTCTTCAGGGAGCGCGGCTAGAGCTTGCTGCGTGGCCCCAGCGTCTTCCAGCG
Source organism: Chloroflexota bacterium (assembly GCA_003158295.1). Lineage (GTDB taxonomy): Bacteria > Chloroflexota > Limnocylindria > Limnocylindrales > CSP1-4 > Fen-1039. Next base: position 9,680 of record PMIP01000089.1, on the reverse strand, counting down.
ACCCCCATTGGGTCAGAACGTACCCCGCCGCCACTGCTCGATCCAGGAACGATCGGAGCCTCAACCGGACCGACGTGCATGAGACTTGCTACTGGTTACGTAGCATGCTACTGTATGCGTAGCTTGCTACGCTAATCGTAGCGCACCACGAAGGAGACCGAACATGCCGGTCATCGAAATCACCATGACGAAGGCCACCGTGGAGACCAGGCGGGCGCTCATCGAGCGACTGACCGCCGATGCCATCGAGATCACCAAGATCCCGGCAGTGGAGTTCACCGTCCTCATCCACGAGCTGGATCGGGAGAGCATCGGTCGCAGCGGTAGGACGTGCGCCGATATCATGGCGGAGATGAAAGCCGCCCGATGAGCATTCCCAAGCCCGGACAGCCAGTCCGAGGATCCACTACCGGAGCGCCGATCATGGCGCTCTTCGACCTCCTCGGACGCCGATGGGCTATGGGAATCATCTGGAATCTTGCTGCGGGGCCCGCCACCTTCAGGGCCCTGCAGAACCCCACCGGCCGCGTCGCCGGCAAGACCATCTCGCCTTCGATCCTCAATGCACGCCTCCGGGACCTGCAGGAGGCCGGGCTCGTGGAGCGGACGCTGGACGGATATGCGCTGACCGCGCTCGGCAGGGAGCTCTTCACCCTCATCGAACCACTTGACTTGTGGTCTCTGGAATGGGGAAAGTCGCTCTAGCGAGCGCGCCGGACGCATCAGTGGCGTCGTCCGGCGCGAAGCGGTATCTGAGGGCCGATCGGGCTATCCCACGCTTTGAAGAGCTGCTGTGCGGTCGGGTCCGCTCGCGTGCGGGATCTACCGTACGGGTCGGCAAGACCTGTTCGAATGGTCGGGGCGAGAGGACTTGAGCATCCAAGTCCCCCGCTGTTGATCGTCGTGTCCGCCTCACTGGCGGAGGTGCTCCGTGGGGGGGTCGTGATCCCGCCTCGACCCGCCCGGAGACTTGAAGCGATTGGGCGGCCCAAACTGCGGGCGATGGCGCCCAGGTGCTCCGGTTCAACGTCTTCTTGCTCGCTAGACTTCCCGGGACGCACCGGCCGCCGGCGTTTCGGTGCAACCGGCTTTGGGTCGCTGCGGCAGTATCAGCGCCGGCGGACCCGCCGCGACGGACCGGGAACGAAATCGGAGGGTGGCTCGTCGTTTCGGGCATGGACACGGACTCTGAGAGGATCGCCATGGCTGATCGGCTGGCCGGACTGGCCATTGGCGACCGGGACGAAGCCTTTCGCGAGCTCTCGGCGCGTCACGTCCAATCCGCCTATCGGCTGGCGTGGGCGATCCTCGCCGACGATTGCGACGCGGAGGACGCCACGCAAGATGCATTCATGTCGGCCTGGCGGCAGCGATCGACGCTGCGCGACGCCGATCGATTCGATGCCTGGTTCAGTCGGATCCTTGTCAACGGCTGTCGCGATCGACTCCGTCGGCGGGCTCTGGCGCGGCGATTGGCAGGCCCCGTCGCAGAGGGCGTCACACCCGACCACTCGAGCTCGATGCTGGAGCGCGACGAGCTCTACGCAGCCGTGGCGGAGCTCGAGCCAGACCAGCGAATCGTGGTGATGCTGCGGTTCTGGCTCGATCTCACAGTCGACGACATCGCGGATCGGCTTGGCGTCCCGCCCGGCACCGTGAAATCTCGACTCCACCGTTCGATGGTGCGGCTGCGGGCCGCCCTGGAGGCACTCGGATGAATGACGACGAGCTGGAGTTGCTCCTCCGCGACGAACTCCACCGGCGGGTCGTGGCCCCGGAAGCCCCCGGTCGACTTCATCGGTGTGTCGACCGGATGGGGATCGATGGGGACGGCCGGGCTGCCGAGGGTCCGCGAGCCCGCATGGGATTCCACCCTATGAGCCGCTGGGTCGGGGTCCTTGGCGGTTTGGCAATGGCAGCGGGCATTGCCGCACTGCTGGCGGTGAGCCTGGTCTGGAGGCCCTCGCACAATCCCGGTCCTGCAGTGGCGGAGAGTGCGACCGTCTCCGCCGCGCCGTCGACTGCCTCGCCGGTTGCTGTTGCCAGTCCGACTCCGCGCCCGACCGCGATCCCGACGCCCTTTCCGACATGGGCCGGGCGGCCGGTTGTCGTCGCCGCTGCCGGACGACTCGATGCCGACTTCGGCTGGGTAGTGGGCAACACGTCAACCGGAGATGGGCCCCAGAACCTGTACGTCACCAGGGACGGCGGGACGACCTGGCAAACGAGCACACCGCCGAACCTCGGCATTTCGCCGGGCTCGATGCAGTTCGCCGACGGAGATCACGGCGCGTACTGGGCCGACCGGAATGTGTACTTGACCGGCGACGGCGGATCGACCTGGACGTCTTCGACGGTGCCAGGCCCGTCCGGCTTCGAGGTCGTGTCGCTTGAGATGCTCGACGGCCGGCGGATCTGGGCCCAGCTGGACGCAAACGGCCAGATGGAGCTATGGGCCACGACGGATGGGGGCTCAACCTGGTCGTTGAGGCTGAGCGGCAAATCAAATCAGTGGCCGCAGTTCACCTTTGTGTCGGAAACCGAGGGCTGGGGCTGGCTCGGGACGATCGTCTCCGGGCGCGTAAGCGACGCGAAGTCGGTCCACACGCTCGATGGTGGACGAACCTGGACCTCGGCCCCACTGCCGCTGCCGGCGGACTACCCAACGTTTGTGGGCATGTATCAGCCGCCGGTCGTGTCGGGGGGTCGAATGGTACTGGCACTACTCGCTGAGGCGACCTCGGCCAAGGCCCCTGCGTATACCGCCCTTGTACTCGTCTCGAGCGACGATGGCGGCGCAAGCTGGAACCTGAGCTCGACCGTGCCCCTCCTGGAGGGGACGCAGCCATCTCGCGTGGGGCAGTCGGGTTCGCTGTTCTGGATGCAGGCGAGCGGTCAGTTCCCGGGTCCGGCCCTTACGTTCTTCGACCCGCTGGAACCTGCATTCAGCGCCACCATCGACCCTCCCACGACGGTTTGCCAGTGGCCCGCGGATGACGGCTCGCAAACCGTCGGCGGCGGGGATGGCTACGTCGTGGTCTCGACGACGGAGGCCTGGCTCTCTTGCGGAACCTTCGTGGGCAACGCGCGGGAGCTGGATCACGTGTACACCACGACCGACGGCGGCAAGACGTGGCGAGGCCTTCTCGGGGCGCCGTAGCAGGTCCGTTACTCGGCCGATGCGTAGCCGAACCGTGCCGCATGCGACCATGTCAAGGCCGTAGCGGTCTAGAGCTTCCGAGCCGCGACGTAGCTCCGTCGCTCCCGGTGCGCGCTGCATGACGAGTTGGCTCTCGTCCGTGGTCCGACACGTCCGTCGCCATCGTTGCTGATCCCGGTCACGAACGTTCCGAGCTACGTTGGTCGAGTCTGGAAGACGGCTTGAAAGGGCGTCCTCCAACAGGGCATCCAAACACGCTCAGGTGTTATAGGGACCGCCCCGTCGCCTGCCTAACGACCGAATGATGGCACCCCACAGGGACGTGCCGCGTCACCAATGCGGAGAGCGTCGCGGGGGCAGAATGGACGGCGTCTTGATGCGTGTTCGAGCGGGATCGCAACTGGCCGTACATCAGAGGAATGCCATGAGCTCGATCGTCGACAACGACACCTGGTTTGGTCAGCGGCGCTACGTATCTGCGGCCGAGGATCTGCGACACCACGGTCTCGACCCCGCGAAGGTGGCGATCGGCACCACGTGCCTCGTGACGTTCAGCTCGGGTCTCTTTGGGACGCTCGACGGCACACTCCCACAGGTCGTGACAAACTTCGAATGGCCATACTCCACGACGCCCTTGCGCGTGAGCGCAACCCCCAGCGGCAAGCGCTTCGGCCTCCACTTTCCTTCGTATGGCGGCACGCGCATCGCGAACTCCCTGGAGCAACTGGCGGCGTGTGGAGTCCAGCAAGTCATCGGATTGGGATTGGGCGGGACGCCGCAGAGCACCGTCGAGATTGGAGACATCGTCCTGCTCGAGGGTGCCCTTCGGGGCGACGGAGTGTCCAATTACTACTCTCCCGTCGAGTTTCCGGCCGTGGCTGACCTGGAACTGACGGCCAGGCTTCGCGCTCAGCTGGTCGCGCGCGACTGGCGACATCACGTCGGGCTCTCCTTTGGGACCGACGCCCTGTATAGGGAAGAGGGGACGCTGGTGGAGCGTCTCAAGGAACTTGGGGTTCTCACCATCGACCTGGAGTCGTCCGCGCTTCTAACCGTAGGCCGCCGGCTGGGTCTGAAGTGCAGCTGGATAGGGGTGGTCTCCGATCGCTTGAGCGAGTCGAGACACGAAGGGAATATCCACTCCGAGCACGTTATGGATCGTCTGTTGCGCCTAAGCGAGCTCGTCATCGAGGTCATCGACTCCGAGCCCTGATCCCGGCTCAACGCCTGACAACGGGCACCGGGAGGTTGACGCGCAAGAGTATTGGTGATCGCTCGCGTGCGGGATCCGCCGTGCGGGTAGGCTGTGCCTACTCGAATGGTCGGGGCGAGAGTAGTCAAGCCGACACTGTACGGGTGATCATTCGGGGAGCTAGCCGAATGCCAATGGGGATGGGCATTAGCGGAGCGTCTTGAGGTTCGGCGTGAGTCGCGCTGGGTCTGATCGATGCTCCACTCTGTCGCGGCTAATCCAGCGCGTTCCCGAGGTAGGGCTGTAGCAGCGCGGCCCCAAGCTGGAGCGCTCCCTCGACCTCGCGCATATCGGTGATCTGACCGCCCACCGAGGCTGGTTGATAGGGGATCTGGCCGGCGGCCGAGAAGTCATCCTCGGCGACCAGAATCCCGAACGTACGCCCGATCTGGTGCTCGACGATGTCGTCGAGCGGGCTGCCCGCTCGCTCGGCCGCGTCGACGCCGATCAGGCGCTCGGCGTTCCCCGCCGACGCCTCGGTCAGAGCGATGGTGATGACCTCGTGAGGGTCGGCCACGTTGAGGCACGAGAACATCCGGTTGTCGGTGCCGAAGCCGGTTTCGTGGAACCAGACCTGTCGGAAATCCTCGTAGGTCTTCCCCTCCCGCAGCCTCCGCCGGACGATTGCGACGACGAACATCGGTCCACTCCTCTCCTCGGACTCGGCTCCGCGCTTATGGACTCAGTCCGACACGATGCGCGTGCGAATGGGGCCACAAGCCTTCCCCACGGCGAACTCTTCGCGACAGCTTAGCCTCCTCGAGTAGGCCCGCTCGTGCCGTCGCTCCCGGAGGAGCGCGGGCGAGTTCGGTCTCGCTCCCACGCCGGCCGAGGCTGTACCGGCGGACGTGGCCGTTCGGTTCCTGCGGGAGCTGCTCGAGACATGGGCCAAGGGCAAGTGCGGCAAGGGCCGAGCGATGCTGGCCAGCTCGCTATTCGACCGGATCGACATCCTGGGGATGCGCGAGGCTACGCTCTACCTCAGCGCGCACGCGGTCCGCCATGGCTTGGCGGCGGTGCTGCCAGCTGGGTTCGGTTCACCCGTAAGTGGTCGGGGCGAGAGGAGTCAGGCCGCGGCAAACTAGCTCGTCGCGGATCTGGATCCCACGTCTCCACCGGGTCGCGGCCTCGTGACGATGGGCGGCGCCAGGCCACCGCTGCGCTCGGTGCGCTCCGCATGACGCGCTAGCGATCTCGCCCCGTGGTTCACGGGATGTGCTGGGTTTCTTCGGTGCGAGAGGAGTGGCGCTCGCAATTCCCGTGCAGCGAATTATCGTGCCGCCGAGGATGGCGCTGGCGTTGAGGAACGCGGGGTGAGGGAGGCAGCCGATATGATGGGGTCATGGGGACGAAGAAGAGGGTGACGCTGTATGTCGGCCTCGCCGCCTGCGTTGTCCTCGCAGCCGGCCTGGTCATCTCCCTCGGCCAGACGCCGTCGCCGAGCCCCTCGTCGTCACCTGACGCGACGACTTCGTCCAGCCGCGCGTCGTCGCCGATCGCCACCGGCGTGCCCGCACCGACGGCCACCATCGGGGGCATCACGTGGCACGGAGTCGGAACGCTTCCGGTAGGAGCGGTCCGAGTGCGTGCAGTCATTCCGATCGGCGACAAGCTCTTCGCCCTCGGAGACGTCAACGTCGCTGCCGGGGTCGGTACGGATCAGAGGGCGGCGGTATGGTCGTCGACGGACGCCGTGACGTGGACTCTGATCACGAAGCCGGACACCTTCTCGCCAGGCGGGTCGTACAACTCCAGCGCGGCGCCCGACGGCCGGGGCGGACTCTACGCGCTCCTCGTGCTCGAGGAGCCGGATCGGAATGACGAGACGCTCTGGCACTCACCGGACGGCGTGAGTTGGACGCGCATCACCGTGGATCAGTCGCAACCGCCCATGTTCCTGACGATTGCGACCGCAGGCGGGATGGCCGTCGTAACTGGACAGGTGCCAGAGCTGCAGCAGGCGAGACGCTACGCCTGGTACTCGACCGATGGGCTGACCTGGACCCGGGCCGCGCTGCCGGGGGAACAGAACACGGGTTGGAGCGGCCCGGCGCTCATCGGCGGCGGCGCCGGCGGGTTCGAAATCCTTTCACCGACGGCGGAGGCCTGGCATTCGGACGACGGACGAACGTGGGTGAGAGCGGAGCCGGCGAGTACGGAACCAGTGGGAGAGTTCGGTACCTTCTATCCGACCACGCTGCTCGTCTCGGATGGCGTGATCGTGGCCCTCGGGCACGACGGGGACGGCGGGCCACCATCGGCCTGGACATCGGAGGATGGCCGCACGTGGTCGCGGTCTACGATCGACGAACCGAGCCCTGCGTTCGGGTGCGAGGTCTCCTGTGAGCCCGCGGTGGTGACGCAGATCGGGAGCGCCCTCGTCGCGCTCGGCTATCGACCGCAGGACCGTGTGACGTTGCCGGCCTCGGCCCCCGTCGTCACGTGGGTGTCGACGGACGCCGGCCGGACGTGGCGCGTGGCAGGCTCCGGGTCGCCGGGAGTCCTGCCGGCGGCCCTCGCAGTCTTCGACTCCGAGCTCGTGGTGCTCGGCGAACAACTCGACGGCGGCGGGTTGGTGCGCTCCGCCCTGGGAACCATCGCCTGGCAGGCCGTCGAATCGCCCGCACCTTCCCAACCATCGATCCAGCCGACGCCTTCGGCCACGCTTTTGCCGGGCCCGTCGCTCAAGCCAGGACCAATCACCTTCAAGCAGGCAACGGTGCCGAAGGTGTCGGCCCAGCCCTGGGACACGAACACCATGTCTTACGCGAACGGCCACTTCTACAACGTCTTCAACCGGCTCAGCGGCTCGCTGCTCTGGGAGTCCGATGACGGCACCACCTGGCGCCCGATTGCCGACGAGACCCAATTCAACGGCAAGGGAAAGCAGGATTGCGCATTCATCACGTCGCTCGCCGAGGACGGCAACGGAGGGCTCGTGGCGGTCGGCGGAATGGACAGCTACTGCACCGAGACGGTGACAGCTACCGCAGCCGCCTGGCAATCGGACGACGGAGTGACGTGGCGAAAGGCGACGATCCAGCCCTCTCAAACAGGGGTGCTTGTGAACGTCGCATATTCCGGTGGAAACCTCATCGCGGCCGGCCAGGGGGGCGAGGTTCTGTATTCGGCGGATCACGGCAAGACATGGCAACCTGGGTCGTCCCTGAGTGGTCCCTCTGGAGGGATCATCTCAGTGACGCCGTGGCAGGATGGATTCATCGCCGGCGACGGTGCCCACACCTGGAGGTCGAGTGACGGCCGCTCGTGGGTCCCTCTGGGGATCGCACCCGGGGGAGTGGTAGCGGTGGGCGGGGTATTGGTGGGGGATTCGCAGGGCCTTTACTGGTCTTCTGATGGTGCCACCTGGACGGCCGCCACCGGGCCGCCCGTGGAATCGTACGATCCGTGGACCATCGGCAGCGACGGCAGAGTCGCGATTGCCCTGAACGTGCAGAACGAGATGTGGATCACGACTGACGGCAGGACATGGCGCGACACGGGCTCAAAGTTGATCATCACGGCGACAGGGGAGCACGGCGCAGTGCCGTCGTTCAGCATCGGCGCCGGCCGGCTCGTGACGATTGTCTCCAGTGGCAGTCAGACCCGCGCGTACTACGCCGATCTGCTCAAGTAGCGCGACGGCCACGACCGCGGACGGCGGACTCCCGACCGGCGGCGGAACACTGAGGGTAGACCGCGACCTACTCGAATGGTCGGGGCGAGAGGCTTAGGGCCGACACACCGTCGCCATCGTTGCTGATCCCGGTCGCGAACATACCGAGCTACGTTTGGTCGAGTCTGGACTAACCCTGGTACGGCAGGTCCTCGATGGGTCGGCCTTACCGCCGATTCTCGGCCAGCGCCGGCCCGACTCGCGGCCGCCGGAGGTCAGTGCAGCGGCATCCATTGCAGGTAGAGAGTGGTGGTAGTCGCATTGCCCGAGGCGATCACCCAGTACTTGACTACTCCGTTCACGGCTGGAAGCGGCCGCGGGTCGAAGACGTAGGAAAGGGCGTTGGAGTCCACCATTGGCGCGGCACCCATCTGCGTCGGTGCCGAGCCGTCTGCGGGATAGCGCCACAGCGACGAGACCCCGTCCTGGCCCGACTTCTCCACGTATGCGGCCGAAGCGTCACCGGCCTCAAGCGTGCCGCCGGTCGCCACAGTCGCGTCGGGACTGTTGGCGTTGGTGTAGTACATGGCCGTTTGGTCCGAGTCGTTTTGCACCCAGAAGCCCGTTCCGGCCGCAAACACGCGCCCTTGTGGCTTTCCAAGCGGTTCCATCGTCGTGCTACCGGTCGTGAGGCGATACAAGCCTGCATCAGCGCTGTACTGGAAAAGCGCACCCTGCGAGTCGAGCCAAGAACCGCCGACGAACGGTAGCTGGACCGTCGTCCCCGGCTGGTTGGTCGAGGGATCAAGCCGGATCAGGACGGCACCTTTGCCCGTGGCGAAGTCCCTCTTGCTGTCGTCCTCGTACCAGATCGCCTGGCCGTCGGAGGCGATCGTCGGGCCGGACGAAGTGCAGGCAATCGGAATCGTCCCCTGAAGGGCCAGTGTCTGGGCATCGAAGCGAGTGGCACTGCAGTTGTTGGCGCTTGAGTCGACGATGAGTCCCGGCGCCCAAACTGAACCTGCGGCTATGTGGAGCGTGGTCGTCTTGGGAACGTCGACCTGGTGGACGATGGTCCCGGTCGTCGGATCGACCTCGAGCAGGGCAGACTTGCCGCCGCCCAGGCCGACCGAGAAGTAGAGCTTGCCGTCCGGCCCGACGACGGCGCCGGAGACTCCTGCCACCTGCGTCACCGCCACTGCCCCGGTGACTTTGCCGGGGGGCGCAGTCACGGAACTCTGGGGCTGTGGCGATCCGGTTGGAGTCACGATGCCGCTGTCGTAGAGCGCTTGCGTGGCCTTGTAACCGTCGGCGAAGCCGGCGGCGCCGGTGACGCCCACGTCGAAGACACATTCGTCGTGGAGGTCCTGATCGGTGATGGTCGTACAAGCCGAGTTGCCGGCCGTCGTCTGGTCGGCCGACAGGTCGCTCAGCGCGCCGAACTTCGGGTCCTTCGGGTAGGGCTTGATAGTGTAGGAAGCGGTCGACTTGCCCGTGTCGTAGTCGAAGAGGGTGGTCGAGTCGGTCACACGCCAGGCGTCGGCGAACTGGCCGTTGACGATGCCGTTGCGCAGGGCGTCGGTCGTAGCACGCGGCAGCCGCGTCCCGTCCGGCAGGGCGGGCACGCCCAAACCACCCGGCACGATCGGGCC
>PMIP01000061.1 GCA_003158295.1 Chloroflexota bacterium | reverse complement strand
AACATCGCCTTCAACTACTCGGGTCGAACCGAGCTGGTCGACGCGGCCCGCGTCCTGGCGGAAAGGGGGCTGCGGCCCGAGGAGATAGACGAGGACGTTGTCGCCGGTGCCCTGTACACGGCCGGCCTCCCGGACCCGGACATCGTGATCCGAACCGGCGGTGACGAGCGGCTCTCCAACTTCCTGATCTGGCAGGCGGCCTACGCGGAGTTCTGCTTCAGCCCGATTCTCTGGCCGGACTTCGGCCCAGGGGCCTTCGACGCCGCGCTCGTGGAGTATGCGAGCCGCCAGCGCCGATTCGGCCGCTAGGAGCGGCGGATGATCCGGCAGCGGGCCCTGAGCGCGGCGGTCTTCGTTCCGCCTCTGCTGATCGTGCTCGCCCTGGGTGAGCCCTGGTTCGCGGCTTTGATCGCCGTCTTCGTTGCCGTCGCGGCCTGGGAGGCGGTCCGGCTGGTACGCGCCGCTGGATACCCCGCCATCCCCGCCCTGGGTGTTGCCGGGGCGCTTGCCGTGGCCGCGGACATGGCCGCCACGACCCAACTGCGTACCTACGCGGACCTGCTCGTGGCCGGGGTCCTTGTAGTGGCCGGAGTGGCGGCGTTGGCGGAGAGAGACACGAAGGTCGGCCTCGGGGCGTGGGTCGGGACGGCCTTCGTCGCGACGTACGTGGGGATGCTCGGCGCGCTGGTTCGGCTCGGCCAGGTGGCGCCGCCATTTGCGGGATCGGCCCCATCCGGCCAGCTGGGCGCCGTGGGCCAATGGATCCAGGTCACAGGGCCTGTGGCGGCTTCGACTGCGGTTTCCCAGCTCGGCGCTGAGCGCGCCTGGATCCTGTTGGTCATCCTGCTCGTCTGGGCCTTCGACACGGGCGCCTACTGCCTGGGAATCGCTCTCGGAAAACGCAAGTTCCTGGTCCATGTCTCGCCGTCGAAGAGCTACTGGGGCCTCTTCGGGGGACTGGTGGCGGTCACAGCCGTTGCGGTTGCCGGGCTCTGGCAGCTCGGCCAGCCGCCGCTCATGGGGCTCGTGCTCGGTCCGCTGGTCGGGGTCGCGGCGCAGGCCGGAGACCTGGCCGAATCAATGCTCAAGCGGGCGGCCGGGGCGAAGGATTCCGGCGGGCTGATACCCGGGCATGGCGGCATGCTGGATCGCGTCGACTCGTTTCTGTTCGCGGCGCCGGTCGCCGCGATATTCGTCACGGCGCTGGTGCGCTGAATGGCGGCCGGGGCGGGGCAGAAGAATGCAGGCCTTCCGGATCGGGTAACGCGGGTCGCGCTTCTCGGCTCGGGCGGTTCGATCGGCCGCCAGGCGGTCGACGTCCTGGCCCGGCACTCGGACTCGTTCCGGGTGGTCGCGCTGGCCACAGGCTCGCAAGGGAAGGTCCTCGAAGAGCAGGCGCGCCTCCTGCGACCGGCCGTCGTCGCTCTGGCGAACGCGGAAGCGGCGGCCCGCCTGGATCTGCCGCCGGATACGGAACTCACCGGCGGGCCGGACGCACTGCGAGAACTCGCCACGCGTCCGGACGTGGACCTCGTGATCGTCGCGACGGGCGGGTTGGTCGCGCTCGGCTCCGTGCTGGCCGCGCTGGGGGCCGGCAAGGTCGTGGCCACCGCAAACAAGGAAACGCTCGTGGCCGGCGGGCATCTCGTCATGCCGGTCGCCCGGCGCCTGGCAGCGGAAGCAGCCGCCACGACGGGAGGCGTTCATGACCCAATGGCGAGTCCGTTGGGATGGCTCCGCCCCATCGACTCGGAGCACTCCGCCATCTGGCAGTGTCTGGTCGGCGAGGACTACACCGCCATCGAGCGCTTGCTGCTAACCGCCTCCGGTGGGCCATTCCTTGACTCGTCCGTCGCGGACCTCGCGACGGTGACGCCTGAGCGGGCTCTTCGCCACCCGACCTGGACGATGGGCGCGAAGATAACCGTTGACTCCGCAACTCTGGCCAACAAGGGGCTGGAGGTCATCGAAGCGCACTGGCTGTACGATGTTCCGCTGTCGGCGATCTCAGTGATCATCCACCGGCAGAGTGTCGTCCACTCGGCGGTTCAGTTCGTGGACGGCTCGTTGAAGGCACAGCTTGGGACACCCGACATGCGACTCCCCATCCAATACGCCCTGACGTATCCGGGGCGACGACCGTCACCCGCGGCGGCCGTGGACCTGATCGCCTCCGGCCGGCTGGAGTTCGAGGCCCCCGACGAGGGGCGATTCCCCGCCCTTCGGATCGCCCGTGAGGCCGGTCTCGCCGGTCCTCGAGCAAGTGCGGCCCTTATCTCCGCCGATGAGGTCGCCGTGGCCCGGTTCCTGGACGGTAGCCTCGATTTCAACGGCATAGCCCGACTGCTCGGCGCTTCGGTCGAGCGCTTCGGGCAGGCGGGTCTCGCGGCGCCGTCCCTGGAAGGGCTCGTCGCGCTGGATGCCGAGGTTCGAGCTTTCGCGGAGGCCTACCGATGAGCCTGGACGGAGTCCTCTTCTGGGTCAGGGCGGTTCCCGTTCTGCTGTTCATCCTCGTTGGCCTGGTCCTGGTTCACGAGCTGGGGCACTTCATCATGGCCCGGCTGACGGGGGTCCGGGTCCTGGAGTTCGGGATCGGCTTCCCGCCCAAGGCGAAGGTCCTGGGGCACGATCACGAGACCGAATACACGCTCAACTGGCTGCCGATCGGCGGCTTCGTCCGTCTCGAAGGCGAGGAGACCGACTCCGAGGACCCGCGGTCTCTCAGCAACGCGCCGCTGTCGCGGCAGCTACTGATCATGGTCGCGGGCGTCGGCATGAATCTCCTGACCGCAGTCCTTCTGTTGTTCGCGGTGGCGTGGATCTTCAATCCCATGGTCCAGCCGGTGGTGGCCGGCTTCGCGGCGGACGGGGCGACACCCGCGCAGGCGGCTGGCATCAACGCAGGCGACACCCTGGTCTCGATCGACGGCCGGACCCACTCGCTCCTGGATTTCGGCTCCGATCCGTTCGGGGGTTGGAGATCGGACCTTCTCTCGCACGCGGGCCAGACTGTGACGATGGTCGTCGCGAACAGCGCTGGTGAAGAACGCTCGGTCACGGTCCACCTGCGAGTTCCCGATGACCAGCACTCCGGGTCTCTGGGCGTCAGCATGGGCTTCTCGTTTGCGTACACGGCGGGCAATCCGGTCGATGCGATTCAGACTTCGATCGGCGGTACCGGCAAAGCGCTCACCCTTGTGCTGGTGGCGCTCGGAGACGTAGGCAAACAGATCGCCACCAATCCGACCCAGGGACCGTCCGGCGTCGCCGGACCGGTAGGGATAGCCGCGGATGTTGGCCACGTGCTCTCCCAGAACGATGCTCCGATGCTTCTCCTGCTGCTGGCGGGCATCCTGTCGGCGAACCTGGCCCTCATCAACATCCTGCCGTTTCCGCCTCTTGACGGCGGCAAGGTCCTGATCATGGTGGTGAAGCGGGTCTTCGGCATGCGTGGCGTTGGGGCGCTCGAGATCGCGACCAATCTGATCGGCTTCGGGCTGCTGATGGCATTCATCGCCTGGGTGAGCTTCTTCGACATAGTGCGCGCCGGCCAGTAGTCATGGGTGGTGAGGCCTTCGGGCCGCGACGCCGCTCGGCGGCCGTCAATGTGGGCGGGGTGATGGTCGGCGGCGGCCATCCGATCGTCGTCCAGTCGATGACCAATACCGACACGGCGGATGCGGACGCCACGGCGCTCCAGGTTGCGCAGCTGGCCCATGCCGGGTCGGAGCTCGTGCGTATCACTGTCAACACCGAGGCGGCCGCGGCCGCGGTTCCGGAGATCGTGCGCAAGGTCCGCGGGCTGGGAGTCTCCGCGCCGATCGTCGGCGACTTCCACTACAACGGCCACAAGCTTCTGGCCGACTATCCGGAGACGGCGCGAGCCCTCGCGAAGTACCGCATCAACCCCGGTAACGTCGGCTCCGGCCGCCACCACGACGACCACTTCGAGGCGATCGTCCGTGTCGCGGTCGACAACGGCAAGCCGGTCCGGATCGGCGTCAACTGGGGCTCGCTGGACCAGGCGGTCCTGGCCGAGCTGATGGACGCGAACGCGCGCCTGCCGCAGCCTAAGGAGGCGCGCGACGTCATGATCGAAGCGATGGTCGAGAGCGCCCTGCGTTCGGCCGAGCTGGCGGAGATGGCCGGCCTGGGACACGATCGGATAATCCTGTCGGCCAAGGTCTCCGGCGTGCGGGATCTCGTTGAGGTTTACCGTCGGATGGCGACCCGCGGCGACTACGCGCTCCACCTGGGCCTCACCGAGGCGGGGATGGGGATGAAGGGTATCGTCGCTTCGTCGGCCGGCCTCTCGCTGCTCCTGGCCGAGGGGATCGGCGACACGATTCGGGTCTCGATCACGCCGGAGCCGGGCGGGGACCGGACGGAAGAAGTTGCGGTGGCGCAGCAGGTCCTTCAGTCGCTCGGCCTGCGGTCGTTCATGCCCCAGGTTTCGTCGTGCCCGGGCTGCGGCCGCACCACGAGCACCTACTTCCAGGAGCTGGCACGCGACGTCCAATCGTATCTGCGGGAGCAGATGCCCCTCTGGCGAGAGGCGCACCCCGGGGTTGAGGAGTTGCGTGTGGCGGTCATGGGCTGCGTCGTCAACGGCCCCGGCGAGTCCAAGCACGCCGACATCGGGATCAGCCTGCCGGGCACGTTCGAGGAGCCGGTGGCGCCGGTCTTCATCGACGGCGCACTGGACCGAACGCTGCGCGGCGACCACATAGTGGACGAGTTCAAGGCGATCCTCGACTCGTACGTGCAACGCCGTTTCCCGGCGCCGGGGGCCGCGGCGATTCGATAGGGCGGTAGGGCGGCTAGTAGCGGTGCCCCCACCGCCGTTGTTGCAGGCCGCCGCGACAAGAGGCAGAGCAACGAGGGCGAGCCACCAGATGTGAGCGCGGGCCCATGTCATACGTGTCCTGAGCTCGGACATCCGATCTCCAATCCTTTGCGCGACCGGGTGGCCCCGCCCATAGGTAGTACGGCCCGGGGGCGCGCCACGGTTCGGAGGGCGCGCCTGACGCGACGATTTCCCTGGTGACCTCCGGGCCTGTCGCCCGCGCCGCCGCGAGATCCGGGCGGCCGAGAAGACGGCTCGCTCCGCATGCAGTGGTGCCCTCAGGCGGTACGATTGCGCGAAATCGGCCGCGTTCGATCCGTCGGAGGAGGAGTTGTGCCCAGCGAGGGTTTCGTCACCAGCATCGCCCGCCAGTCCGAGGATTTCCCCGGCTGGTACAACGACGTGGTCCTGAAAGCGGAGCTGGCCGACTACTCCCCGGTTCGAGGCTGCATGATCATCCGGCCGTACGGCTATGCCATGTGGGAGTCGATGCAGGCGGAGCTCGACCGCCATATCAAGGCCACCGGCCACAGCAACGTCTACTTCCCGCTCTTCGTGCCCAAGTCGCTGCTGGAGAAGGAAGCAGAGCACGTCGAGGGGTTCAACCCGCAGGTCGCCTGGGTGACGCACGCCGGCGGCAAGGCCCTGGACGAGTGGCTTGCCATCCGGCCCACCAGCGAAGCCATCATCGCCGACAGCGTGAAGGATTGGATTCAGTCCTACCGCGACCTGCCGCTGCTGATGAACCTCTGGAACAACGTCGTGCGGTGGGAGTTGCGGACGCGCCTCTTTCTTCGGACGACGGAGTTCTTGTGGCAGGAGGCTCACACCTTCCACGCCACCGAGCAGGAAGCGGCCGAGGAGGTGGCGACCGGCCTCGAGTGCTACCGCATCGTCTCGGAGGACTGGCTGGCGATCCCGGTCATCAAGGGCCGCAAGACCGAGGGAGAGAAGTTCCCCGGGGCCGACTGGACCTGGGCCATCGAGGCCATGATGCGCGATCGCAAGGCGCTGCAGGCCGGCACGAGCCACATGCTGGGCCAGAACTTCGCCAGGGCGGCCGGGATCGAGTTCCTGGATCGCGACAACATCCGCAAGAACCCCTATGGAACCTCGTGGGGGTTCTCGACCCGCATGGTCGGGGCCACCATCATGGCCCACGGAGACGACTCCGGCCTTGTGCTGCCGCCCAACGTGGCGCCGACGCAGGTTGTTGTCGTGCCGATCTACCGCAAGGACGAGGAGAAGGCCGCGGTCGCCGCGGCGATCGATCGGCTCCGGGCCGCCCTTTCGGAGACGCCCGAAGGAAGGGCCGTCCGCGTGCACGTCGATTGGCGCGAGGAGTCGCCCGGCTTCAAGTACAACCACTGGGAGCTGCGCGGCGTGCCTTTCCGGCTCGAGATCGGGCCCCGTGACGTGGCCGCGGGCCAGGCCATGGTCGTGAAGCGGGTGGATCGCTCCAAAGAGGCCGTCCCCCTCGATCGATTGGCGGCCGAATTGCCGGCTCGACTGGCCGCGTACCAGGGCGAGCTGTTCAGGCGGGCCCTCGACTTCCGCGACGCGAACACCCACCAGGTGGACACGTATCAGCAGCTCAAAGACGGGCTGGACGCGGAAGGCGGCTTCTTCCTGGCACCCTGGTGTGGCGACGGCAAGTGCGAGAAGCAGGTCAATGACGAGACCGGCGCCACGATCCGCTGCATCCCGTTCGACTCGCCCGATGAGAAGGGGAAGTGCATCGCGTGCGGCGCTCCGTCCGAGCGGCGGGTGCTGTTCGCGCGAGCCTACTGACGCCTCCGGTCGGTAGACTTGAGCGGCCATTGCCAGCGATTGGAGAGTAGGGGAGGCCAAGTCGAGTGATTGAGGGCGGACCGGCCTCGAACGCCAGCGCCGTTCGGAGCGTGGATGCGGCCAGCGCCGGGCCGGAATGGCCGGCCAGCGGGCGGCTCAGGTCAAACCCGTGAGGAATCGGCCGGCCCCGATCGGGAGGGTACTCAGCCTCCTGCGCCCGCTGTCCTTCGTCACCACCACCACGATCCTCCTGTGGCCGGGCATCGGGCTTGGCCCGCCCACCGACGCGGCTATCTTCGTGCTGGCGGGGTCGCGGATCCGTGACGGAGTCATGCCCTATCGGGACCTGTGGGACAGCAAACCGCCGGGCTCCTACTTGCTCAATGCGCTCGGTCAGACTGTGCTTCCCTGGCTGGACCCGTGGCTGGTCGCGTGGCTCCTCACGGCCGTCTTCGCGGGCGCATCGGTCTTGCTCATCGACTATCTGCTGCGCCGACGTCTCTCGTCGGCCAAGTCGTGGGCCTGGAGCCTGGTGGCCGGCGTCGCCATCGCCAGCAGTCCGGTCGCGTTGGGCGGCGGACTCACCGAGTCGTTTGCCGTGCTGCCGCTCGTGGCCGCCCTGTGTGGGATCGCCGTCTGGCCGCCGAAGCGGACGACCACGGCGGCGGTCGGTTGCCTGCTCGGCTGCGCTTGCCTGATCTCTCTGCAGTGCCTCCCCGCCGCAGCGTGTCTGGGTCTTGCGGCGGTCTGGAGCGGTGGGCAGTTCCGAACCCTGGTCGGGCGGGCGGCGGCCCTGCTGGCGGGCGCCCTGCCTCTCCCCCTCGCGGTCCTCGGCTGGCTCCTCGCGGGCGGCGCCGTCGGGGACGCGGTGGATCAGATCGTCGTCTTCAATCTCGCCGACAAGGAGTGGGGCGGGCAGCTGCTGTTGCTGCTGCCCCTCGCGCTTCTGCTCCTGTGCTGTTTCGCCGTTCCGACCGGCGTGGCGGCGGCGACGCTGATGCGGCGGCCGCGTTCGGGTGACCGCGTCGATTGGGCGTGTCTCGCGTGGGCGGCGACGTACGCGACCTACATCGTCTACCAGGGCCGGCTCTTCCTGCATTTCCTGATCCTCATCGCGCCGCCTCTGGTCCTGCTCGCGAGTCTGGGTGTAGAGAAGCTGGGCGCATGGATCCGGTCTCCAAAGCCGAGCGTTCGCCGGTCTGCCTTCGGGCTCGTCGCTGCGGCGGTTATCTGCGTGCTGATCTCCGCCAGCGCGACGATCCGGCTGAACGCTCTTGTCCTGAGCCAGGCGGATACGAAGGAACGCCTCGTCAACTCGACCGAGGCGTGGATCCGCTCGGAAACCCCTGACTCGGCGACGATGTTCGTGTGGGGCGGCGATGCGGCGCTGTACCTGGGCGCGGACCGGTCGCCCGCCGACCGAGTTGTCAACAACTTCCCGATCGTGGCGGTCAGATACTGGACGGCCGACCAGACGGAGGGACTTCTCCGGAGATGGCAGGCTTCGCCGCCCAGGATCATCGTCGAGGGGTCGTCGACGACACCGTTGTTCCGTCCTGCAGCTTCCGGGCCCGGCGCCGGTGGGCCTGACACGGTCGCTCCTCTTCGCGACTTCATGCGGGCCAACTACCGCCTGGCAGCGTCGTTCGGCGACAGCGAGCAGTTCGCGGACATATACATCCTCGTGTCGCCGGGCTGAGCGCCCCGCCGGGCGAGCGGCTGGGCAACCGACGGTTCTGCCGCTCGCTGCCGGCAAGATCGCACTCGGATGGGGTGGTTGCGCTCTTGCTCTCGCATGCACGTTGCCACGAGGCGGGTTCCGGGACCGCGTCAGCGGGCCGAACGTATCCCTTGACGGCGTCGCCGGCGGGAGACGAGACTCCTATCTGTCTCGTCGAACATCCATGCGTCACTGGAGGGGTCGATGACGTCGCCTGAAGATCCGAACGCGCCGCACGGCTCGGGCGAGCAGCCGCCTGGTCAGCCGGGGACACGGCCGGAAGATCAGCCCGGCTGGGCCGCGCCGCTACCTCAGGTCCAGCAAGGCTGGGGCACTCCGCCTTCGCCCGAAGCTCAGCCCGGATGGGGCGCTCCACCTCCGGCCCAGCCCGGTTGGGGTGCTCCGCCACCCCCGCCACCCGGTGCGCAGCCGGGCTGGGGCGGGCCGCCACCCGGTGCCCAGCCCGGTTGGGGTGCTCCGCCACCCCCGCCACCCGGTGCGCAGCCGGGCTGGGGCGGGCCGCCGCCCCAGGGATACCCCGGCTGGGGGCAGCCCGGCTGGGGCGCTCCGCCCCGGCGGAAGGGCCACGGTTGCCTGATCGCGGCCCTGATCGTAGTGGGACTGCTGGTCGTGCTCGTTGGAGGATGCGCCTGGCTCATAGGCCCGATCGTGGGAACGGAACTGAAGCTGACCCAGGATCTCGGACCGCGTGCCACCAGCGTCGACTTCAACTGGAACAACGGCGCGACGATATTCACGATCCACCTGACCGCCGGCTACGAGAGCCAGGCCGAGAGTATCGCCTGCCAGATCGTGAGGCCGGACCTCCGGACCAGCTCAACGCCGGACGCCCACTTCGAAATCGTCAGCTCCAGCGGCTACATCCTGGCCGACGAGACGACTCCCTGCGGCTGACACCGCGGTCTTCCGACCGGTCGGCGCGCCCGGCTTGGATTGGCCGACCGGACTCACTCGCCTCCGACCCACCATTGGATGGTCCGGGGGCGATGTGTATACTCTCAGTAATCTACCGGCCGCTCGTGACGTGGGTGACCCCCACGTCTTTTGTTGACCGGTTGGTAATCGGGTGGCCAATCCAGGATCGAACGTACGAACGGGAGGCGCGCAGTGAGTCGAGATTTCGTCGGCGCCCTCCTGCAGCTCAACGCAGAGAAGGGCGTCTCGCGTGAGCAGCTCGTTCGGACCGTGGAAGAGGCGATCCAGTCCGCCTACAGGCGCGTCGCCGGCGACGAGGACATCCAAGTCCGTATCGACGCCGAGTCGGGCAAGGTCCGCGTCTTTCGGGCACGCCTGGTGGTCGAAGAAATCGACGATCCCCTGACCCAGATGACCGTCGCCGAGGCCCAGGCCTACCAGGCCGGGGCGGAGATCGGCGATCTGGTCGAGACCGAACAGCTGGACCAGGAAGCCTTCGGTCGCATCCACGCCCAGACCGCTAAGCAGGTTGTGCTGCAGCGGCTTCACGAGGCGGAGCGCAACGTCGTCTTCGACCAGTACGCGAGTCGCGAGGGCGAACTCATAACCGGGACTGTCTCTCGAGTCGAGCCTCGGGCCATCGTGCTGGACGTGGGCAAGGCCGAGGCAATCCTGGCTACGACCGAACAGTCGCCCCTCGAGCACTACCGCATCGGCCAGAACGTCAAGGCATATGTCCTCGAGGTTCGCCGCAGCGCGAAAGGGCCACAGATCTACGTCAGCCGGACCCATAAGGGCTTCCTGCGGCGCCTGTTCGAGCTGGAAGTACCGGAAGTTCACGCCGGAACGGTCGAGATCAAGGCCATCGCGCGCGAGGCCGGCAGCCGTTCCAAGGTAGCGGTCGCGTCCCGCCAGCCCGGTCTCGACCCCGTCGGTGCCACCGTCGGACAGCGCGGTGCGCGCGTTCAGGCAGTCGTGGCTGAGCTGGGCGGCGAGAAGATAGACGTGATCGAATGGTCCGAGGATGCCTCGACCTTCGTGGCCAAGGCTCTGAGCCCGGCCCAGGTCATCGAGGTCCGGATCGACGAGGAGCACCGCATCGCCAACGTCGTCGTGCCCGAGCGAATGCTGTCGCTGGCGATCGGACGCGAAGGCCAGAACGCCCGGCTCGCGGCCAAGCTGACCGGCTGGCGGATCGATATTCGCAGTGACGTCTCGGTCGCCGAAGCGGCCAAGGCGGAGGCGGAGGCGGAGGGTAGATCGGCCGAGACGGCCGCTACCGCCGGCTCAGCTGAGGCGACGGCCGGGGCCGAAGCTCCAGAGTCGACGGTCGTACCGGAGACGGAGCCGGTAGCTGCTCAACCGGCCGAAACGACGCCGGAAGCGCCGGCGAAGCCCAAGCGACGCAAGGCCGTGCCGGCCGAGCCGGCCGCCGAGGCCGAGTCCGCTGCCGGCCCAACGGCCGAGACGACATCAGCAGCACCGGCCAAGCCCAAGCGCCGAAAGGCCGAGCCGGCCGGCGACGGGGAGGTATCCCCGTAGCCCGCGGCGCGCCCCCACGGCGGTTTCCGACCAGGTCATGCGTCGTCTGTCGGACGGCGCGGCAGAAGCGCGACCTGCGGCGGGTGGTGCGGACGCCGGACGGCCGGGTCGTCGTGGATCCGACGGGCAAGATGGACGGCCGTGGCGCCTATATCTGCAACAGTGAAGAGTGCCGCAGGGTGGCGTTTGACAGAGGCTCGCTGGAGCGTGCGCTCGGGGTGCCCATCCCGGCCGAGCTCCGGGCCGAACTGACCGGGGAGGCGAGCGAAGTCCCGCCGTCGAGCCCGCCGGCGAGGATCGAAGAAGGAGATAGCGGTGGCAAAGAGTAGGAGCGGCACGAGGGGCCGGCGTGGACCTCGCAAGCCACCGCGCCGCGACAACGGAGTACCGGGAGTGGCGCCGGTCGGTGATCCGCGTGAGCGCGGGCCGATCGAGCTGCCGTCGAGCGTCACCGTCAAGGACCTCGCCGATATGCTCGGCGTCAACCCCGCCGACGTGATTCGCGAGCTGATCAAGAGCGGCATCTTCGCCAACATCAACCAGGGGATCGATCGAGAGACCGCCTCGCTGGTGGCGGAGGAACTTGGCTACGAAGTCGCGGAGACGGTCGCGGCAGGTTCAACTGCCGGAGCAGACGGCGCAGCCGCCGAGACGGCCCCGGTCAGCGCCGCCACCAAGGAGCAGCTGTTCGAGGAGGACGACCCGTCGCTCCTCCAGCCGCGCGCTCCGATCGTGACCGTCATGGGTCACGTCGACCATGGCAAGACCTCGCTTCTCGACGCCATCCGCACGACCAAGGTCGCGGCCGGTGAGCGCGGCGGCATCACTCAGCACATCGGCGCGAGTGAAGTGGTCAAAGACGGTCGCCACATCGTTTTCCTGGACACTCCGGGCCACGAGGCCTTCACGGCCATGCGTGCCCGCGGCGCAAAAGTCACGGACATCGCCGTGGTCGTCGTCGCCGCGGACGACGGCGTCATGCCGCAGACCCTCGAGGCGATCGACCACGCCCGTGCCGCCAAGGTGCCGATCGTCATCGCTCTCAACAAGATCGACAAGCCGGACGCCAACCCGGACCGGGTTAAGAACGGCCTGGCCGAGGCCGGGGTCGTCGTCGAGGAGTACGGCGGCGACGTCCCGATGGTGGCGGTCTCCGCGAAGGCGCGGACGGGCCTCGATGAGCTGCTCGAGATGATCATCCTCGTGGCGGACCTCCTGGAGCTCAAGGCCAATCCCAAGCGGCCCGCAATCGGGACGATCGTCGAGGCGGAGTTGGACAAGGGGCGCGGGCCGGTGGCGACTGCCCTGGTTTCGACGGGGACACTCCGGGTCGGCGACGTCATCGTCGTCGGCGAGACCTACGGCAAGGTTCGCGCGCTGGAGAACGGTCTCGGCAAACGAATCTCCAAGGCCGGCCCGTCGAGCCCGGCGGTGGTCCTCGGTCTGGCGGACGTCCCGCAGGCCGGCGACATCTTGCGCGTCGTCGCCGACGAGAAGATCGCTCGGGCCATGGTGGAGGAGCGTCGTAGCGCGACCGCGGCCCGCTCCGAGGGGAGTGGCCGAGCCACCCTCGAGGATCTCTACGCCCAGATCCAGGCCGGGCAGACCAAGGAACTCCGGATCATCCTCAAGACCGACGTTTCGGGCTCGCTGGGCGCCATCACCCACGCCCTGCAGCAGCTCTCGACGGACGAGGTCCGGATCAACGTGCTGCATGAGGCAGCCGGCGACGTCACAGACAACGACATCATGCTGGCCGCCGCTTCCGACGCAATCGTCGTGGCCTTCAGCACGAAGGTGACGGAGACCGCCCGCCGGGCGGCCGAGTCGGAGAAGGTGGACGTCCGCCAGTACGACATCATCTACAAGCTGACCGACGACATCTCGGCGGCCCTGCGCGGCATGCTCGAGCCCGAACAGGTCGAGACTGTCGAGGGCCGGGCGGAGGTCCGGCAGATCTTCAAGGTCGGCAAGGTCGCGGTCATCGCCGGTTGCTACGTCACCGACGGTCGCATAGTCCGTGGCGGCGGGGCCCGCGTCTGGAGGGGCGGCAAGGTCGTCCTGACCGACAGGATCGAGTCTCTGCGACGCTTCCGAGACGATGTCCGCGAAGTCGCGACCACCTTCGAATGCGGAATCGGCCTGGCCGGCTCCAACGACTTGATCGAAGGTGACATCATCGAGTGCTTCACTCAGCAAATGGTGAGCCGGGCGGCCGGTTGAGCCGGAGAGGCCAGCCTCGATGACACAGCGAACGCAGAGAATCGACGAGCTCCTGCGCCAGGAGATCGGTCAAGCGCTGGAGCGCGAGGTGACCGACCCGGGCATCGGCTTCGTCACCGTTACCAAGGTCGAGACCGCCCCCGACCTCTCCCATGCCCGCGTCTGGGTCAGCGTCATCGGCTCGGACGAGCGACGGAAGGAGGCGCTCGCGGGGCTGAGACGGGCCATGCCGTACATCCGCCGGGGCCTGGGCCGGAAGATCCAGCTGCGCCGGATTCCCGAACTGGATGTCCGGCTGGACGACTCCCTCGTGCGTGGGACTCGCGTCCTCCAGATCATCAACGACCTGGAGGCTGGCCGAATACCGGAGGACGTCGGCACGACCGGAGAGTCGCTGCCCACTCCCGTGCCGAGGCTGCCCCACGAAGGCGACGTTCAGCCCGAGGAGGCCGTACCTCCGGCCGGGCCGACCCCACGGAAGAAGCGACCCTGGCGGCCGGATCGTGGTCCGGAGCGCGGATCCGATCGCGGTTCTGAGCGGGGCAGGGGCGGCCCGGGTCCGGGCGCCCGGCCGGCCAAGGGTTCGTCCACGCGGAGACCCCGTTGAGCCGACTCGATCCGAGCGTGGACCTGTCCGCCTATGCCACGGCCGTCCCAGAAGCCGTGGTTCAGCGGCTGCGGTCCGCGCGCCGGGTTCTGGCGGTCTGCCACGAGAACCCGGAGGCGGATGCGCTCGGCTCGGCCCTGGCGATCAGTCTGCTCGTCGAAGCGGGTGGGGGAGTGGCAACGCCCGTGTGCGCCGATCCCGTTCCGGCGATGTACGCCTTTCTGGCCGGAATGGAGAGGTTCCGCCGGCAGCCCGATCCGGCGATCGACTACGACCTGATCGTCGTCGGCGATTGCGGCGAGCTCGAGCGGGCCGGGCCGGTTCTGCAGACCCACGCCGAACTGTTCGGGCGCGTCCCGATCCTCGACATCGATCACCACATATCGAATCGGCACTTCGGAGAGGTGGACTGGGTCGATCCGGCGAGCTCGGCCACCTGCGAGATGGTCACGTTGCTGGCCCGGCGCCTGGGCGTGCCGCTGACCGCCGGGGACGGCATGTTGGCAGCGGCACTGGCCGGCGGCGTGGTCATGGACACCGGCAACTTCCAGCACCCCAACGTAACCCCGCGCACCCTGGTCGTTGCCGCGGCGCTCCGCGAGGCCGGCGCGCCCCTCAGCGAGATCGCAAGGCGCCTCTACCGTAGCAAGCCGAACACGCAGCTCTGCCTCTTCGGACGAGTTCTGGCGCGCATGGAGTCGGACCTGGATGGCCGGCTGGTCTGGTCGACGCTCGAGCTCGCCGATCTCGCGGCAAGCGGAGCGGATCCAGCCGAATCCGAGGGCCTGGTCGACCTCCTGGGCCAGTCGGAGACCTCCGAGGCTTCGATCCTCTTCAAGGAGGGCGACGGCGCCACCCGGGTCAGCGTCCGAACGCGTGACGGCGGCGTGGACGCGACCGTTCTGACCGGCTCGTTCGGCGGGGGCGGGCATGCTCGGGCGGCCGGCGCAACTCTGCAGCTGCCGCTCGAAGAGGCACGCCGGGCGGTTCTGGCTCGGGCGGCCGAGCTCGTCGCGGCGGTGGAGCGCTAGCCAGTGTCGGATCGCCCACGCGGCATGGACGGGATCCTGATAGTCGCGAAGGATCCGGGCTTCACTTCGCACGACGTCGTGGCCCTCGTCCGTCGCCTGACGGGGACGCGCCGGGTGGGTCACGGCGGGACTCTCGACCCTTTCGCCTCAGGCGTCCTGCCGGTCTTCCTGGGTCTGGCCACACGGGTTGTCGAGTACCACATGGGCGATGCGAAGGCATACCGGACCACGGTCTGCTTCGGATCCACGTCGGAGACGGACGATCGCGACGGCGAGCTCGTGCGCGGCACGGGGGCCGCTCCCACGCGCGAGGCCGTCGAATCGGCGCTGGGCGAGTTCCGCGGGCCTATCCAGCAGCGGCCGCCGGCATACAGCGCCCTCAAGGTCGGCGGCAGGCGGGCCTACCAACTCGCCAGGGAGGGGAAGCCTCCCAATCTCCAGCCACGGGCGGTCACGATCCACCGGCTGGAGCTTGTCGAGTGGGACGCCACTGATCCGGATCGGCCGACGGCCGTCCTGGAGGTCGAGTGCAGCGCCGGGACCTACGTCCGCTCGCTCGCCCGCGACCTTGGGGAACGGCTGGGCTGTGGTGCCTACCTCGGGGCGTTGACGCGGACCGCGAGCGGGCCGTTCAGTCTGGCGGCCGCGCACGCACTCGATGAGATCCGGGGCGCGGCCGCCCAGGGGCCCGCGGCGCTCGCCGGGCTCCTCCTCCCCATCGACGCCGGCCTGGAAGGGATCGCCACGGTCGCCCTGGACGAAGCCGAGAAGGTAGCCGTTGTGCGCGGGCAGCAGATCAAGCCGGCAAAACGGCCGCATGCCGAGCAGAACGACCGCCTCAGGATCCTGGACGAGCGGCAGAACCTCATAGGGATCGGCTCGTGGAGGAGCGGCAGGCTCGTGCCGGAGAAGATATTCGTTGGGCCCGAAGGTGGCGATCGCTCCACAGCCGAGACCGAGACCGCCGAGTCTCCCTCCGCCCGGACAGGCGAGCGGCCGCTGCGCATGGTTCGTGCCGGAAACCGCATGAGCGTGGTTCCGGGGATCGACCACCTGACGCCGGACCTGGGCCGGCTCTACCTGGCCGTAGGTGTATTCGACGGTCTTCATCGCGGCCACCTGTACCTCCTGAGGGAGCTGCGCAAGGCAGCCGCAAGAGCGGGCGCCCGACCCGCGATCGTCACCTTCGACGCCCATCCCGAAGAGGTCATCGAGGGCCTGGCTCCGCCGCTCCTGTGCGACCCGGACGAGCGACTCGTTCGCCTGGAAGCGGCCGGTATCGAAGTCGCGGTGGTGCAGCACTTCGACCATGCGCTCCGGATCACGACCTACGACGAGTTCGTCGCCCGGATCGCGAGTCACGTGGATCTGGCCGGGTTCGCGATGACGCCGGACGCGGCCTTCGGCTTCGAGCGTCGGGGGACCCCCGAGGCGCTCGCTGAACTCGGTGCCCGGGTGGGATTCGCGGTAACGATCGTCAGCTCCTACCTGCTCGACGGCGAACAGGTCCGCAGCTCGGAGATCCGGCGTCGCGTCTCGGCCGGCGACCTGTTGGGAGCCCGCCGCCTGCTGGGCAGGCCGCTGAGCTTGACGGGTCGCCAGACGGACGGCGCCGCGGGCGTAGCCGGCCGTCAAGTCGCCTTCGGCGTGCCGGTCTGCCTGCCGCCGAACGGGACCTACCAGGTTCTCGTAGGGCCCGGTTGGGCTCTGGGCCGCCAGGCGGTCCCGGCAGCCACGGGCGGCACGGCCGTCGTCACCGACGGCACAGTCTCCCTGAGCATGAGTGAGGACGCGCCCGACGGCCAGGTTCGGGTCGTCCTGGATGCAACCGACGGACCCCGGTCGTAGTCTCGGCCGCTCCGCGCCGAGTGTGTGTGGCCAGGTGGCGCACCACTCCACGAGGGGCCGGCTCGCTCACGAATTGGCATAGCCGTGCGAACCCTGCTACCATCCGCCAGGCATTTAGAGAGTTAGAAGACCACAGTCACACAGAGCTATTCGGAGGATCGTGTGCCGCTCGCGCGGGAGACGAAGGAACAGGTGATCTCGGAGTACGCCGTCAAGGATGGCGACACAGGCTCAGCAGAAGTGCAGATCGCGCTCCTGACCGAAAGGATCAAGGAGCTCACGGAGCACCTGCGAAGCTTCCCGAAGGACAACCAGTCCCGCCGCGGCCTCCTCAAGCTCGTCGGACAGCGACGCCGCCTTCTTGCATACCTGATCAAGAAGGACAACGCTCGCTATCGGGCCGTCATCGCACGGCTCGGTCTGCGCCGCTAGCGCGCAACTGCCCTAGACGCGAGGCTGAGGCCTCGTCAAGGCACTTTTCGCGCCCGGCTCGCCCAGGCGAGGCAAGGACACATTCTTCCTCCTAGCTCAGGAGGAAACAGACCCGTGTCTCAGACATTCGAGACGCAATTCGCCGGCCGCACCCTGACCATCGAAACCGGCAGGATGGCCTTGCTCGCGGGCGGCGCCGTTACCGTCCGCTTCGGCGACACCATGGTGCTTGGCACCGCAAACCGCTCCGATCCCCGCCCCGGGCTGGACTTCTTCCCGCTCACCGTGGAGTTCGAGGAGCGCATGTATGCCGCCGGCAAGATCCCGGGCGGCTTCATCAAGCGCGAGTCGCGCCCGTCCGAGCAGGCCATCCTGGCATGCCGGCTGACGGACCGACCGATTCGGCCGCTCTTCCCCGAGGGCTACAAGGACGATATCCAGCTTGTGATCACGGTCCTATCGACGGACCAGGAGAACCAGACCGACGTCCTCGGCACGTTTGCCGCCTCGTGCGCTCTGACGATCAGTTCGATCCCGTTCCTTGGGCCAATCGGCGCCGTCCGCATCGGTCGCATCGACGGCGAGTTCGTGGTCGATCCCACGATCAGCGATCTCGAGCGCTCCGACATCGACCTCATCGTTTCCGGAACGCGCGACGCCATCATGATGGTCGAGGCCGGCGCNNGCCATCCTCTTCGGCCACCGCGCCCTCCAGCCGCTCATCGACATCCAGGAAGAGATGCGGGCTGCCGTCGGCAAGCCCAAGGTTCTGGGCTTCCTCGAGCCCGGCACCGGCTCCGTCCTGGAGTTCGTCAAGAAGGTCGGCGAACGCGGCTCCGAGTTCGTCGTCATCGACACCGAGACGACCGGCCGCGATCCCAAAGTCGCGGACCTGATCGAGATCGGCGCCGTTCGCGTCCGCGACGGCAAGATCGTCGATCGCTTCTCCACGTTCGTGAACCCGGGCCGCGACATCTTCGGCGCACAGATGCACGGCATCACCAACGCCGAAGTCGCCGGCGCTCCGGTGGCAAAGGAAGCGGCCGAGAAGCTGCTCGCTTTCGTCGCCGGCGCCCCTGTCGTGGGCCACAACGTGGGCTTCGACGTCGGCTTCCTGGACATGGCCCTGGGTGAGAACGGGAAGTTCATCGAGGGCGGTTACTTCGACACACTCGTGATCGCCCGCGAGGGCTACCCGGACCTCGAGTCCTACAAGCTGGGCGACATCGCCAAGTTCTTCGGCATCGCCGTCGAGACCGCTCACCGCGGCCTGGCCGACGCCGAGACGACCGCTGCCATCCTGGCCAAGTTCGCGGAGGACCTCCCGAACCGCATCCAGAACCTGATGGACGGGATCGGCATCTCGATCCGTGCCAACCGCAAGGAAGGCGAGGATCCGGCCGGCCTGCTCGAAGCGGCTCGCCGCCAGGTCCGCGTCAGCAAGGGTCTGTTCCAGCTCGTCCAGAAGAAGACCGTCCGCAACATGGTCCTCGACGAGGGGATCCGCATGGACGGCCGCGGCGTAGACGAGATCCGGCCCATCACCGTGGAGGTCGGCGTTCTGCCGCGCGCCCACGGCTCCGGACTCTTCACCCGAGGCCAGACGCAGGCGTTGACCGTGGCCACTCTCGGTCCCTCCTCCGATGTCCAGCGCATTGACACGATCAGCCCGGAGACCGAGAAGCGGTACCTCCACCACTACAACATGCCACCCTACAGCACCGGCGAGAACAAGCCGATGCGCGGTCCCGGCCGGCGTGAGATCGGCCACGGCCACCTCGCCGAACGGGCCCTTCTGCCCGTCCTGCCCTCCGAAGAAGAGTTCCCGTACGTCATCCGGCTCGTCAGCGAGTGCGTGACGTCCAACGGCTCAACCTCGATGGCCTCCACGTGCGGTTCGAGCCTGGCCCTGATGGACGCCGGCGTGCCGATCAAGGCGGCTGTCGGCGGCGCCGCGATGGGTCTCATCACGGAGGCCGATGGCAAGTTCGTCGTGCTGACTGACATCCTCGGCAAGGAAGACGCCTTCGGCGACATGGACTTCAAGGTCACCGGTACCCGCGAGGGCGTCACGGCCCTGCAGATGGACATCAAGGTCAAGGGGATCAGTGAGGCGATCATCCGCCAGGGTTTGCAGAAGGCCCACGAGGCCCGGCTGGCGATCCTGGACAAGATGGACGCCGTGATCTCGACCAGCCGGTCGGAGATGAGCAGCTTCGCGCCGCGCATCATCACGATCAAGATCAACCCCGAGAAGATCCGCGACATCATCGGCAAGGGCGGCTCCGTGATCCGCAAGATCCAGGAGGAGACCGGAACCGAGATCAACGTCGAGGACGACNNATCCTGCCCGGCAAGGAAGGCCTGGTCCGGATCGGCGAGCTCGCCGACTACCACGTGCCCACGGTGGAGGACGTGGTCTCGGTCGGCGACGAGGTGATGGTCGTCGTGATGGAGATCGACCGCCAGGGGCGGATCAATCTCTCGCGCAAGGCCGCCATGCAGCGCCATCTGGCCAGGGTGGACGTCGAATAGCGTCAACCGCGGGGGCCGGCCGGATGTCGATCGGCCCCCGTTCAAGCACTGCATATCGCGCTGCATACCAGCCCCCGTATGCATCCACGGGGGGTGGCCAAGCGGGGCGCTGGTATACTTCCGAGGTGCCCGCTGTCTGAACCATCCTGAGTGGAGCCATGTCCCGAGAGCCCCAACCACTGACCGTCGCGGTCGTCGGTGCGACCGGCGTGGTCGGCAGAACCATGATCCAGGTCCTCGCCGAGCGCCGCTTCCCGGTGGGTGAGCTTCGGCTGCTGGCCTCCGGCCGGTCGGCCGGATCGACCGTCAGCGCCGATGGGCGGACTCTCACGGTCGGAGAGGCGACTCCCGAGTCCTTCGAAGGGGTCGACATCGCCCTCTTCTCGGCCGGCGGCGACGTCTCGCGCCAGCTCGCGCCCGAGGCGGCGGCCCGCGGCGCGACGGTCATCGACAACTCAAATGGGTGGCGGATGGATCCGGCCGTTCCACTCATAGTCAGCCAGGTCAACCCGGAGGACGGGGAGTGGCACGAGGGGATCGTTGCCAACCCGAACTGCTCCACGATGCAGCTCGTCCCGGTGCTGATGGCCATTCGCGACAGCGTCGGGATCGAGCGTGTGGTGGTCGATACGTACCAGTCTGTCTCCGGCACCGGCGCGGAAGCTCTGGCCGAGCTGGAGACGCAGATCAGAGCTCACATCGCAGGGGAGGCGAAGGTTGCGAGCGTCTACCCGCACCCGATCGCCTTCAACATCCTGCCCGAGATCGACGTCTTCCTGGACAACGGCTACAGCCGAGAGGAATGGAAGGTTGTCACGGAGAGCCGGAAGATCCTGCACCTGCCGGAATTGCGGATCTCGTGTACGGCCGTTCGCGTCCCGGTCTTTGTCAGCCACTCCGAGGCGGTCCACGTCGAGACCAGCCGGCCGATGACCCCCGAGGAAGCGAGGCGGGCATTCGCCTCCGTCCCGGGCGTCGTGGTGATGGACGATCCGGCGGAGCATCTGTATCCGACGCCGGTTCAGGCGGCCGGGAAGGACGAGATCTATGTCGGCCGGGTCAGGACAGACCCGTCGGTGGAGCGAGGCCTGGCCTTCTGGGTCGTGAGCGACAACCTGCGCAAAGGCGCCGCGACCAATGCGGTGCAGATCGCCGAAGTGCTCGTGGAGCACGACTGGGTGAAAGCCCGATCTCGACGACCCGCGCCCATCAGGGCAGGGGAAGCATCGTGACCGACGCCGAGCGCCAGGCGGCGCTCGATGTCATAGGGGCGGAGGTGGCGGTCTGCACTCGCTGCCGGCTGCATCAGACCCGGACGTTGGCCGTGCCCGGAGAAGGCACGGCTGCCACGGAGGTCATCTTCGTGGGCGAGGGACCGGGATTCAACGAGGATCGGCAGGGGCGTCCCTTCGTAGGCCAGGCTGGCGCTCTACTGACTGAGCTCCTGGCATCCGTAGGCTGGTCGCGCCAGGAGGTCTTCATCACGAACGTCGTCAAGTGCCGGCCCCCGGAGAACCGAGACCCGGAGCCTGACGAGATCGACGCCTGCGCGCCGTTCCTGACACGTCAGCTGGAGGCGCTGGATCCGGCCCTGGTGGTGACCCTCGGCAGGTTCTCGATGGCTCGCTTCAGCCCCGGCGCTCGAATCGGGCAAGTCCACGGCACGTTCAGACCGGCCGACGCCACCTCCGGCGCTCCCCGCGCCCTGACGTTCGCCATGTATCACCCGGCCGCGGCCCTCCACCAGGGATCGCTCAAGGAGACCCTCTTCCGCGACATGACCGGCGTTCCCGCGGCCCTGCTCGAATCCCGAGCCGGGCGGGCCGAGGGATCTGCGTCGGCCGCGCCGGGTACCCCTGGTGACGCGATCGACGATCGGCCGAGCGAGCCCGCAGACACCCCAGGCGACCCCGGCGAATCCGACCCTACAGCACAGCTCCCCCTCTTCTAGGATGAACACAAGCGAACGGTCCCGTCACGCGAGCATCGATGCCTGACAACCAGATCCCGCTCCGCATCATCCCCCTCGGAGGCGTGGGGGAGATCGGCAAGAACATGTACGTCTTCGAGTACGGCGACGACATAGTCGTGGTCGACTGCGGGCTCATGTTCCCGGACGAGGAGATGTTCGGTATCGACCTCGTCATACCGGACGTCACGTACCTCCGAGAGAACAAGGACAAGGTCCGCGCCTTCCTGATCACCCACGCCCACGAGGACCATGTCGGCGGTCTGCCCTACGTCCTGCCGTACTTCCCGGACGTTCCCGTCTACGCCTCTACGCTGGCCCGCGGTCTGCTCGGCATCAAGATCAAGGAGCACAAGCTCCACCACAATCCGCTGCTGCCGCTCGACCCCGGGGACAACCTCGAGATCGGCCCGTTCCGCGTGGAGCCGTTCCGGATCAGCCACTCGATCCCCGACGCGATGGGAATCGCTCTTCACACGCCCATCGGCACCGTCGTGACGACGGGCGATTTCAAGTTCGACCACACGCCGGTGGATGGCCGCAGGTCCGACTTCGCAATGCTGTCCCGGCTCGGCGAGGACGGCGTCATCTGCCTCCTCTCCGACTCGACCCGCGCCGAGAACCCGGGCTACACCCTGTCCGAGCGCACCGTGGGCGAGACCTTCCGCGAAATCATGGAGCCGCTGAACGGCCGCGTGATCGTGGCCACGTTCGCCAGCAACATCGCCCGCATCCAGCAGGTCCTGGACGCAGCCAACACCTTCGAGCGCAAGGTGGCGGTCGTGGGACGGTCGATGGAACAGAACTTCCGCATCGCCACGGACCTGGGCTATCTGACATTCCCGCCGGGGCAGGTCGTGGGCAAGGACCAGATCGGCTCCATGCCGGCCGGGCAGATCGTGATCGCCACTACGGGCTCTCAAGGCGAGCCGATGGCCGGTCTGGCCCGCATGGCCAACCGCGACCACCGTTTCGTGGAGATCCAGCCCGGGGACACCGTCATCGTCAGCGCCAGCCCCATCCCCGGCAACGAGGAGTACGTGGCGCGGACTATCGACAACCTGTTCAAGGCGGGAGCGAACGTCTACTACCACGCGGTCAAGCACGCCCACGTCTCGGGCCATGCCAGCCAGGAAGAGCTCAAGCTGATGCTCGGGCTGACGCGACCCAAGTACTTCATCCCGATCCACGGTGAGTTCCGGATGCTGGTTCAGCACGGTCGTCTGGCGGTCGAGACGGGGGTGGCGCCGGAGAACGTCTTCATC
>PMIP01000051.1 GCA_003158295.1 Chloroflexota bacterium | reverse complement strand
GCCACCGCCACGCCGCCGAGGTTGATCTCGAGGCCGAAGGGAATCGCAAGTATCACGAGGATCACGGCCTGAGCCTCGAGTAGCGTCACGTCCCGGAGCGAACGACCGAGGAGCATGGCCACGCGGCTCATCGGCGTTACACGCATCCGTTCCACTACACCCTCGCGCATCTCGTCACATAGCCCGAAGCCGACGTAGCTCGTGCCGAAGAGCGCGGTCATAACCAGGATCCCGGGCACGAACACGTTGAAGGCGCCGCCAGGCGGAAAGCCCGGCATCTTGGCGATGTTGCCGAGCAGCGGTCCGAAGAGCAGCAGGTAGAGCACCGGCTGGATGATTCCGGCGATCACCCACACCGGATTCCGAAGGCTAAGCGTGAGCGAGCGCTCGAAGATGAGCCAGGTGTCTCGAATGGTTCGCATCGGTCACTTCTCCTACGCCGCCGTCTCGCGCAGCGAGCGGCCGGTCTTCTTGAGGAAGACGTCGTCGAGGCTAGATCGGTGGAGGTCCACCGTCGCTGGCGCGAAGCCCTTAGCGTCGAGAAGGCGCACAACGGCCGGGACCGCCTCTTCGCCTCGATCGACGAAGAGGCGCACGAGCCCATCCTGGAGCTCAGCCTCGCGGACGAACGGCTGGGCGGCCAACAGACGCACGACCTCGTCACCGCGACCGTTGACCCCGATCGTCAGAACGTCACCGGCGATCTCGCGCTTGAGCTCGCTCGGCGAGCCCTCGGCCACGATCTTGCCGTGATCGATGATGGCCAGGCAGTCGCACAGCGCGTCCGCCTCCTCGAGGTAGTGCGTCGTGAGGAAGACGGTCGTTCCGGTGTCGCGCAACTTGCGGATCTCGTCCCAGAGCCGAGCACGGGCCTGCGGATCCAGGCCGGTCGTGGGCTCGTCGAGGAAGAGCAGCGCGGGCCGGTGGACCATGCCGATGCCGATGTTCAGGCGCCGTCGCATGCCGCCCGAGTATGTGGCGCACGTACGGTCGGCGGCGTCAGTCAGTTCCAGGGCGTCGAGGATCTCCGCGGCCCGAGCGGTGGCCTTGGCCTTGCTCATACCGAAGAGGCGACCCTGGATGACCAGCTCCTCGCGGCCGGTGGCTTCCCGAGAGGAACCGCCTGACTGAGCCACGTAACCGATTCGCGTCCGGACCTCGCGGGCCTGGCGGGCGACGTCAAAGCCGGCCACACGGGCGGTGCCGGCCGTGGGCGCAAGCAGCGTGGCGAGGATACGCAGGGTCGTGGTCTTGCCGGCCCCGTTGGGACCCAGAAAGCCGAATATGTCGCCCGCGCTGACTCGCAGGTCCACGCCGGCGACCGCTTCGACTGCCCCGCCGCGGCCCTTGAAGGTGCGCCGCAGCCCGACGGTCTCGATCATGGGTTGGGGATTCGGGCCGCCGCTCATCGCGCCACTCCAGACGGGGTGATCGTCGAGGCGCCCGCGCCGGTGCCGGGGGTGTCAAACTGCCCAGTTGTGAGGTCCATCGATCTTCCTTCTCATTGCTGCTGTGGGGCCGTGGGCCGCCGGTCTGTCGCCTGGCAGGCCCCGAATGTCGTCCGATCAGCTCCGGTTTCTGCCGATCCATCGAGCCGCCCGGAGCCCGTGCATTGCCCTGGCTCTTTGCTGCGCTATGATATCTCTGCGCAGAGCAGAGAATAGCCAGGGCGGATGAACGATGTCAATCGACGCTTCGAGACAGGCGCTGATAGCCGCAGTCCTGAGTGCCATACGCAAGGAGAGCAGCCAGGCCACCTTGTTCAGCCAGGCGGTCGCCGAGCGGCTCGGTCTGGCCGGCACAGACGTCGAATGTCTGGAGGTTCTCCAGTTGGAAGGCCGGCTCACAGTGGGGCGGCTGGCCGAGCTGACGGGCCTGACGACCGGTTCGGCGACCCGGATGGTCGATCGGCTCGAGCAGGCCGACTATGTCAAGCGCGTCCCTGATCCAGTAGACCGGCGACGGGTTTTTGTCGAGCCGGTGGCTGGGATCGACGCCAAGCTCGGCGCGCTGCACGCATCGATATCGAGCGCGGAGGTCGAGGTCATCGAGCGCTACGACCAGGGTCAACTGCAGCTACTGGTCGACTTCCTGCGACGCAGCAGCGAGGTCGCTCTCGCCGAGACGACGAAGATGCGCGCTCCTAGCGAGGAAGCGAACGCGGGCGGCAGCTACTCGGCGCCGGTGGGCGGCGTGACGAGCGGGCGGCTGGTCTTCCTGTCCGGCGCGCCTCGAATGACGGTCCGGGGCGATGCAACGCTGACTGAGTTGTATCGCGCCAACTTCGCCGGGCCAGTTCCTCGCATGAGGGTCCGCGGCGGGGTCGTGACGGTCGCTTATCCGCACTTCGCCTGGCTCGACTGGCGAACGAAGGTCGCGGGCCAGACCACTTCTGCCTCGCCCCATTGGCGCAAGGATGGGGGCGAGATCGTCCTCAACGCCAACGTCCCGTGGTCGATCGAGTTGCGCGGCGGGGTCTCCCAGTGGAGTGCCGACCTGCGGGCTCTGCGGCTCGAATCGTTCGAGTTGCGCGGCGGGGCAACCAAGATGGAGCTGCTTCTTCCCCGGCCGACGGGCGTGGTGCCGATTAGCATCACCGGCGGCATCAGTCGTATCTCTCTCGAGAGGCCACTCGGCGTGTCTTGCGGCCTAGAGCTACACGGCGGTGTGAGTGACGTCAGCGTAGACGGACAGAGGTACAAAGGGACCGGACGGCTTTCGATCCAGTCGCCGGACGCGTCCGATGCACCGGATCGCTACGTGATTGAAGTCTCCGGCGGAGCCACCAAAGTGCTGGTTTCAGCCCGCTAGGTGAAGCTCGCAAGCTCTGTTCGCCGCGGGTGTCTTGTTCGCCGTTCAGCAAAGCCTCGCTGCCTACCGGGTGAATGCGCACGACGCAGCCATAGTGGGCGTAGAACCGGCTTGGGTCGACGGGGAACGGGTCAGCCGCCGATCAGCCGGAATATCTCGGCCACCTGTGTCGGGTGCGGTCGGCTCAGTCTGGACTTGCCAAGGTTCGATCGGACGATGCGACGCACGTCGCGGTCGTCGATGGAGGCAAACTCGCGCAGCAGCGCGAAACCTTCGACCGGGGCGGCCGCCACGAACACGCTGACGGCGTATTCGAGGCCCTTCGAGAGGACTCGGAATTCTTGCGTACGGCGCATCTCGGGAGTCAAGGAGCAGATACCGGAGACGAAAGAGCGGCTCATATCGAGCGAGAGCAAGACGGTCGGACGATCGCCCAGGATCGGTGGATGAGCGAGTGCGGCGACGATCGCCCGTTGCTCCAGGAGCGTCGCGTCGCCCAGCCAGCTCTCGATCAGCGTCCGAAGGGCCAAGCGATCCGCCTCGCCGATCCGCTGCATTCCCATCGCTACCGCCTCGCGCATTCGCCAGCGCGGGTCGCCTGCGGTCGTACGGAGCAGCGCCGCGATCTCGGATCGAGTGGATGCGTCTGCCGCTGGAAAGGTCGCCCCCAGTGCGAACAGAGCACAGAAAGGCAGGAACTCACGCGGGTCGTTGGCTGGCGCGGCATCGGCGGGGATCGCAACCCATACGACCAGCACGTGATGCCAGGCGGATTGCACGGCGCAGCTGCCCATGGCATCCGCGAAGGCAGCGGCGAGCTCGAGGTTGCCTCGAGGTCCGGGAAGCCGAGAGTTGGAGGCGAGGTAGTCCGCCAGGCCGGCCGGGTCGTGGGGTCGGGCGAGCATCGCCTCCAAGGCGCCGACGTACTCGTGGCGACTCACGCGGCACCATCGACGGCGTCGTAGGCCTGGAGGGCGGCCGGTAGGCACTTCATGACCCCGGTGAGCCCCGACGTTGTGAGCGACAGCAAGACGGCGTCCCGTACTTCGGCGCGACTCGCTCCCAATCCTTTGGCCAGCGGGACGTGTAGTGCCACTGCCGTGGCGTCGCCCTGGGCGGCTTTGATGGCTATGTATGCGATCTGCTTGGTCCTGGCGTCGAGCCCGTCGGAGGCGACCAGGGCGACGATCAGTCTGTCGAAGGCGGATGCGACATCCGGCGCCTCGGCCTGGAAGGTCTCCATTGGAGTGGCCACGCGTCTCCTCGGTTGCTGTGCTCGGACTGGGCTACGGTGGCAGGCCGGGCTACTCGCGTAAACAGATCCGATCGATCGCTACGACATATCGCGTCGGCGCTACCGGCCGGGCGGGACTCGCCAGACCCGTATCTATTCAGCCATAGAGTCGGACCATGCGCCCGAGATGGACGGGCGAGCTAGCGACGCCGCATGCCTGTTCTGGGCGCCAAGGGATCCCATCCATTAGGTCAACACCCGTATTCCCAGCCTTGATACCTTGCGTCTAGTCTCTTTTGAGTGCTCCGAAGGGGTACGAGGAGTCGCAAGGCGGGGCCCTAGTGTTCAGCCAAGACCAATTGCTGGGGACGCCAGGGGCACCCTAGCCTCCGTGCGCCGATGGCAGATTATGAGAGGAAGGGGCCTAGCGCCCTGATGTTCTATGGGCTTCCAATCTGAAGAGTTGCCGCCACGGGCGGACCAACTCGTCGGGGATACCGAGGGCGCGGAGATCCGATAGGACTCGCACGGTCCGACCCAAACGGAGGATGGGATGTCTGTGGCGCCCGGAGCGCCTGGCACGATGCTGGCCGGGTACCTGTCATCCATGACGCCTGCCGTCCAGGCGGAGCAGGTAGCCAGATTCGCTGGCGTAACCGCGAACCTGGAGTTTGGGCTCTGCGTCCCGATGCAGACAGCCGACGCTGTGACTGCCGAAGCCATGCGTCGAGGTTTCACTGTCTGCGGACACGCGGACGGGACGTACGTGTTTCTGTACGGTGCCGGCATGGTGGTGGGCCAGACCCAGTTCACTGACGTGTGGACCTGGCTTCGCCAGTCATGTGCGGCTGGGGGCAAGAGCCAGGTGGGTATACACGCTTCCGATCAGCCCATCAGGCTTATTGACCTGGCCCCTCCGAGTGTTCAGCCTCAACAAGCCGCGCAGCCCGCCGCCGTTCCCCCGTCTCCGGCCGTTCCGCCGCCGTACGTACCGCTTGTCGCAGCCGTGGTAGATGCTCGTCCAACCGCCTGGACCAAAGGCGGACACAACATGGGGCCACCCAGCGGCCCGGTCCTCGTTGTGGCCGGAGCGGTCGCCTGGATTGCGTGGGTCGGCCTCATATTGGTCGCCATATCGACCATGTCCATGCCCCTGGAGTTCGCTGCGATTGGCGCAGTGATCATCCCTTTGCAGGCCGCGGTCAACGGAAGCGAGCTCAGGGACAGGTTGCACTCGGGCACGGGGACGGTGCTGGTCATTGGCCTCTGTGCAATGACGTTGATCGGCTTGCCGTGGGTTGCCTACTGGACGGGAAAGGGCCTGGCGAAGTGGTTCGGGTATGTGTGAAAGCGTTCAGGGAAGCGCACATACGTTGAGGAGGTTGGTCCGATGA
Organism: Chloroflexota bacterium; assembly: GCA_003158295.1. GTDB lineage: Bacteria > Chloroflexota > Limnocylindria > Limnocylindrales > CSP1-4 > Fen-1039. Next base: position 8,607 of record PMIP01000051.1, on the reverse strand, counting down.
TCCCAGGCGTGCCCACTTTGGGAATCCGATTCGACATAGGCAAGATCGACAGCGGGGACTACGGCGGCTTCTGCTGGAAGACCTTTTGGCGTGCCGTGAACATCGGGAAGATCCGTGGGGCGACCCTGTTCGAAGGCGACACATACAGCGGGAATGTGTATTGCATTGCCGTCCAGATTGCCAATGCCGCGGTATTCGATGAGATTGAGGCCGCTCTCGAGCGAAACGAGGACTTCGGGAAGATCGCCGCTTCGCCCAGGTTTGTCCGGGGCGGCGCCGTCACCTCAGAGCCGCTGATCGGAACTGGTCAGGTGGATGCGTCCGATCAACTCGTGGGAGGCATCAACTCAGGGGCCGCCTTGAAGGCAGTCCTGGCGGAGAAGCGGGATGCGCCGCAGGTTCTTCCCAGCCCCGAAACCGGAGACGTCCAGGGGATGTCCGACGCTGACCGCATCCTGGAGGGCCACACCGACGAAGTACTGGCGGTGGCGATTACGCCGGATGGCGCCCGTATCGTCTCGGGTGGTCAGGACGAGGCGATGAGAGTCTGGAACCTCGATAGTGGCCGCCCTGAGCGCACCCTCAAGGGCTTCTCCGGTCTGGTAAGCGCGGTAGCAATCACCCCGGACGGCGCCCGTATCGTCTCGGGTAGCTGGGACAACACGGTGCGTGTCTGGAATCTCGCCTCCGGCCGTATTGAACTGGCCCGGAAGGGCCCCATCGGCTATGTCTGGGCGGTAGCAATTACTCCGGACGGCGCGAGTATCGTCTCGGGCTGGCTCGACACCCCAGTGCGAGTGTGGGACCTCGCTGGCGTACGCCCTGACGCCACCCTGGAGGGCAACAAGAGGTCCGTGTGGGCACTGGCGGTTACCCACGATGGCAACCGGGTTATCTCAGGCGGTCTCGACCACACGGTGCGTGTTTGGGACCTCAAGAGCGGTCGCCTCGAGGGCACCCTTGAGGGCCACACCGGCTCTGTCAACGCGGTGGCCGTCACGGCAGAGGGCGACCTGATCGTTTCGGGCGGCGACAAGTCGGTCCGGGTTTGGGTCGCGCCGGCCCAATCGGCCGCGCCAATGCAAGTGCCTGAGCCTGCGCCAACACAGCCGACTGTACCGGTACAAACGCCCGCTGTCGTGCCCCTCGTCTGGATGCCGACACACCTCGCCCCCCCCGGGGGCATGGCCGCCTGGGATGCCCCCGATCCGTCACGTCCTCCAGTCGTCCAGCTTGCGGAGCAACTCGAGCTTGTGGTGGAGTCGAGCGCCGGCGCCTGGACTCAGGTGAGAGCCGTCAACGGATGGCGAGGCTGGGTCGATGGCCGCCTCCTGATTCCCCGGCTCTGACGGTCACGACTCGATGGCGTCCGGCTCACACGCCCGGTCTCACAGGCCCCTGGCGGCCTGAGGAAGGGACGTCGCGTAAGCTCGCCCTCCGACCTCCGCCGATCAGTCCACGCCCCTCACGACGGTTTCATGGTGACGGGGCGTCCGGCACTTCGGTCCGAACCCCGTTGTGGGCCGACCGACTCGAGCGTCTCCGGCCACGGTTCTGGGTGAGCCCGGCGTGATTGCCCGGCGCATGAATCGAGACGGGGCTGCGATCGATCGCAGCCCCGTCGTCGTTCAGGTTTCGATTACGGCCGCCCTTTCGGCCGCGCATGTCAGGAGAGTGCTAGAACATCCGCCGGCGTCGCCGATCGACGAGGACCAGCAGGCCGCCGAAGAAGGCGACCAGGGACAACGGCAGGAACCAGATGGTGCCGCCGGTGTTGTCAGGGGCAGACCCAACGCCTGTGCTGGTGGGCGGAGGCGTTGGGGACTTGGTCGGAGAGGGCGTAGGCGTCGGTGCGGCCGTCGGTGCGGCNNCGGCCGTCGGTGCGGCCGTCGGTGAGGGCGTTGGTGCGGGAGCGGCTACGACCTGCACGCTGGCCGTGCTCTCAGCGCATCCCGGGCTGGATTGGTTCGGGCTAACCAGAACGTCCGGGGCCGGCGGATAGCGAAGGCAGCCCCCCCAGTCGGATACGGTCCCCGGGGTTCCGATATCAGCCGCAAGGGGCTTAGCCGTACCGACCAGGGTGAATGTCAGCGTGGCCGCGCCGCTGGGGTCCCCGACGATTATGTATCCGCTCTCCAAGCCTGCGAGGGTGCAGCCGGGTGCCCAATCGCAGGTGATAACGATGGTGGCGGGGTCGTACCAGCTGGGCAGGAGACTATCCAACACTGCGGAGTAGCCAACGGCCTCGCTGCCGTACGTGTACGTCACCGTTCCCGTCAGTGTGAGCTGCGTGCTCGTACCCGCGGTGATGCTTGGCTTGTCCCAGGCGAGCGTGGCCGTGGCCGTGTCCACGAACGTCATGAAGGCGAAGTCGGCAGGATCGGAAAGGGCAGCCCATGGGCCATTGTGCCACAATGCCTGGCCGCCGGCGTAGGTGTCGGAGGAACCGTTTGCCGCCGTCCAGTCGCCCGTGTTGAACACGATCGCGTACTGCGCGTTCTTGGTGACGCTGAGCGGCGCAGGGAAGGAGAAATGGACCCAGCGAGTTCCAAGGGTTGAGAGGCTGGCTTGCGTGCTTGCGAGCGATGAACCGGTGGGCAGCCCGGATGCATTGAGAGCGTAGATGTCCACCGTGACGATCTGGGCCGCGCCCACATACAAGTTCAAGCCGACGCCACTGAGCATTCCGGTCTTGCCGACCGTGAAGGTCTGGCCCAGAAGATAACCGGCGCTGTCGAAGTGCCCGGTCTCAGGGTTGTTCCATTGATCGAGATTGGCCGCACTGCTAGGGGGCGTGGCGGCCAGCGTCGCCCCCGGCATCAGGCCCAGCAGCAACAGGCTCGCGCACAGCGCGAGAGCGCGACGTTTCATGGTGGAACAGTCCTCCACAGTCGATAGCGACGCCGAAGCTCGGATGGCAGTCCGTGAGATGCGTACAGTCCTGCGTTGGCTGCAACGTGACGAATTCCACGGCGGGGACGCCGAAGCCGCAGATCCTCCGGCGCGTCGCGCCGCTGCGGAAACCGGGCTCATTCTGTGCGCTCCCTCACCTCGCGTCTAGTGTCGGGCGCACGACATTGCTGCCGTTCGCCGGCCGACCGTTCGGCGTGCGCGGGGCGCTCGCCAGCACGCCAATCACAGCTCCTGTACCGTGACCGACTCGCCACCAGCGATCGCCTTAGGTGCCAGCTTCGCCCGCACCCAGCCGGAGGCGATGCCGAGCGCTTGCCTTCCCTCACCGAGCTTCTCCACTGCGTCGGCCTTGGCCGGCTCGACCAGATCGGCCACGAGTTCGGTCGTCCGATCGGAGACCACCTCCGGGTCTGGCTCTGCCGCCGAAGGAACACCATCGAGCTCGGCCAGACGGACCGCCATGACAGCGATCAGCTCCGTGCCCTTGACCTGCTCCTCCCAGGCTCTCACGAGGTCGGGGAAGAGGGCGTCGTGGCCATCTAGGTAGCGCTCCTCGACGAGAGTCCGCGCCTTCCCGGTCGCGTGCAGCTCGTCCACCCGCGATAGGAGCAGGTCGCGGAGTTGCCCGAGCCACTCGACGTCCCGTGGCTCGCGCTTCTCCTTGTTGGTGACAAGATCGACATGGGCCCCGAGAGCGGCGTCGATCAGCGCCTCACGATCAACAAGATCGTGTGCCACTACGTTGATCCGCATGACCAGCTCGAAGCGGAAGATCGTCTCGCGCAGGGCGCTCCGGACCGCGGCATCGACCAGCTCGGGTCGCTTGCCGCGCATGGCTGCCCTGGCCCCGCGTACCGCTTCCCGAGCCAGACGATCCAATGGAGCCACCGGTGGGTCCTGAGCAAGCAGGCAGGCCACGTAGGGCTCGATATCGCCAAAGGCATGCGCCTCGGCCAGCCAGCGCAGGACGAGCTGGGTCGGCGTGAGGGACGGTTCAATCGCATCGAGGCGACGCTTGAGGGTCATCGGTCCGGCTCGGCCGGGAAGGCGGCCACATCGTCGGAGTTCGCCTTGGGGCCAACCGCAGCCTCAACGGCCGAGAGTCTGTCTGCTAGGTCGCTGACCTCGATGAGCTTGCCCGCCCCTGCTGCGGCGCTGATGAGGGCGCGGTTGCGAGCGATCGAGTTCTCCAGAGCCAGGGTCTCGATCGCCGCCGTCTCCAGCAGCCGCTGGGCACTCTCCACTGTCCGCAGCCCAGAGAAGTCGTAGATGGTGGCGACGCTCTTGGCCTTGCGCCGGTGGAGCCCGCCGATGCGTCTGGAATCGGCCGCCTCCTCGGCCTTGTCGGGGTCGTGCCAGTAACAGACGGCCTTGCCTCGCAGGGCAGGAGCCCGGCACAGCAGGCCGTCGGGCATCTCGAAGGTGCAGCCGCGGTTTACCATCGCTTACCTCTGGTATACCGAGAGGTGCCCACGATCTCGCCATAGTGTCGGGTGCTCACCGCGGCGACCAGCCTTCCTCGACGACCGCCTGCAGGGCCTTCTCGGCGATCAGCCGGCCCTTCTCCCACTCCTCGTCGCTGAGTCCCAAACCATCAAGGACGGCCCAGATCACCCCGACCAGCAGGTCGGCCTGCTCCTCTGCGAGCTTGTGTTGCTCGTTCGGACTCATCGCTTGCGGAACCTGCCCTAGGCGGCGGCTGGACTCCAGATAGCGGAATGCCCAACGATCGGCCCTGGTGTCGGTCGGGCGATCGAACAGCTCCTGGGCTGTTAGCAGGAGCTCTTGCACTGCCGTTCTCTTGGCGCTCGAGCCCGACACAGCCCTTGTGTTGGCCGGCCGTCTGCGAGTTGGCTCCGTGGACGACTCCGACCCGGTTGATGGCGCAGAAGGACTCGTGGCCGGGACGCTTCTAGCCATCGATCCGCTCCGCGACCGACCCGCTGAACCGCTCCCAGCGAGCCAGGATCACGTCCGCATATCTGGGATCAAGTTCGAGCGCGACACAGCGCCGGCCGGTCCGCTCGCAGGAGATCAGGGTCGAGCCCGAGCCAGCGAACAGATCCAGCACGAGATCAGCGGGCATCGAGCTGTTGGCGATCGCGCGCTCCATCAACGGCAGGGGCTTCATGGTCGGGTGGAGCGGCGCATCGCTTGGTCGGTCGATCTGCCAGACGTCGTCCTGGTCTCGATCACCACACCAGTGGTGGCTTGCTCCTGCACGCCACCCGAACCAGATCGGCTCGTACGCACGCTGATAGTCGGCACGACCGAGCACGAAGCGATCCTTGTGCCATATGAGCGTGTCGCTCCAGTGGCCGCCCTCCTCGGCGAGAACGCGGGACACCAGCGGCAGCTCCTTGCTCGACATGCAGACGTAGAGGGCGCCATCCACACAAGAGAGAAGGGTCCGGGACCAGGCTCGGACGAAGGCCTCCCAGGAGATCGGGTCCATCGAGTCGTTGGCGATCCTTCTCCTTCGAGAGCCTCGCTGCTGGCCGCCGTGGTCGCCGAGGCTGACGTTGTACGGCGGGTCGGTGAAAGCCATTGAGGCCTTGGTGCCCCCGAGTAGCCGCTCGACGTCCTCTGGCTTGGTCGCGTCACCGCACAAGAGCCGATGCTCGCCGAGGGCCCACAGATCGCCTGGCCTGGTCCGAGGAGCACGGGTCGCGTCTTCGAGCGCGGAGTCGAGGTCGAAGTCCTCGGCTCGCTCCTTCTTCTCCCGGGTCTCCAGGCTTCGGAGCAGATCGGCGATCTCGTCCTCCCCGAACCCGGACAGCGCGAGATCGACGTCGGGGCTGGCCTGGAGATCAGCCATCAGACGTGCCAGGAGCTGCTCATCCCAGGAGCCCGAGATCCTGTTGAGGGCCAGGTTGAGCAGACGTGCTTGCTCGACCGACAGATCGAGGTAGGTCACCGGGACTGCCTTGAGGCCGAGCCGTCGAGCCGCGACGAGGCGTTGGTGGCCGCCGATGACGACTCCATCTTCCTTACGCGCAAGCACTGGCTGGACGAAGCCGAACTGTCGGAGGCTTCGTTCGAGGGCGTCGAGCTCCTCGTCGGAAATCCGCCGTGGGTTGGCCGGGTCAGGGCGGAGTTGGTCGATCGGGACCTGGTCGACCGTGAGGAGGGTCGTGGCAATCATGCTGACTTGACCCTCGCGGCGGCCAGCCACTCATCGCGGCCCTCGATCGGGATGCGATAGGTTGTTAACGCGTGTCCGACTCCCTCCGGGCGCGCCACTTCTTGGCCTCAATTCGCGCACTTGCACGGCTTTCCACCGCCACGAAGTCCGTCGAAGCGTCTGGGCTGAGAGTCTGGTTCCCGCTCGGGCGGCCGGTGGAGTCAGATGCCCGCGATTTGAGCTTCGCGGAGTCAGATGCCCGGGGTTCGCGGAGTCAGATGCCTGTGGGCTCGGTTTGCCTTCAAGTTGGCCTGAACCGGGCAAGGTCCTGACGCGCGTCAGATCGCCAATTTGCCGGCGGCGAACTCAGCTGGAGTCATAGGCCGTATCCGGCACCCGTCCCGGCTCGCAGCCACGGCATGGGCGATGCATCTAGGCGAAGCCACCATTGAGTCGATGGGGCCTTTGAGGGCGACCCAGTCCGCCGGTAGGCCGCACATTTCGCCATCTGCACCCACCTCCGTGCAGATCAGGGCGCCAGCGGGGACGACGTTCCGGCTCACGCGGGTGATCGTAGCCGCAACCAAGCTGTTCGCACACGCTCGGCCCGACCTCCCATGCGTTGGCCCAGCTGCCGATTCGTCCTTCACGCGACCTGCATAGCGGGTAAGGTATGCGGGTTCGACTCATGCGTGCTACGTGCGAGCCGATAGGGGGCGCTTCGAGCGCCAGGGGGCCGTCACCGTCAGGCGGCTGACAGAGGAGGGGGCGCCGGCGGCGCCCGATGGTCGATGGGTATTCGCAGTCTGCGGACAACGGCGGTCGCTATCGCCGCGGTCCTGGTTCTCGTCGTTGGCACCGCCGGGCAGGCCCTCGCCTGCGGCACGCGTGAGCGAAACGAGAACCTCCGACTCGAGACGAGCGTCGGCTCTCCGACACTGTCGCCTTCGATCAGCCTCAGTCTTGCCGTCGACCGCCAGATCGCGATCCCCGGTGACAAGCTCACATACAGCGCGGTAGTCACCAATACCGGCTCGAACCTGACGCTCACCGGTGAGATCGAGGCCAGCAACTCAAACCGCACGGCCGCCACGATCGGTGCCTGGTATGACGTTGTCTCGAGCGATCCAAAGGGCCGCTGCGGGGACTGCGATCAGGATAGCCACGGGAATGACAAAGATAAGTGGACCCCGCTGGCCGCCGCTGCCGGAGAACTCGCCGGACACATGCCGGTCCAGAAGGCGCCGACCGCGCCGGGCATGACCTTCAGCGCCGTTCCGGTCCCAGCCAAGGGCGTGACCTACCCGACCGGCACAGACACGCTCAGCGGCACCTCCATCGGTCCGAGCGCCACCGCCCGCTGGGAGTTCACCGCGGTGGTCGCTCTCACGCCGGCGCAGGCCAAGGCTCTCTTCAAGGGATCCGAGGCGCTGCCGATCCGCCAGAGCTTCCACGCCGAGCCGACCAGCGGCATCATCGCCGACTCGAACGAGGCAACCCTCGTTAGCGTCAACTTCTGCCGCCAGCTCACGATGATGAACAACTCCGGCAGCGCCACCAGCGTGAGCGTCGCCATCACTCTGCCCGACGGGACGGTCCGGAACCTCACCAAGTCCACGACGGCAGCCCTCGCCTCCATTGTCCCCGGCGCTAGCGCCACCGCCACGGCCAGCTATACGGTTCCCGTGCCTGCCGCCAAGGGCGCATCTGAGACCGGCGCCGCCTATCACGCCCGCCTGGCGGCGCTCGACGCAAAGAGCCTGACCGCGTCGGCCACGGCCAAGGTGGGGACAGCCGGCGCGAGTGTCGCCGCTCCCGCTCCCGCCACCACCACCGAGACCGTGCCGATCCTCTCTCTGGCCAAGACCGGCCCGGCAACCGTCGATGCGGGCAAGAGCGCAACATACGATCTCGCTCTCTCCAACAATGGCTCGGCGTCGGCCGCGAGCCTAACTCTGGCCGACTCGCTGCCGGACGGCACTGTCATCCCCACGGGCGGCACGCCCGCCGCTCTTGCCCCGGCCGCAACCGGCACCGCGCACGCCAGTTACACCGTGCCGGCCGCCCAACCTGCGGGCGATCTCACCGACACGGCGTCGCTGCGGTGGACCGACGCCAACGGCAACACATACGGCCCGATCAGCTCCAACGCGACCACGAAGGTGACCCGGCCGACTGTGACTGTGACGGTGACGGTGACCGCGTCGTCGGGCTCGATCACATACGGCGGCACCGTCCCCACGATCACGCCTTCCTACTCCGGCTGGGTCGGTGGCGACGGCCCTTCGGTCCTGACCACGGCACCGGTCTGCACCACCACGGCCACGAGCGCCAGCGGCGTCGGAACCTACAAGACGAGCTGCTCAGGGGCGATCGCTCCCAACTACACGTTCGTATACGTCGATGGCACGGTCAGCGTGAAGGCGGCGCCCGTCATCGTCACGGCCTCGAGCGGCGCGATGGCGTACGGCGGCGCCCCGCCCGCCATCACCCCGGGCTACTCTGGGTGGGTCGGGGCCGATGGGCCAGCGGTCCTCACGCGCGCCCCCGCCTGCTCCACGACCGCCACC
>PMIP01000066.1:22215-75044 GCA_003158295.1 Chloroflexota bacterium | reverse complement strand
GCAGCTGGCCGCCGGCGTCGGTTCGGAGAAGAGGCTTCGCCTGGTCGCGGCCGATTTGGTCGACCATTTCGAGAAGCGGCTCGAAGCGATGGACGGCAAGGCCACGGTGGTCTGCATGAGCCGCCGGATCTGCGTGGAGCTGTACCGCGAGATCGTGGCCCTGCGGCCGGAGTGGGCAGGGGAGGGCGACGACGCCGGCGCGATCAAGGTGGTCATGACCGGCAACGCGACGGACCCGCTGGAGTTCCAGCCTCACGTCCGGAACAAGTCGCGGCGCGAGGCGCTGGCTCGCCGCTTCCGCGACCCGGCGGATCTGTTCCGCGTCGTCATCGTCCGGGACATGTGGCTGACGGGCTTCGACGCCCCCAGCCTCCACACCATGTACGTGGACAAGCCCATGCACGGCCACGGCCTCATGCAGGCGATCGCGCGCGTGAACCGCGTCTTCCGCGACAAGCCGGGCGGCCTGGTGGTGGACTACCTAGGCCTGGCCGACGAGCTGCGCAAGGCGCTGGCGGTCTACACGGAGAGCGGCGGCAAGGGCAAGCCAACCTTCAATCAGCAGGATGCTATCCATGCGATGCAGCGGGAGTACGAGGTCTGCCTCGGGCTCTTCGATGGCTTCGACTGGAGTCCGTTCTGCAGCGGATCCGCGGCCGAGCGTGTGTCCGTTCTGCCTAAGGCGCAGGAGCACATTCTTGGGCTCAGGAATCACGAAGGGCACCCGAACGGCAAGGAGCGCCTGCTCGACGCCGTCGGCTCGCTGTCGAAGGCGTTCGCCCTGGCCGTGCCGTCGGATGAAGCGATGTCGATCCTCGAGGACGTCGCCTTCTTCCAGGCCGTTCGCTCTGTCCTGATCAAAGGCACCGTCCACGGCCCGCATGACCGCGAAGACTTGGACCACGCCATCCGCCAGATCGTGTCTCGTGCGGTCGCTTCCGACCAGATCATCGACATCTTCNNCGCCGCCGGCCTCAAGAAGCCCGATATCTCCATCCTCTCTGACGACTTCCTCGCCGAAGTCAAGGAGATGCCGGAGCGCAACCTTGCCGTCGAGCTGCTCGCCAAGCTGCTGAAGGGCGAGATCAAATCGCGGTCCCGCCGGAATGTCGTCGAGGCGCGCTCCTTCGAGAAGATGCTCGAAGAAGCCGTCCGCCGCTACCAGAACCGTGCGGTGGAGACTGCCCAGGTCATCGAGGAGCTCATCGCTCTGGCTCGTGACCTGCGCGCTCGCGACGCTCGCGGCGAGCAACTGGGCCTGAGCGACGACGAGCTCGCCTTCTACGACGCGTTGGGCGTGAACGACTCCGCCGTCGCCGTTCTAGGCGACGAGTGTCTCCGCGACATAGCCCGGGAGTTGGTTGCCAAGGTCAAAGCGAGCGTGACGATCGACTGGACCGTCCGCGAGCGCGTCCGCGCCCAACTCCGTGTCTACGTCAAACACATCCTCCGCCAGCACGGTTACCCGCCCGACAAAGAAGCCAAAGCCACCATCACCGTCCTGGAACAAGCCGAGGTCCTCTCCGAACACTGGGCCGCGGCCTAGTTCACGCCCGTCGTTCGCATGGAGGGAAGATGAGCCAGTACTCATGGCCGCAACCTGATCAGGGTGGAGTGCCGGTCGGCGAGGCCAGGATCTGTGGCAACTGCGGAGGGCGCGTCTCGACGCATGATCACTACTGCTCCAGCTGTGGTGTCGCATTTGCCGGCGCTCCTCCGCGCTTCGATCCGGGTCATCAACTTCCCGGCTTCGGATATCACTTTGTGCAGGGATTGGGCTGGGGTTTCGGCTTCATCGTGGCGGGAGCCATTGTGACTGCGGTCTTCTGGCTACTCGTCGGGATTGCCTTCCGGCTTGCAACGAGGGCGTGATCGTGCCCCACCCGGAACCGACTGGAACAGAGCTGACGAAGCTGCGCCTCCGCTACCCGGGGAAGTGCGTCGTCTGTGGCTCATTCCTGCCGCAGGGCATCCAAGCCATGTACCACGCCGCGTCCAGGACGGTGCGGTGCATCGAATGCCCGGGCGAGCGCAATGCCGCTGCGACAGCGCCGGTCGATCTCGGAATCGCGGGCGCCTCGGCTCAACGCGTGTACGACCGCAGTTCCGCCAAGCGAGAGGCTCGAGTCAAGGACAGATTCGGGCGGCGCCTCGGCGGTGTCCTCCTTGCCATCACCGACGAGCCGCAATCCACCCGCGCGTGGGCGAGGGGAGCGTATGGAGAGACGGAACTGGCAGACGCGCTGGCAGGGCTCCCCGACGTCGTCGTACTCAATGATCGGCGGGTTCCCGGCACGCGCGGAAACATCGACCATCTCGTGATCGCTCCGGCCGGCGTCTTCGTCGTCGATGCGAAGGCTCACAAAGGCAACCTCCGGATCCGGGATAAGGGCGGCCTCTTTCGAACCGACGAACGCCTGTACGTGCGCGGTCGGGACTGCTCGCGCCTCGCCGACAACATGGGCTGGCAGGTGGAGGCCGTCGAGACGCTGCTCGCCTCCGTAGGGTTCACCATGCCCGTCACGCCGGTGCTCTGCTTCGTCGATGCCGAATGGCCGCTCTTCTTCGCGCCTCATTCCTTCCGAGGCGTTCGGTTGGAGTGGCCGCGGTCGCTTCGCAAGCTGATCACCGCGACGCGGGCCCTCGATCCGGTCTCGATCGACAAGCTGGCGCGCATTCTGGCTGCTGGGCTCCCGGCGAAGTAGAAGCGCGCGGGCGGCGCGAGTCGGGCGACGGCTGAGGCGACTGCCCCTATTCCTTCAACTTGCGCCAACCGCCGGCGCGGTTGTTGGCGATGATCTGGCGGAACATGGCCGTCAGGGCCGGCGCATTGATCGGGTCGCCGCGGCGGATGGCGACGGTGCGGGCGGTCTTGTTGGCGTGGCCAGAAGTGATGATGCCCTGGGGGTCGGGGACGATGGCGCCGTCGTAGAGGAAGATGTTGACGTGGTCCCGGGCCGCGAGAAGTGCACAGATGTTGCCGTCCAGGACGTAGTACGGCCGATCGGCGCGCTTGATCGTTTCCTGGACGTCCGGATCGGTGGCCAGCACCAGCTCGCGGACGCGACGGCAGATGGTCTGCTGCCACTCGGGCAGAGCATCGATGTAGGCGTCGACTCGGGGATCCCGGTTCTGACTCACATCGCGCCCGTCACCTTGCAAGCAGCTTCGCCTTCTGCGTGGCGAACTCGGCATCGGTGAGGATCCCCTGGTCCCTCAGGCGGGCGAGCTTCGTCAGCTCGTCCGCGACGTCCGGTTCCGCCGCTGTGGCTTTCGCACTGCTCAACTGAGCCGTGAGCACCTGCGTTCTTGCCAGAACCTCGCCCAGATCGTCGCTCCCTCGCGAGCTGGCGCTTGGGGACTGGCGCACTCTCTCGCCGTACTGCTGGTTGTATGCGACGGGGTCGATCGTCACGCGCTTACGGTTGAACCTGGCGACTCGCACCGGAATCGTCTCTCCCTCGGAGAGACTGGCGCATATGTACAGCATGGTCTTGTAGGGAGGCCAACCGGGGACGGTCACTTCCAGGCCGTACTTCCACACGTATGGCGCGTTCCATGTGAACTCGCCTTCCTGCACAACCGTGTTCGTCTGTTCTGCCGACAAGACACGCGCGGTACCGGGCACACCATTCCTGGCGAGGCGCTTGTCGCCGCCACGGATCACCGCCATCGACAGGTACATCGCGTACCCGAACGCCGCCCAGGTCACGACCTGCTCGACAACGAGCCCCTGCACTCCGCCGAGCAGCGCCGGCAGCATCAGGATCATGCCGGCAACGAAGATTACCCAGCACCAGATCGACATCTGCCACGCGTTCATCTCAGATCTCCTGCCGGCGTTGTCACCGCAAAGCCATGCCCTGAGCGAGGCGCACCCCGGAAGCAGTTCGCTCGACGATCCTAGCAAACACCGGCGCTGCGCCGCCGATCCAGATCAGGCGCGTGAGCCAAGGATGAAGAAGACCCGACTGGCGAATTTGGGCGGCGATGTCGCCTATGCCTCGAGTTCGAAGCCTTCCGTGGCGAAGTCGGAGTCGATCGCCCAGGCTCGGCTGATCCCGCGCTGACGCATGAACTCGAAGCTGGTGCGGTCGACCAGCGAGACGTCCGAGGCGGTCGCGGCCCGGAAGGCTGCGAGGGCACGAGAGCGCAGCGACGCGTCTACGTCCGTGACTTCGATGGCCGGCAGGACCTCGTCGATCAGGCGGGCAGCGGCGTGAGCCCCGAGGCGGCGACGAACAAGCGAGACCAGCTCCACGACAACGTAGCTGTGTGTCACCAGCTCTTCGCCAAGCAGGTCGGCGCTGGCGCGAAGGGCGCGCTCGTGATTCGAGTCTCCGGCGTCGAGAAGCGCGTAGACCGCGCTGGTGTCGACGAAGACGCTCACCAGCGTGTCTCTTCGCCCAGGATCTCGTCGTGGCGATCGGATGCGTCTGACCGTCCCGACGAGAACGCCCCGGCCAGGCCGAAAGCACGTCGCTGCCGGGCCAGTCGATCGGTGTCTTCGTCCGTCACGGTGGCGTCGACGGCGTCGCGGATGATGGCTGCGATTGACGTGTGCCGCCGCCGGGCCTCGCGCTTGAGGCGTTCCATCTGCGCTTCGGTCAGCGATATCTGGGTCCGTATCACGGTCGACATGATATCAGTCCGTTCCTGGGTGATGTAAGACGATCCTCTTCTGGGCGAAGGCATGATGCCCGTGCCGCCTTCGCTGAGGCTTAGCTGCTCGAGGGTGAGCCCGAAGGAACCCGGGCGGACTGCGGTCTTTCCGTGGCCTCTTCCCTAGGCCTCGGCCATCACCCCGATCAAGACCCGAGCGCCCGGCCCGATTTCCTGTCATCTGCTAACGCGGGTAGCACTAGGCGCGGCTCACGGCCGGGTCAACCCCGTGTGCGGGTCTCCGGAGCGCCATCCCGAGCGTGACGAGGCTCATTCCTGGTCCTCTTCTGGTGTCCACGGCGTCCTCGAGGCCCCGAGAGTCCGGCCAGTGCTACCGGGGTTAGCAGATGACATGTTCGCCGTCCCGGGCCGCCACCCCCGGCGCGGCGCCTCCTGCCGTCTCCCGGCCGCCGGATCCCGGCCCGCTCGCCGTCAGCCCGCCCCTAGGCCTCCGCGATCACCCCGAGCAAGACCCGGAAGCCCGCCCGCCGCTGGAGCGGCGGCAGCAGAGTGCTCTGGCCCATCGGCGAGATCTTGAACCAGCGCAGCCACTCCTTGTTGAACGCGTCGAATTCCGACGGGTCGCGCAGCGACCAGTTGGCCCAGACGACCTTGCTCAGCGAGCTTCCCTCCGCCTCGAGCCTCTCCTTGAGGTTCTTCAGGCACTGGTCCGTCTGTTCCTTGATGCCTCCCGGGACGATGAGCCCCGTATCGGGGTCGACCGGCCCCATGGACGACACATAGATCATGCCGCCGGCCCTTTGCACCCGGCCGAAAGCGATCGATGCATCGAGTGGCTGGAGTCCCTCCCCCGCGTTCGCCTTGCCCTTGCGGTAGCGGACTTTGTCCGGTTTCTTGGGGTCTTCGGGAGGGATGCCATATTCCCCGGGTGGCAGGTGGATCCCAGCTTCCCCGAACTTCCACATGAAGGTCGGCCGGACTCCGGTCGGCTTGAGCTCCCCTTCAACCTTTCCGTCGCGAACGCCGGTCTGCACGAACGCGAAGATGTCCTGGATGAGGATCTCCTGCTCCTCTATCCCGTAGATCTCGGTGATGTTCAGGACCTTGCGGGAGCCATCCTTGAGACGGCCGGTATGGACTATCAGGTCCACGCCCGAGCTGATCTGCTCGCGGATCGCCCGCAGCGGCAGCTCGTAGCCGGTCATGAGGATCATCGTCTCGAGCCGGCGGAGCATGTCCGCCGGGGTGTTCGCGTGGCCGGTGGAGAGCGAGCCGGCGTGGCCCACCGTCATGGCCTGGATCATGTCCAGAGCCTCGCCGCCTCGGCACTCACCAACGATGATCCGGTCCGGGCGCATGTGCAGGGCGTTGCGCAACAGATCCCGGATCGTGATCTCGCCCTCACCCTCCAGGTTCGTAGGCCGCGCTTCCAGCGTGACGACGTGCTCCTGGTTGAGCTGGAGCTCGGCGGCGTCCTCGATCGTGACGATCCGCTGCTCCTCGGGGATGCATGACGAGAGGACGTTGAGGAACGTCGTCTTGCCCGAGCCGGTGCCGCCGGAGACGAAGATGTTGAGGCGCGCCTCGACGCAAGCCCGCAGGAACTCGAACATCTCGGCCGTTGCCGTCCCGAAGCTGATGAGATCCGGCACCGTGTAGGGCTTGGCGGAGAACTTCCGGATCGTGATTACCGGCCCCACGAGCGATAGCGGCGCGATGATCGCGTTGACGCGCGAGCCGTCGGGGAGGCGGGCGTCTACCCTGGGGCTCGAATCGTCGATGCGGCGGCCGAGCGGGGCGATGATCCGGTCGATGATGTGCAGAACGTGCTCGTCGTTCCGGAAGGTGACGCCGGTCAGCTGCAGCTTGCCCTTGCGCTCGACGTACACCTGGTGCGGCCCGTTGACCATGACTTCCGTGACCGACTCGTCGTGCAGCAGCGGCTCGAGCGGCCCGAAGCCCGTCGCCTCCGCGACGACGTCCTCGATCAGGTTGAAACGCTCGGCGCGCGTGCCGGCGAACCCGCTTACGCGGATGGTCTGGTCGACGATCGCCTCGATCTTGGTGCGCATGTCGGTCTCGCCGTCGGCGTCGAAGATCGAGGAGGCGCCGCCGATGACATCGTCGAGGATGCGAAGCTTGATGTTGTTCAGCAAGGCCTCGCGAGGCCCACCCGAGGCCGGCCTCGCGTCGGGCGCGACCGGGACGAGTGCGGACGGGGACGGGCCGGCATTCTGAATGACGGCCTCTTGCCTCGTCTGTTCCATCCGCCGGAGCAGGCCCACGACGTAGGCCTCCCTTGCGCTTACGCGACAACTGAAGATAGTAGGGATACTAGCCTTCGCGAGCGCATGTCAATGGCTCTGCGGTACCTTCGAAGCCGCCAGACGCCCGTCCCCGGGCCCAGCGAACACGCCGGACGAGCCTGCAGGCTCCCAGGCGTTCGAGAGCGGCGGCGCGGGTCGGGGAGCGGCAGAGCGCACCCGCGCCTCGGCCTGCTCGCGGCCACCGATGCCACTCAGCGCGTCGTCGCCCTCCACGCACAAAGAGCCCACGGCGCAGGCGAGGTCGAGCGCCTGGACAGGGTCGCGCCGGTCCAGCAGGGCCGCCAGGAACCCGGCGATCGTCGCGTCGCCCGAGCCGGTGGTGCCTTTGACCGGGACCTCGAAGATGGGGGACCACAGCTCGCGGTCCGACCAGGCTTGGGCATCCAGACCGGGCAGCCGCCCGGCGATCGTTCCGATCCGCTCCACCCCGGCCGTGCGCAGGTATAGCCCGAACCGCCCGAGCTTGAGGCCGACCATCCCGGCGCCCAGCTCCAGGACGGACTCGGCGAGCAGGCGGACCCAGGCCACGTCCGGATGGTTCACCCCGTCCCACGGCCGGGGCGTGCTCAGCATCGCCTCGATCTCGCCGAGACTGGGCATGAAGATGTCCACCTGGGGCAGGACGCGGGCGAGGAGACGGTGCCAGTCCACCTCTCCGATGCGCTGGTCGGGCTCGGCCGTGTCCAGCGAGGTGACCAGTCCCGCCTCCCCGGCGGCTCGCATGATCCGCTCCAGCTCCGCGCCGTCGTCGGCGCACAGCCGGCGCATGAGTGGCGGGTAGCCGACGTGCAGCAGCTCGGCACCGCGCAGGTGCTCGGGCTCGATCTCAGCGGACGAGAAGTCGTCGTTCGCGCCGGGGAAGTGGACGACGATCCGATCGGTCGTGGCCGAGCTGAGGATGACGCTGTAGGACGTGCCCTCGCCCGCCCGAACGACGAGCCCGTCGCCGAGCCCGGGCGACTCCGCTTCCAGGGCGGACCGCAGGATGCCGCCGAGAGGGTCCGGCCCGATGAGCGCCACGAGCCGCGTCGAGACGCCCAGCCGGTTGAGGGCCAGGCCGGTATTGGAAACGGCGCCGCCAGGCGAGATCGTGACGGGCCCCGCGACGCGGAGATCTCCCGGCCGAAGGTCGAGCGGCCGGCTGCCGAGGCCGGGCATGAGATCCAGGCAGATGTGGCCGGCTACTACGGCCTGCGGGGGCATCGGCGCGCGAACCTCTCTTGGTGTCTTGCGGTCCCTGGCTCCAGTATCGCTCGTTTCGACATGGTGGGGCGGCACGCCCGCGGCGGATGTTCGGGGGTCCGAGCGATCGGCTAGACTTACCCGTGCCGCTTCCGCGTCGCAGGGAGGCCCGCTCTGTCGTGCCACGGTCTGCCGTAGCAATAGCTCTGCCACGCTCCGAGTTCGTGGCTGTGAATGAGCACCTGTCCGAGGCAGGCTACGAGGCCATCGCCGTGGAGAACGCGGCCGACCTCGAGCGGTTGCTCAGCAGTCGAGACGACGTCCGCGTGGCAATTCTCGACGGGGAGAAGGACTTCGACGGCACGCTCGAGATGTACGCCCATCTCCACGAGAGCGGCCGCAACATCCCCGTACTGATGCTTATGCCGCCGCGAACCCTCGGCCGCATGGGGCTGAGCGGCACCGGCTACGTCAAGGACGAGTACTTCACGAGGCCGTATTCGGCCGAGTCGCTGCGGTGGCGCATCGAAGCGATGCTGATTCGCCTCGAGAACGTCCCGGACGAGGCGGACGAAGACGCCAGCCTTATCCTCACTCCCGAGACGGCCGGGCTGGATGCGCCGATAGCCGAGGCAGTCGGCGAACGGCGCGGCCAGATGATCATCGTCTTCAACCCCAAGGGTGGCGTGGGCAAGACCACGATCTCGATCAACCTCGGGGCGGCGCTGCGGCTTCGCAAGAGCCAGCGGGTCCTGCTCGTGGATTGCGACACGATCACCGGACACATAGCCTCCTCGCTCGGTCTGAGCCACCCCAGGACGCTGGCCAAGGCGTGGCGTGAGGACGAATCGACGGGAGCGAGCGAGACCCTGGCGCAGATCGCGACCGTCCACTCGAGCGGCCTCGGCGTCCTGGTCATGTCCGAGTCGCCACTGCACACCGAGGTCCTCGAGCCGCAGCGCGTCGCCGACGCGGTCGCCAGAGCCCGTGAGTCGTACGACTTCGTGATCCTGGACATGCACCCGGACTACGGACCGCTCAACCAGGCCCTCTTCGCGCTGGCCAGCAAGATCCTCGTGCCGGTCACGCCGGACGTGCCCTGTATCCGGGCTGCCGTCCAGTTCCGTGAGGTTGCCGCGGAGCTGGGCCTCCGCGATCGCCTGGCGATGGTGATCAACCGGGCCAACAGCGGAGTTGCGCCGTCGGACGTCGAACGCGTGGTGGACATCCCCTGCCTGGCCCGCATTCGTTCCGCGGGAATGCTGTTCGTTCGGGCCGCCGACGAGGGGAAGTCGGCCGTGGAGAGGTTTCCGACGGCCAAGGTCATCGGCGACATCGGCGGGCTGGCCGATCGGTTGCTGGCCGGAGATTCGGGTCGATTCCGGAGGCCCGGCTTCCACCTCCCCGGCCGCATCGTCGGCTCTGTCAGGGGCCTGTTCGGTCGGCTGACGGCGCAGGCGTAGCCGGGCGCGTCCCGACGCAGGGCACGGCGGCCTCGCGCGGCTGAATCTGCCGGCTTTGCCGTGGCCGGCGCGCCTCGCGGTCCTGCTTTGCTCAGGCCGGCGCGCGACGCCGATCGACTCGCATGCGTGGCGCGCCTGACGGTCCAGGTGCCCGTCGCCGCCGCGGAAGGCTCCCGTGTGGATAGGATTGGGAGCAGGAAAGTTGAGGTCGCAACCATGTCTCACATCGCCAACCTGAGCCCCTTGAATCCCGTCAGCTATGAGCCCGGCGTCTGCAACATCGGCCCCGCCGAGATAGCCCGCCGCCGCCGTGCGGGTCATATAGGCCTGGCGGCCACCGTGATCCTGTTCGTCGGGTTGGTTGCCCTCGGCCTGCCGCACTGGACCAGGCTGGTGCTCGTCCTGACAGCCGGTATGTCCGCCACGGGATACCTGCAGGCCGCGCTGCACTTCTGCGCCGGCTTCGGCTCGGCGGGCGTCTACAACTTCGGTGAGCTCGGGACGACCGAGCATGTGACAGACCCCCACGCTCGCGCCCGGGATCGAATGAGGTCGCTTCAGATCGGCCTGGCGAGCCTGGCCATCGGTCTGGCCGTTGGGATCGGGGCCGCGCTGCTGCCCATCGGCTGAGCGAGGTGGCGGACCCTGCCTCCGGCGGGCCGACCCGTCCGGCGGTGCGGCGTCCAGCGTCAGCTTGCCGCCCGATGCTGCTTGATCGGGACGACCTTGGCCGGGACCCGACGACCCCGCACCTCGAGCCGGTTGCGGCCGTTCTCCTTGGCCTCGTACAGCGCGTCGTCCGCATCGCGAAGCGCCGAGTCCACGTCCAGGCAGTTGGCCTGAGACAGCTCCACGGCTCCGCCGCTGGCAGTCAGCGAACCGTAGGGTGGATTTTCGGGGTGGGCAATGCCGGCGGCTTGGATGGCGGTGATGTAGCGCTGCCCCGCCGTCCGCAGCGCGGCCTGGTCGGCGTCGTGGAGGATGAGCAGGAACTCTTCGCCCCCGTATCGGTATAGCCCATCGCCGACGCGGCTCGTCTTGCGTAGAACTTCCGCCACCGCCCTCAGGGCGGCGTCGCCGGCGAGGTGGCCCATCGAGTCGTTGAGTCGCTTGAAGTGGTCCAGGTCCATGATCAACAGGCCGACCGTGCCGCCGTAACGTTCGATCCGGCCGGCGATCTGCGCCAGATCCTCGTTGAGGCGGAGCCGGTTGCCGAGTCCGGTCAAGGCGTCGAGGCGGGCGACGATCTCCAGCTCTCCGTTGAGCCTGATCAGCTCGTCCTGCTGGCCGACCAGCGTCTCCTGCTGCATGAACAGGAACTCGTCCTGTCGCCGGAGATCCAGCTCGTGCTCCTTCATGCGGCCGTAGAGGCTGCGCACGGCCAGGAGCTGGCCATTGATCAGGCGCCGTCTGCGGAGCTGGATCGCGTTGGCGGCAAGGCTCAGGCCGGAGGCGAACGAGGCCGCGAACGCGAGCGCAGGCACGTCGATCCACGACGAATGTCGACCGAAACCGAGCATCAGCCCGAAGAAGACCGCGTTGGCCGTGGCGAGCCAGACGAGGTGCGGTCGCCGTTCCAACGGGATGAATACCGCGAACGCGACCAGATACAGGCCCACGGTGCCCAGGGTGAGCGGCGCGGCCTGCCACATCAGCAGGATGGCCGTGGCCCCATAGAGAACCGGGAGCAGCCCCAATGCCATGCCGAGCTGCACGGCGAAACGCCGTCCGCGGTGTCGCACCAATCCTTGAATGGCGATGCCGGCGAGAAGCAGAGGCAGCGACAGTGCGGCCAGGGGCAGAGACGCTCCCTGCAAAGCGACGCCAAAGATGGCCGTAGCGGTTGCGATCCCCACGACCAGGACGATCGCCCAGAAGCGAATGTCGTCTTGGAGTTCCCGGCGGTAGACCGCCCGTATGCGGGGATTCCTGTTGCCGGCACCGGCGTCGCGTTTGTCGGTTGCCTCTTTAAGCACGGCAGACTCCATGGCAGGCTTTGCCTAACCGTCCGAGATATCGGCCGTTCAAGCTCCAACTAGAGGCTGGAATCGGGTACCTTTGGCGGCCGCCGCGGCCTAAAAGTTGCCGTGCGCGTCAGGGTTTGGCGGGCGGTGTTCGCAGCACTTCAGCGGCCCGCCCGAGGAACCACCGGGCGGTGCCGCGAGCGGCGATGTTAAGGAACGCCCTGTCCAGTACGGCCCCGAAATCTCCCGCGGGCGGAGCGTAGTACCCCTCCAGGCGCAGCTCCGTGGGCGTGAGGGTCAGGTGACCCGCGAACACGGGGAAGAGGGGAGCCAGAGAGGCCGATCGCCATTCGATCTCGATGTCGCAGGCGTCCCGACTCGAGCGAACCTCGCCAAGGTCCACGAAGGCCGCCTTCTTGAAGGTCAGGCTGGGCGCGTGCTCGCGGATCGGGAGGCTCAGGTCCGTCAGGTAGCGCCGGCTCCCCGGGCGTGTCCCGGGCATGGGCGTGCCCAGCCACTCGGGCGCGTGGTCGACGAGGATCGGCACGGCGCGCGGCAGGTCGATCGTTACCGGTTGCACGAGGCGAAGGGGAGTGGCGTGGGAGGGGACGCTCGCCATAGCGCCGAGCTTAGCGGTCACGGTCGGCCGGTGGCATCGGACTCTGTCGCGCGATGGGGAGTCGAATGGCCCGAACCTGACTACCCCAACGGGTTGCCTGGCGAGTCACCGGCCGCAGTCAACGGCCGCCGCGGGCTAGTGCGCCGCCGGCCGCAGTCAACGGCCGCCGCGGGCTAGTGCGCCGCGGGCCGGACCGGACAGCTCACCTCGTCGCGCATCCCCATCAGCCACGCCAGGCGGTCGCGGTGACGGGCCGCGACTCGGTACACGACATCCGCGGCCAGGGCGGTGGGGGGCAGGGCCGCCCACGGACGGAGCAACCAGCCACCCGGCAGCGCGTCCAGGATCGCCAGCGCGGCGTGGCCGCCGGAGACGACGCGACCGCTCGACTCGTCGACGACGTGGATCGCGTCGGCGAGATGGCCCTCGGCTGCCAGGCGTTCCAGGAGGGGCCGTCCGGAGGAGGCGGCCTGCTGGAGCGGCAGGAACTCGAACCTATCCTCCCTGTCCCAGCGGCTCAGCTGCCGGATGGTGTCCCGGCAGACGCCGCAATCGTCGTCGTAGAGGACCGTCAGGCAGTTGAGTCGGGCGGGCCCTTCGTCGAAGGATTTCGGACGAGGCAGGGTGTCGGTGACCATGGCGGGCCATGGTACGCCCCTCCCACCGACGGCGTCGGCCTGGATCGGCGGGTCGGGGATGCCGGCTTGCGAGCGATGGGTGAAGCGGCCGTGAGGCGTGGGCTGGCCGTGAGGCGTGGGCCGGCTCAGGAGAGACGGGCGCGCCGGCGACGGTCTCGGTCAGATCCGGACGGTCGCCCCGGTCGAGGTCGTCGAAGCCGAACGGCGCGCGTGACGCGCGCGAGCGTGGATCCTCCGCGTGCGGCGGATCCTCATCCCGACGAGCAGCAGCACGGCCAAGAGGGACAGGGTGAGACCGGCCGCCACATACGAGGACGCCGCAAGGTCGCGGCTCGAGGCAACGCCGAAACCGCCCAGGGCAAGCATGGCCATGATGACGCCGACAAGGTACATGGCGACGAGCAGTGCAATCGCCGGCCAACGACTTCGGTTGCGGTTCATCTGGCCTCCGGCACAGGGTGGCCGCCGTCCGTGGCGGCATCTCTGCCGAGGGCATCGGTCGCCGGGCAACGAACCTGGGTGCCTCGTTTGTACCATTCGATGCAGCCGATAGCCGTCATCCGAGCGCAAGACGGGGCATTCGGCGTGGAAGCCCGCTATCCTCGCCCGCATGGCCGACAGTCATCCATCCCGCCAGCCCTCGAGTGCCGGCGCCGCCGACGTTGCGGCGTCCGGCGCCCGCGACTCGCTCTCGCGCGAGGTGAAGCTGCTGGGCGCTCTGCTGGGTCAGGTCATCTCCGAGCAAGGCGGTCCCGACCTGCTCGCCCTGGTGGAGCGGTCCCGGCTGCGCTCCATCGCCTTCCGGGAGACCGGCGACGAGGCGGCCGAGAGCGCGCTGGCCTCCGAGCTTGATTCGCTCGAAGTCGACCAGGCCGAGGCGCTGGCCACCGCCTTCAGCCTCTACTTCCAGCTCGTCAACCTGGCGGAGGAGCGAGAGAGCGTGAGGCGCCTTCAAGCCGAACGGCAGGCGACCGGAAGTCCCGCCGAGGGAAGTGCGGACGCGGCGATCGACTGGCTGCGCGAGCGCGACTGGACCGGCGAGCGCATCGTGGAGCTGCTCGGGCGGATGCGGGTCTCCCCGGTCCTCACCGCTCACCCGACAGAGGCTCGTCGCCGCACAATGCTGACGGCGTTGCGACGCTGCTATCGGCTCCTGGAGCAGATGGACGATTCCCGCCTCGGTCCCGCGGAGGACGCGGAGCTTCGGCGCCGGCTGCGGGAAGAGATCAGCATCCTGTGGCGATCTTCGGCGGTCCGTCGACTGGCGCCGAGTCCGATGGACGAGGTCCGGACCGCCATGACCTTCTTCGATGAAACGCTGTTCCGGGTTGTGCCGCGGGTCTATCGGCTCTTCGACCGCGCCCTGGACAGGACCGCGGACCCCGGAACAGCGGCGAGCCACCCGCGCAGCGAGGCGGACGTCTTCGCCGGCGATGCGGGCCAGACCGGAACCCGGCCGGCGCGAGTGGCCGCGTTCCTGCGCTGGGGTTCCTGGATCGGCGGCGATCGCGACGGAAACCCCTCGGTCACGGCGGAGCTGACGCGGCAGGTGCCGCGCGTCCACGCCGATCACCTGCTCCACGGCTATGAGGCCGTGGCCACGCGGCTGCTGTCTACGATCGCGGTCTCCGTGCCTCGCGACGAGGTCTGGCCGGCCCTTGAGGCGCGTCTGGCTCGCGATGCCGAGGAGCTGCCCGAGACGATGCGGGACCTCACACGTCGCTACCCGGACGAGCCGTACCGCCGCCGCCTGGGCGCGATCGCAGAGCGCCTGCGGCGGACGCGAGCCTACCTGACAGAAGAGAGCGGCCCCGTCACCGGGCGCTATGCCGCACCTGATCAGCTGATCGCGGAGCTCGACGAGATGCAGCGCTCGCTGGTCGCCGATCGCCTATCGCGGGTCGCGTTCGGAGAGGTCCAGGACTTCCGCTGGCAGGTCGAGACGTTCGGGTTTCACCTCGCCTCGCTGGAGCTTCGCCAGCACTCCGATGTGCATGAAGCGGCCCTGGCGGCGCTCCGCGGGGACGCGGCAATCGCCGCGAAACTGGACCGCGAGCTGGTGCCCGGAGTGACCCTCGGCGAGGTTCTCTCCACGTTCCGGGCCGCGGCCGCCATCCAGCGCCGCTACGGGGAAGAGGCCTGCCACCGCTACGTGATCAGCTTCACGCGATCCCACGAGGACGTGCTGCGAGTGCTGGACCTGGCCGCCGCGGCCGCCGACCAGTCCATCCCGGCCGTTGCCACAGGAGGCCTTCCGCCCGGCGCCCCCGTCCTGGATGTCGTGCCGCTCTTCGAGTCGGGCGACGCGCTCGCTCGCTGCGACGAGGTGCTGGAAGCCCTTTTCGCGGACGAGGGCTACCGCCGCCACCTGGCCGAGCGAGGCGATCGCCAGGAGGTCATGCTCGGCTACTCGGACTCGAACAAGGAGTCGGGCTTCCTGGCCGCGGTGTGGACGCTGTACCGTGCCCAGGCCCGCCTCGCCGACGTGGCGCGGCGGCACGGGATCGAGCTGACCCTCTTCCACGGCCGCGGCGGAGCGATCGGCCGTGGCGGCGGGCCTACGAACCGGGCCATCCTGGCCCAGGCGCCGCGCTCGATCGACGGCCGCTTCAAGATGACCGAGCAGGGCGAGACGGTCGCGGCCAACTACGCCAACCTCGCCATCGCCGAGCATCACCTTGGGCTCGTGGGGAGCGCCGTGATCGTCGCCTCCACGCCGGAGCACGACGAGTGCATCGACGAGGTCGACCTTCGAGGCCGGGAGACGATGGACGAGCTGGCCGAGCTGGCCCGGCGCGCCTACCGCGCGCTCGTCTATGAGGAGCCCGGGTTCGAGCGGTTCTTCCGCGCCTCCACGCCCGTGGCGGAGCTGTCGACGATGGCCCTGGGCTCCCGGCCCGCCCGCCGAGGGGAGCAGGGGACCGGCGCCGCGGGAGGGACGGCGCGACCGGCCGCGGGATCGGCCGCGGGACCGGCCGCGGGACCGGCCGCGGGACCGGCCGCGGGACCGGCCGCGGGACCGGCCGCGGGATCGGCCGCGGGACCGGCCGCGGGACGGACGGCGCCTCAACTCTCCGGGATCGAATCGCTGCGCGCCATCCCCTGGGTCTTCGCCTGGTCGCAGGCGCGGATCGGTCTGCCGGCCTGGTACGGGCTCGGTTCGGCGCTGGCAGGCTACGAGCGGGTGCACGGTGCCGGCTCCATCGAGAAGGTGGCCGAGCTGTGCCGCGACTGGCCGTTCCTGGCCAGCGCGCTCGACAACTCGGAGCTGATACTCGGCCGATCCGAGCCCAGGATCGGGCGGCTCTACGCAGCCCTTGCCGCCGAGGAGGACGGAGCGCGGCTCTGGGAGCGGATCCTGGACGAATACGATCTCTCGGTGCGAATGCTGAGGAGGGTGACGGGGCGGGCGGAGCTGCTGGCGGCCGAGCCGCTCGTGGGCCGCTCGATCCGGCTTCGGCGACCGTACATAGACCCGCTGTCTCACATCCAGGTACGCTTCCTGGCCAGGCTTCGTCTGCTTCCGGCCGACGACCCCGATCGCGAGCGATTCCACCGCCTCGTCCAGCTGACGGTGAACGGCGTGGCGGCCGGCCTGCAGAACACCGGCTAAGGCAAGGAGAACGGCGATGCCCACGCGACGACGGGACCTTCCGTCCGCCCGAGTCTCCAAGCCGGCGGCGGCCCAACCCCTTGCCGGTCCGGCTGGGGCGGGCGGCCAGAAGGGGCAGGACTCGGCGGCGCCACTCCCCGCGGACGACGCCACTCTCTTCGAGCTGGACCTGGACGGGCTCGCCGCCCGCTGGTCGCGCTCGATGGCCATGACGCCGATCGGCGCCGAGGCGATGCAAGGAGCCGACCGCCGGGCGCAGTCGATCGGCGTGTCGAGCATTCGCCTGATGGAGAACGCGGGCTGTGCGGTTGCGGCCGCGACCAGGGCGCTGGCCGTTCAAACCGGCCGCTGGGACAAGGGTCCGATCCTGATCCTGTGCGGGCCGGGGAACAACGGCGGCGATGGTTTCGTGGCCGCGCGACACCTGTCTCGCCACGGAGTCCGCGTGGTGGCGGTGCTGGTGAGCACGGAGGGGCGGCCGGTGAGCCCGGAGGCAGGCCGGAACTGGGACCGCCTCGAGGCGGAGGAAAGGGTGGAGCGGATCCACACGGCCGTGGCCCGGGACGTGGCGATACTGGGTCAGAGCGTCGAGAAGGCCGCCGTCGTCGTGGACGCATTGCTGGGCACCGGCGTGCACGGCCCCCTCCGTGAGCCGATTCGAAGCGGTGTGGAGCTCATCCAGCGTGCCCGCAGGGCTGGGATCGCGATTCTCGCCGTCGACGCGCCCACGGCGGTCGACCTGACGAGCGGCGACCTCTCCGACCCGGTGGTGCGGGCTCACGTCACCGTCACCTTCCACCGGCCCAAGACGGGGCTGCTGACGCGCCGCGGAGCCGCGGTGGCCGGCCGCGTGCTCGTGGCGCCGATCGGAATTCCGCTGGAGGCGGATCGGGGCTGAAGTGCTGGGAGGCGGTGTGCCGGGCGCCTGCGGGGCGCCTGCGGGGCTCGCGCTGGGTTCGCGCCGGGCTCGTGCGCCTGCGTGCCGGCAGCTTGTCGACGCCTCGGCCCGCAGGCCGCCCAAACAAGAGCCTATTCACGCTTCGTTAGCGGACGTACAATCCCGCCGCTGAGCCCGCGGGCTGGCCGCGGGCCTGTTTTATGTAGCACGACGACCGGGCCTCTCACGCGCAGCCGCGAGGACACGGAGGGAGCGGCTACTGAGAGGAGTTCTAGGGTCCCGTGTACACGGACAAGATCCTGGTCTGTGCCGACTGCAACGAGCAGTTCGTGTTCACCGCCAGCGAGCAAGACTTCTACGCCCAGCGTGGCTTCTCAGACCCCAAGCGATGCGCTACCTGCCGGAGCGCACGAAAGGCGTCGCGGCCTGAGGGCGGCGGTGGCGGGGGCTATGGCGCCGGCGGCTACGACCGCGGCCCGCGCGAGATGTTCGCCGCGACCTGCAGCAAATGCGGCAAGGAGACCGAGGTGCCGTTCCGCCCC
This sequence comes from Chloroflexota bacterium, assembly GCA_003158295.1. Lineage (GTDB taxonomy): Bacteria > Chloroflexota > Limnocylindria > Limnocylindrales > CSP1-4 > Fen-1039. The sequence continues at coordinate 57,175 of PMIP01000066.1, read as the reverse complement.
ACGAACGGCAAACCCGTGTATTGCAGCGACTGCTTCCGGAGCGTTCGCGGCAACTGACCTACCTCCTCACCAGTAGACAACGACCCGGGCCCAATGCCCGGGTCGTTTGGTCTGGCGTGGGCGCTTCGCCATCCCCGAGCGGCCGCCTGCCGGCGCTCCCCGCCGTTCCGTCGAGCGCCCGACCCGGCCGGTCCGGTTGCCGCTCCGCGGACCGTCGCTTACGATGCCCGGGCGGCCGCGCCGCCCGGCCCACCGTCTATCGTCCATCACCCGCACCGCGAGGCCGCCACAACCATGGCCGCAGGCACAACCAACGACTTCGACCTGATCGTCCTGGGCGCCGGAACCGGCGGCTACAGCGCCGCATTCCGCGCCGCGCAGCTGGGTATGCGCGTCGCGCTCGTGGACCAGGGCAAGATCGGTGGGACCTGCCTGCACCTGGGCTGCATCCCGACCAAGGCGCTCCTCGAATCGGCCGAACTGTTCGCCCGCCTCAAGAAGGCCGGCGACTTCGGGATCGTTCTGGAGGGCCAGCCCGGCTTCGATATCGAAGTGATCGCAGGGCGGCGTGACCAGATCGTGAAGCGGATGTGGACGGGCCTGAAGAGCCTGGTCGGCAAGAACAAGGTCACGTGGATCGCCGGCCGAGGTCGCCTCGAGGGAGCCACCACGGTTCGGGTCGCGCTCAACGGCGAGGACGGCGCGCCTGAGGGCGCGCCCGGTGGCGGCGGCGAGCAGGTGCTGCGCGCCGGCAACGTCATCCTGGCGACGGGCAGTCGCGTCAAGAGCCTGCCGGGCCTCGTTCCGGATGGCCGGCGGATCATCACCTCCGACGACGTCACGACCAAAGCGGACCTTCCCAAGAGCATCGCCATCGTCGGCGCCGGTGCGGTCGGCTGCGAGTTCGCGTCTCTGTACCACGATCTGGGCGTGGCGGTGACGCTGCTCGAGTACCTGCCCGGGATCATGCCCCTCGAAGACCGGGACGTGAGCCAGGCGCTGGAGCGCAGCTTCAAGCGGCGCGGAATCACCGTCGTGACCGCGGCCCGCTTCGACACCGCGTCGGTCAAGGTGGGCGCAAAGGACGTTTCGCTGAAGGTCGGACCCGAGGGCGCCGCCGCGGAGGAGCTGCGAGTGGAGCAGCTGCTCGTCGCGACCGGCCGGGCGCCCAACTCCGAGGAGATCGGGCTGGAGACGACCAAGGTCGAGCTCGACCGTGGGTTCGTCAAGGTCGACGGCTGGATGCGGACCGCCGAGCCGCACGTCTACGCCATCGGGGACCTGATCGGCGGCCTGATGCTGGCCCACGTCGCCGCGCACGAGGGGATCGTGGCGGTCCACGAGATCGCGGGCGAAAGCCCCGAGCCGATCGACTACGACCACCAGCCGCGAGCTACCTACACCCGTCCCCAGGTCGCCTCGATCGGCCTCACCGAGCAGCAGTGCACCGAGCGTGGAATCGCGATCAAGAAGGGCGTCTTCAACTTCGCCGCGGACGCGAAGGCGCTGATCGTGGGCGAGACGGAGGGATTCGCCAAGGTGATCGCGGACGCGTCTACGGACGAGGTGCTGGGCGTGCACCTGGTGGGTCCGAGCGTGACGGAGCTGATCGCCGAGTCGGCGCTGGGGATGACGCTGGAAGCGACCGCCTGGGAGATAGGGGCGGCTACTCACCCGCATCCGACTCTGTCGGAGGTCGTGGGCGAAGCGGCGCTCGCGGTCGCGGGCCGGCAGCTCAACGCCTGAGCAGAGCCTCCCGCCAGTCTCATAGGCCGGTCCAGGAGCCCAGGAGATCCATCTCTATGGTATGCACCCCTGCGAAGCGCCCGACGAGGCGGCAGTCTCTCGGCCGCAGAGCGTCCGAGCGGCAACTCCCCGGCCCCGGCGCGCCTGACCCGAAGGCGACCGTGCGATGATCGGCGCCCTTCTCAACGCGGTCATGTTCGGCATCACGCCGGTGGCCGCAGGTCGGGCCATCCGGCTGATCGGGTTCGTCCGCGCCAACCTGTTGCGGCTGTTGATCGCGTTCATCGTCATGGGGGCCTGGGCCTTCGTCGCGGGCCAGGGCCTGAAGGGCCAGGTGGGTCTGCTCTTCCTGGCCGGCGCGGTCGGCTTCGGGATCGGCGGTCTGACGCTGCTCGCGGCCCTGCCGCGCCTTGGGGCTCCGCTGACGTCGCTGATCGAGGAGAGTGGGGCCGCGCCCGTGGCCGCCCTGATCGCCTGGGTCTGGTATGCCGACACGCTGCGGAACGACCAGATCCTGTGGTGCGCGGTAGTCCTGGCCGGTGTCGTCTTGGGCCTCGCGCCCTACATCCGAGAGCGAGCCCACGGCAAGGGAGTGCTCCTGGGGATCGCGCTCGCCGTCACCGCGGCGGTCGCTCAAGGATTCAGCCTCGCCGCCACTCGAGAGGCGATCCTGCTGTCCAAAGCCGCTCATCAACCCTTCGACGTGCCCACGGCGGCTTTCCAGCGTCTGGCCGGCGGATTGCTGGTGGGCGTGGCCGTCTTCCTGGTCGCCAGGCTCGTCTGGAAGCGGCGCTGGGGCTTCGCCGGGCGCGACGGCGAGATCCGGGAGGTCCTGAGCCGGGAGAAGGGCGCCGGGATCGCGGGCCGACCTCTCTTCTGGGTGAGCCTCAACTCCCTCTTCGGCCCGATATTGGGTGTCTCGGCGGCCATCTGGGCGCAGCAGTCGCTGCCTTCCGGTGAGGTCCAGTCCATCGTGGCCACGGCGCCCCTGATCAGCGTCCCGTTCGCCCGCTGGCTGGAGGGCCATACGCCGCCCAGGCTCTACTACGTGGGGGCGGCGATCGCGATCCTCGGGCTGGTGGGGATCAACTTCATCGCCGCTCCCGGCGGCAAGTAGCGGCTCGTGGAGCGATCCGGCCAGCGAACGGCCGGCACGCGTGGCGGCGATATCGGCCACACTTAGTCCGCGGTGCACCCGACCGGCTGCGCCGCGTGGTGGCTGAGTGGCACGGTCGCAGCGCCTATCCTCGCGGAGGAGCAAGTCGTGGCCAAGGTGACGATGCCCCAGCTCGGCGAGAGCGTCGCCGAGGGGACCATAGGGAAATGGCTCAAGAAGATCGGCGATGACGTAACGCTGGACGAGCCGCTGCTCGAAGTGGTCACGGACAAGGTCAACGCGGAAGTCCCCTCGCCGTACGCCGGCGTCCTGCGAGAGATCCTCGTGGAAGAGGGTCAGACCGTCCCGTTCGCGGCCGAGATTGCGGTGATCGAGGAAGCGGCCGGGTCGGGAGCCACTCCCCGTGGAGCGGGCACTGCCGCCGCGAAGGCGGCGGCGCCGGCAGCGACCACCGCCGCCTTCGCGGCTTCGGCGCCCGCTGCCCCGACCGTAGCCGCGCCGCCCGTCGCCCCGGTTGCTGCGCCGGCTGTCGCCACGCCCATAGCTACGGCGCCCCCAGCCGTTGCCCCGGCGCCAGCCGCCACCGCCCCGGCGCCAGCCGCCACCGCCCCGGCTCCCGCCGCGCCGGCCCCGGTGCTCGTCTCCGAGCAAGTCGGGGATCCCAACGCCCGCATGACGCCCGCCGTGCGAATGCTCATGCGCGAGCATGGGCTCTCGCCCGCCCAAATCGTTGGAACCGGCCACACCGGCCGGATCACTCTCGAGGACGTCCTGGCGTACGTCGAGCGGCAGCGGGTCGGTGGAGGCGCCGCAGAGCAGGGAGCCGCCACGGCGGCCGCCCAGGCCGCCGCCTCACCGCAGGCTCATCCGGCATCCGTCCTGGGGGTCGCGAGCCATGCGCCGGGCCTGGCACCGTCCGGTCCTTCGTCATCGTCGCCCGCCGTCACGTGGGAGCCCGGCCAGGACGAAGTACTCGTGCCGCACACCCAGATGCGCCGAGGCATCGCGGCCGCGATGACACGCGCAGCCGCCGTTCCGGTCGCCCACAGCACGTTCGAAGTCGACATGACGGCCGTCGTGAATCTGCGGAGCGCGCAAGCCGCGGCCTACAAGGCTCGCGAAGGAGTCGGGCTGAGCTTCCTGCCCTTCGTCGTGAAGGCCGTCGTGGAAGGGCTCCACGGCAGCCCCGATCTCAATGCCCACTACACCGATGCCGGGTTGCTCCGGAAGCGCAGGATCAACATCGGCATCGCCATCGCCGTTGATAGCGGCCTGATCGTGCCGGTCATCCACGACGCCGACCAGCTCTCGATCAACGGCATCAACCGGGCGATCCAGGATCTGGCGGCGCGGGCCCGGGCCAACAAGCTGCGCGTGGACGATCTCCAGGGCGGGACCTTCACCATCGACAACACCGGCTGGTTCGGCTCGATCCTGACCGTGCCGATCATCAACACGCCTGAGGTGTGCATCCTGACGACCGAGGCTGTCGTGAAGCGGCCGGTCGTGCGCGAGACGCCCGAGGGCGACGTGATCGCCGTCCGGTCGATGATGAATCTCGTTGCCGGCTACGACCACCGGGCCACCGACGGGGCCCAGGTAGGCCGCTTCGTCCGCGACGTGATCTGCTGGTTGGAAGCCGTCGGGCCCGACAACACGCCGATCTACTAGCCGGCGGTAAGGTATCGAAGTGTCCGACTCGTCCGAATTCCTGCCCAACCACCCGCTTGCGCCACCGACGATCGCGATGGGAGGCGGCACCTTCGAAGTAGCCGCCGACGGTTCGAGCGCGCCCCGCCGCCACCCCGACTGGATCAAGGCTCGCATCCCGTCGGGAGAGACCTATCAGGAGGTGCGGCGGTTGCTGCACGGCCTCTCGCTCCACACCGTGTGCGAGGAGGCCCACTGCCCCAACGTGGGGGAGTGCTGGGACCAGCGCACCGCCACGATCATGATCCTGGGCGATACGTGCACGCGGGCCTGCGGGTTCTGCGCCGTGAAGACGGGCAAGCCGCTGATCCACGACCTGGACGAGCCGCGGCGAGTGGCCGAGGCCATCCGCGGCCTGGGCCTCGAGCACGTGGTGGTAACCAGCGTCGCTCGCGACGATCTCGACGACGGCGGCGCCAGAATCTTCGCCGAGACGATCCGGCGACTGCGCGTCACGTGCCCCGGCATGGGCGTGGAGGTGCTGATTCCCGACTTCAACGGGGAAGAGGCGCCGCTCCGAACCGTGATGGCGGCCCGGCCGGACATCCTCAACCACAACGTCGAGACGGTCGCCCGGCTCCAGAAGCCCGTCCGGAAACGAGCTCGCTACGATCGGTCGCTCGGCGTCCTGGCGCGGGCCAAGGAATACGCGGCCGAGGCGGTCCAGGGGGCCCCGGCCGTGCATACCAAGTCGTCGATCATGGTCGGACTCGGCGAGACCAGGCCGGAGCTGCACCAGACGTTCCTGGACCTGCGCGCCGTCGACTGCGACATCCTGACGATCGGGCAGTACCTGCGGCCGTCGACCGAACATCTCCCAGTGGAGCGCTACTACCGTCCCGAGGAGTTCGCCGAGATGCGCGAGGAGGCGCTGGCGCTGGGCTTCAAGCACGTGGAGTCGGGGCCGCTGGTGCGGTCGAGCTATCACGCCCGAGACCAGGTCCCGGACGCCGAGGCGCGGCGGGCGGCGCGGGCCCTGAGTGCGCAACGGTCGGGCGCAGCGGCTGCGGCCGGCGCAGAACGCTCGGCGGGGGCGGCCGCGAGAAGCGGCCCCACGGTCGACCCTGAGGGTCGGGTCGTCTACCGATCCGGCAACTAGCAACGGGCGCGCGGAACAGCCCGATCAGGGTTGGATCGTGGCCACGTAGGTAGAGAGCCCGTCCCGGGCGTCACCCCAGGCGTAGTAGATGCGGCCGTTCTCGAAATCGGCGTTCTCGCGCAGCCCGGTGCCGTTGGTGATCTTCGGCTCGCGATAGGTCGCCTGCGTCACCCGTTGCGGCGCCAGGAAGGTGGTGCCGCCGTCGTAGGACAGGGTGTAGTAGGTGCCCACCAGGCCGTCCTCGCCCACGGCATGCCAGCCGACGAAGACGACGCCATCGGCCATGGCGAGGGAGGCCTTGAAGCCCTCCTTGCCGGGAACGTCCAGGGTCCGCCAGGCCCAGGAGGCGCCGCCATCGGTGCTGCGGCCGATTCGGATGGTGCCGCCGCTCGCCGTGGTGTCGTTCACGGTCATCCATAGCTCTCCGCTGTCGGAGACGGCCAGGCTGGACTGACTTCCGGGGTCGAAGGCCGCACTCGGGGCCGGAACCTGGTCGATGGCCCATATGGGCGGGTCGGCCTTGAGAGTCGTACCGAGGTGGAGACGAGCCGTCGCGTAGCCAGTCCGTCCGATGTTGCCGGACCAGCCCTGGTTGAACATGTCGTTGCTGTCCCAGAAGCGCATGTCGTTTTCCCAGAACGTGACGTACGCCGTTCCGTCCGGCGCCACCGCCAGGCGGTTGCCGAACCGCCACGTGTACGGATACCCGGCCTGGCCGACGGCCGGCACTTCCGTGTGGACCCAGTTCGTGCCGTCGCGCGTGGCAATCACGCTGATGCCGACCCCCTTGGAGCTGGGAAGCCAGTTGTAGGCCAGGTAGACGGCCCCGAAGTTTGGGCTGCTCGGGGAGTTGTCTATGGCGATGGCCGGATAGCAGCCGACCCACGGCGGAGTGAACTTCTCTATGTATCGGGGCGACCAGGTCGCGCCCTCGTTGTCGCTGTGGGATATCGAGAGAGCTACGCCCCCTTTGACTCCGATGGCGTTGGCGGCCCACAGCCGCGAAGACCCGGACTTGGGGCCTGGGCCCCAGGCGAGGATCGCGTGCATGTCCTGGCACAAGTTGCCCCACGGTGTCTTCGTTGCTTTCCATGTGGCGCCGGCATCCCTGGAGATGGCGAGTGCGGGGATGCTGCAGCTCTTGGACCACGAGATGTTCTGGCTGATGACGGCGACGAGCTTCGGGTCGTACGGGCTGGCAGAGACGGCCGGCTCGGTTCCGCCGTTCACCTTGATCTCGGTGAGTACCCGCGGCGCGGGCACGGGTGTGGGCGAGGGGGACGGGGTGGGTGTGGGCGAGGGGGAGGGAGTGGGCGAGGGAGTGAGCGAGGGCGTCGGTCCGAGTGTCGGCGATGCGTCCGCGGCGCTCGTGAGGGAGGCGAGGCTCGGTGACGTGTAAGGCGTGGCAGGTGTAGCTACGGCGAGGAACGATCCTGCGGCGCTCAGCAGCCCGAACGATGCCAGGACGAGACACGCCGCCATCAGAACCGCGATCGCGGCCCAGGAGGGCCGGCTGAGCGATGCCCTTGGGCGGCCACGAGGCTGAACCACTGTGTCCTATCTCCCTCACGCCGGCCACGCAACGCTCTCGGCCGGCCCACAAGCTGGCGCACCGCCGGCCCCTCTACGGCTGCATGCTGAGGCCGGCTACCTGCGTTCAATCCTAGCAATCGTCCGGGGCGTCGTGGGGGCCGATGAGACCCTGACACTCGGCCGGCCTGGGGGCCGCGGCACGGCCGCGTCCCGCCTCGGCCACCCGTGGCCCCCGGCCCCGGCTGGGCCCCGCTACAGGATCTTGGAGAGGAACGTCTTGGTCCGCTCGTGGGTGGGCGTGCTGAAGACCATGTCGGGCGTGCCCTCCTCGACGACCACGCCGTCGTCCATCATGACNNGAGGTCGGCTCGTCGAAGAGCATGAGAGCGGGCTTCATGGCCAGCGCCCGGGCTATGGCGATGCGCTGCTGCTGCCCGCCGGAGAGCTGGTTCGGATAGACCTTCTCCTTGGCCGCCAGGCCGACCCGCTCCAGGAGCGCCCGGCCGACCGTCTCGGCCTCGTCGCGAGCCATGCCGCGGACCTGGATCGGCGCTTCGATGATGTTCTCGAGGGCGGTCATGTGCGGGAACAGGTTGAAGCGCTGGAAGACCATCCCGATCTCCTGGCGCTGGGCAGCGATGTTCTTCTCCTTGTCCTCGACCAGCTTCATGGCGCCCGAGGAGCCGTTACTCCGCCGCCCCACGATCGGCAGTCGGTTGACGACCGGGAGCCCGCCGATGATCGGGAAGCCGCCGCCGGCCTCGGTCTCGCGGTAGCCGATCAGGTGGCCGTTGACGAAGATGCGCCCGCTCTGGATCTTCTCCAGGTGGTTGACGCATCGGATGAAGGTCGTCTTGCCCGATCCGGACGGGCCGATGATGACGACCGTCTCCTGGCGCTTGACCTGGAGGTTGACGTCCTTGAGGACGTGCAGCCGGCCGAACCACTTGTTGACGTCGCGCGCTTCGACGACCACGTCCGTCTCCGGACGCGGCACTCCGCCGATGGCGCCGAGCAGATCGTGGGCAATCGTCATTGTTCGATCGGCGCTCTGAGTGACATGAACCTGGCTGCGAATCCCTCGCGTCGGGGACCCGCTCCTCCGCCCTGCGACGGTCCCGTCCCTCTCGCGAAACGCCGTTCTATCCGCGCCTGGACGAATCCCCAGACGGTAGTCATCGCCAGGTACCACACGGCCGCGCCCGCGAAGAGCTCGAACGTGGCGTAGTTGCGGCCCGCGGCCACCGACGTCGTGTTGTACAGCTCGAAAACGCTGATGACGGTCAGCAGCGACGTCGTCTTGAGCATGTTGTTGAACTCGTTTCCGAGGGGCGGAATGATCACTCGCGCGGCCTGGGGCAGCACGATGCGCCGCATCGTTTGGCCGTAGTTCATGCCGAGCGACTTGGATGCCTCGGTCTGGCCCGGGTCAACCGAGAGGATCCCGGCGCGAACGATCTCCGCCATGTACGCGCCCTCGTTGATTCCGAGGATCACGATTCCGGCCAGGACCTCGGGCAGAATGAAGACTGGTCCGATCTCGACGGCAGGCCACTTGAATATGCCTGCGGTCGGGAAGCCGTAGTAGAAGAACATCAACTGGACCAGCAGCGGCGTGCCCCGGAAAAGCCAGACATACAGGTTGGCGACGAGACGGAATGGGAAGAACTTGGCCATCTTCGCGATGGCCGCGAAGACGCCGAGAATGACGCCCAGGGCCTGCGCGACGACCGAGATCAAGAGCGTCAGCCCGATCCCGTTCACCAGCGCGGGGCTAGGATGGAATATCGAGTCCCAGAAGACCTGCGGCCTGATGTGCGCGTTGCTGGAGCAGCCGCTGACGCTCAGCGCGACGAATATCAGGCACCCGGCGAGAATAGCCCGCCGGGTGCCGAGGCGACTGAGCACGGACGCGGTCATCGCGTCGTTGTGGCTACGTCCGACTTGACTAGGAAGCGGCCGGCAGCGGGGTCGCGTTGACGTCCGCGGCCGTTACGGCTCCGGACTGCACGCCCCACTTGGTCAGGATGGTCGTGTAGGTGCCGTCGGTCATCATTGCCAGCAGGGCGGTCTTGACGGCGTCGCGCAGAACGGTCTTGGTCTTGGGAACGCTGATGCCTTCGGCGCCGCGCTCGAGGGTCATGGCCGAGACTTCGTCGAACTTGCCACCGCTATTGGCCACTTCGTAACCGGCCACTGGCTCATCGGTGAAGTGGGCTACCACTGTCCCGGCCTGGAGTGCGGCGAGGGCGTTCGTGTCGGCATCGAACACCTGAAGCGTGATGTCCGACTTGCCCTTGGTCTTGCAGTTGGCGTTCAGGCTGTTCGTAGTGTCGTAGCCCGATCCGGCGCCGGTGATGTGATCGGCCTCGATGGTGCCCTTCTCCGCGGCGACGGTCTTGCCGCACAGGTCATCGATGGTCTTGACGGCGCTCGGGTTGCCCGCCAGAACCACGAACGACTGGCCGGCGGCGAAGTAGGGGATCATGTCGACTGCGGCCTGGCGCTCGGCGGTGATCGTCTGCGCCGAGATGATGATGTCGCAGCTTCCGCCCTGGAGGGCCGGGATGATCGAGTCGAACGTGGTCGACTTGACCTCGAGAGTCAGGCTGAGTCGCTTGGCTAGCTCGGTGGCCAGATCGATGTCGGAACCGATGGCCTTGTTGCTGGCGTCGAGGCTCTCCTGAGGCGGATACGACGTATCCGAGCAGACGGTCAGGGTGGCGGCCTTCACAAGCTGATCAGCCGGAACGCCACCGGCAGGCGCGGGCGATGCGGCGCTGCTGGTGCATCCAGCGGCGACCAGCGCCGCGGCGGCGAGGATGCCGACGACGCGGAGTCGAGTTCGGATCACGGGAATTCCTCCTGTCCTCCTGGGGCCCACCAGGCTTGCCGTCCTCCCTCGACGCGCCCGGGGCATCAATTGATGGAGGGTAGTCTCACGCGCCGTCGCCTGCAAGGCACCCACGCCATACTCGGTTGCAGGCGGGTTGCAGATGGGCGACTCGGCCGGCCTTGCGGCCGCAGGAGCGAACGGCCCGTGCCCCGACCGTGGATCGGCTGGATGCCCCGGCTGGTGCCCGGCCGCGGAGCGACTGGTCACCGAACGTGCCCCGGCTGGTGCCCGGCCGCGGAGCGTCTGGTGCGTGAGCGTGGAGCCGCTATGCTGGCATCGATGGTCCGTCAGCTGCCACGCCGGATCCCGCTGGCCGAGCTCCATTGCCACCTCGGCGGGGCCGTCACGCCCGCCGTCATGTGGGGGATCGCCCATTCGCAGGGAATCAAGCTGCCCACGAAGGATTACTGGCAGTTCCGCGACATGATCACGGCCTCTCCAAGACGCGGCCACTCGTTCGACGGCTACCTGCAGCTCTTCCACTGGACCGAGCTGATCCAGTCCTCACCGCTGGCCGTGGAGCGGTCCGTCTACGAAGTGGTGGGCGGCGCCTACCGCAAGAACAACGTCACGACCATGGAGTTGCGCTTCAACCCCATGAAGCGGAACCGCGGCGGCGAACAGGACCTGGACCACATAATCGCGGCGGCCTTGCGTGGCATGGACCGCGCCACGCTCGAGTATCCGATCCGGCCCGGGCTGATCTTCTGCCTGGATCGGGCCTTCCCGTACGACCTGAACGAGATCATCGCCGAGAAGGCGATCTCGTGGCGCGATCGGGGCGTCGTGGGGATCGACATCGCGGGTCCGGAATCGGTCACCTTCCGGGCCGCTGAGTACCGCAACCTGTTCCGGCGTGCTCGCGGCTTTGGGCTCGGCATCACGGTCCACGTCGGTGAGGCCGGACCGGTCGAAGAGGTGGGCCAGGTCATCGAACTGCTCGAGCCCGACCGGATCGGGCACGGCGTCAAGGCGGCCTACGACCATCGAACCATGGGCATGCTGCGCGAGCGCGGGATCGTGCTCGAGATCTGCCCGACCTCCAACCTCCAGACCGAGGTGGTCTCCGGCTGGGAGGAGTTCCGCTGGATCTTCGATCAGTTCCGGCGCAACGAGGTCCGCTTCGCCATCAGCACCGACGGCCCGGAGATGCTCAAGACGTACATCCGCGACGAGCTGGCGACCCTTGGCCGGCTGGGCATCCTCTCCTACGAGGAGCAGCTCCAGGCGGCCCAGACGTCGCTGCAGGCCTCCTTCGTGCCGAAGGTGACCGACGTCGCGGCCGCGGTCCGGAAGCCGGCGACCCGCGTCGAGGTCGAGCGGGAGGAAGCCTGAGGGTTTGAAACGGCGAGCGCGGGTCGGCCGGGGCGGGTCGGCCGGGGCCTAGCGCGGGTCGGCCGGGGCGGGTCGGCCGGGGCCTAGCGCGGGTCGGCCGGGGCGGGTCCGCTAACCGTCCAGCGGCTCAACGCGATAGGTGCAGCTGCGGTCGCCGGAGGCGATGTGGCACTCACGCGTGACCGTCGCCCCGAGCACCTCGCCGAAGAGCTCCAGCTCCTCCTGGCAGGCGATCGGGTAGGGGACCGATACCCCGGAGATCGCGCAGTTGTGCTCGCACAGCCGGATCGTCCCGTCCTGGTCGCGGGTGGCGCGGCCGAGGTAGCCTGTCTCGTCCTGGTAGCTCGCAACTTCGCGGACCCGGTCCCAGAGCGAGGCGCTGCTCGGCAAACGCTCTTCGAGCCGGCTGCGAATGCGACTCCTCAGCTGCTGGCGCCGGGCTTCGAACACGTCCCGGATCAAGGTCTCGCCGCCGATCGACCGAATGGCGGTCAGGAACGATTGGGCAAGGGCTCCGTAGTTGGCCGGGAACAGCTCCTGGGCCGCCGGCGTGAGGTCGTAGACGTGGCGCGGCCGGCCGACGCCGTGGCGACTCAGGCTGCGACTGACCAGGCCCGCCGTCTCGAGCGTGCGCAGCTGCTGGAGCACGCCGGTCCGGCTGGCTCCCACCCGATCGGCGACCTGATCCGGGGAAGCGGGCCCGCCCGTTCGGAGGGCGTACAGAACCTCACGACGGAGCGTGGACGAGGCGCCGGGGCCGGGCGTCGGCGTCACGAGCGGCGTCATGGTGTTGACTCGCTTGATGATCTGGGCGTCGGTGCCGTGCTCGAAGGCGGCCATGGCCGTGTGCTCGGCTCCATCGCCGTTCCGCTCGGCGTGGTCGTGGCCGGGCTGTCTCGCGTATGACGGATCCGTGGGCGTGGCGGCCTCCCGATGCATTGGAGAAAAGTAGCAGTGTGTGTCGAAACCTGCTTGCGCCTCTGGCGCGTCCGGCTGCCACTGATTCCGCGGGTGGCGGCAGGCCGCGGCGGACGGTCACAGGCGGCGGCGGGCGCCCGTTCTGGCGCCCGATCCTGCTCTGGCGGACGGCGGGGTGGCACCAGATCCGGCTCCACCCGATCGAGAGGGACTCGCCGGAAGGGCGCCCGTGCCTTAGGATCACGCCTGATCCCTGGGTAAGGAGCCTGATCCCTTCGGTCAGGGGCCTGACCCTATCGGAAGTCCGGCCGGTCGCCCGTCTCGGCCGCGGGCGAGAAACGTCGGTCTTGCCATCATTCGGCCGCCAAGGAGCACGGGTGCCACAGATTCGAGCCTTTCGCGCGCTTCGATATGACCCAAAAGCGGTCGGCGACATGAACCTGATCACTTGCCCGCCCTACGACGTGATCGGTCCCGACATGCAGCGCACCCTGCTGGCGCGCCATCCCCTGAACGCGGTTCGGCTCGACCTGCCCGAGATCCAGCCCGGCGAAGAACCGGACGACCGGTATCGTCGAGCGGCCCGCATGCTCGCCGGGTGGCGAGTGGACGGCACGCTGCGCAAGGAACCCAGCCCCTGCATCTACGTCTACGAGCAGATCTACAAGGTCCCGGGCAGCAGGCGAGTCCGCACCCAGCGAGGCTTCTTCGCCCGGCTCCGCCTCGAGGACCTGACCGCCGGGTCGGGCGTCCTGCCCCACGAGCGAACGCTCTCTGCCCCGAAGGAAGATCGCTACAAGCTGCTGAATGCCACGGGCGTCAACACCAGCCCGGTCGTGGGCCTCTTCGACGATCGGCGCGGGAAGTCCGTGAAGGCGCTCGCGGCTCTCGCCGCCGGCCCCGCCGACACCGACGTCACGGACGACGACGGCGTTCGCCACCGTCTCTGGGCAGTGCCGGAGAATGGGCCGGAGAGCGAACGCGTGAGCCTCGTCCTCGACGCGGCCCGCCGGAAGTGGATCACCATCGCGGACGGGCATCATCGCTACGAGACCGCGCTCCGCTACCGCGACGAGCGCCGCGCGAACAAGACCGGCGAGGCGGATCCTCCGTTCGAATACGTGATGATGCTGTTCCTCGAGACGACGGGTCAGAAGCTGACCGTCCTGCCCACGCACAGGATCGTGAAGGGTCTCGGCGAGGAGGGCGTGCACGACCTCATGAACCACGCCCAGTGGCTCTTCGACGTCCAGCCCGTGGCGCAGCGGGCGGACCTCGAGGCCGCTTTCGCCTCGGTCGACAAGGCTCCGGGCGGGGAGGGCCGATTCGGGTTGTGGACCCGGAACGGCGGAGCTCTCCTGAGTGCCCGCCGCGACGCCTTCGCCGTCTCCCTGACTCGGGGCGGCGCCGCTCTGCGTCGCCTGGACGTCACCCTGTTGCAGGTCGCGCTGGACCGGCTGTGTGGCATCGATGCGGCCGCGATCGCAGCCGGGCGCCTGGCGTACAGCAAGTCCGTGGCCGATGCCCTGGACTGGGTAGACGAGTCGCGAGACGGTGCCGACGCGGCCTTCCTGCTCGACCCCACCCCCGTGGCGGAGATCGCGGCCGTCGCGGCAGACGGCGACGTGATGCCGCAGAAGTCGACCTACTTCTATCCTAAGGCCCTGACCGGACTCCTGATCAATCCCCATGAGTGGTGAGCCGGGCTGGGTGCCGATCCGACGGAACGGGCTCAAGGACCAGCACATGAGTGACAAAGTATTCGACGACCTGCACGTAGCGCGCCCGCATCCGGTGGGCTCGAACGGCCGGCCGATTCGCAAGGACGAGATAGAGCTGACCGAGCGCGGTCTGTACGTCGAGTCGTGGATGCCGGAGAGGCGCTCGCGCCGGCGCCCGCTGCTCTTCATCCACGGCGAGCTGGCCGGATCGTGGATCTGGGAGCGCTACCTCTCCTACTTCGCCAGCCGCGGCTGGGAAGGTCACGCTCTCAACCTGCGCAACCACCATTGGTCCGAGACCACGGACATCGCCAGCGTGGATTTCGAGGCGTACGTCGACGACGTTGCCGGAGTCATGGACCGGATCGGGCACAACCTGGTGGCCGTGGGCCATGGGATGGGTGGGCTGCTGGCGCTCAAGGCTGCCGAGCGGCACGCTGTCGGCGCGCTCGTGCTGCTCGACAGCGAGCTGCCTCGAGATCTGCGGTCGCCGGTGCGGCCGCACGAACTCCGCGAGATCCCGGACGTCTACGGCCGCGACCATATCGGCTGGGAGACGCTCCCCGAAAGGCTGCAGCGGGACAACCGCGACCTGACTATCGCCGACATCGTTCGCCTGCAGCACCTCTTCGGCCAGAAGCCACACGAGTCGGGGCTGGCGAAGCGCGAGATCCGAGAGGGGATCGCGATCGATCGAGCCCTTCTTGCCGGCACGCCGATGCTGGTTGTGGGCGCGGGCCTGGACGGATCCTCGTCGGCGACTGGTGCCGAACGGCTGGCCGACTGGCTGGGCGGAACCTACGAACCGTTCGGGGCCCATTCGCACTACGGCCTGGTGATCGGCGAGTCGAGCTTCCAGCAGGTCGCCGACGGCATCCGGGCCTTCCTGGAGTCCCACCGGCTGTAGGCCGCCCCGTGGCAGGGCCGGCTGCGGCTCCGTGGCCCTCGGGCCCTGCGGCTGTGCAGCCAGGCGATGGCGCCCGTTTCTGCCGCCTGCTATCATCCCGCCCGGCCGCCGTACGTCGGCCGGCCCGATGCCGCATTCGTCTAGAGGCCTAGGACACAGCCCTCTCAAGGCTGAGATCATCGGTTCGAATCCGATATGCGGTACCAAATCGCCGATACCTGACGCCCCCGGACCCGCGCCCAGGGGCGTTCTCTGTTCCCGCGCCTGCAAGCCCGAGGCTGCGAGCAGGGAGCTGACCACCGGCCCTGCTTCCGCGAGGGGACGCTACAGTCCCGTTTGGTGAGACTCCGCCCCGAGCCGCGAGACGCTTTCGGGGTCTACTGCGGGGAGTGGGTCGGCGGATTCGCGGGCGGCCAAGCGTGATCGGCGAGCTTTCGAAGGCGCCGCGCGGGAGGGTTCGAACAGACGGTCTTCGAACGCCCGTTCTGTGGAAAAGAAGGTGGAATTCTTGGTGGAGAAACCCCTTTCCGGCGGGGTGGCATCCGCCTAGCATGCACCCAACCTGCCGCGGAGGAGTCAAGCGCGGGGGGAACGGATCTCTCCTGACCGAGCCTGCGGTCCGTCACCAGGATGGGATTCACGTCGCGAAAGAGGAGCGGTGTCTTTATGGATTCGCGCGGGCAGCAGGAAGACCTGGGCGCCAGTGACGCCGCCGTCGATTTCGTCCGGTTCTGCCATCGGCGCAGGCGCGCGGGCTGGCCGGAGCTGTACGACGAGATGTGCGCCGTCGCGAGGCGCGGTCTGTACCACGGGTGGGGCTTCGCGGAGCTGGCCGAGCACGGCATCGCCTTCGGCCTGGCGGAGATGCCGCGCCTGGCCGGGTTTGCGGTTGAGGTCGCCCGCCAGGAATCCGAGCGACGAGGCCGGGTGCTCGTCGCCGTATTAGCCCCGTCGCCGCTGCCCTCCGCGCCCCTGCCCTCTGAGCTACGCGAAGAGGCGCGCGACGACGCCGGGGCGCAGGTCCTGGTGGCGGCGGCCAGCTGAGCTTCGCCCCGCCGCGTATTGAGGCTGGCCCTGGCGGTTCTCGCGCGGCGGCTCAGGCGCGGAGCTGGCGGCGGGCCATCTCGGCTTCGATCTGGCGCTCAGCCTCGACGTACTCGTCGATCCGATCGCGCATCTCGTTGGCTTTCGGCGTGTAGAGATGGACTTGCTGCTGGAGGACGTAGCTCAGGCGCCGGCTCGCCATGCGGACGTGGTCCAGGTTCTTCATCAGCACGAGCGGATCCATGGCTGCCAGGTCGCCGGGTTCGTACATCAGCTTCATGGGGCGATTGTATGGGCCGCAGCCCACGAGCGTCGCGACGTCCTCGCGCAGCCTCAGAGAGCTCGCAGCGAGCGTTGCGGCCACTCCCAGTCGATCGGGAGAGTGGCGCCGTTGACGGCACGTCGGCGTCCCGCCTCGCTCGTGGCCAGCACGAGGATTCGGTCCAGCTTGGTCGCCTGACCCGCCTCCTCGCCCCAGAGCTTGGTCATCTTGCGGCCGGCGGCGACGTCGTCGAGGGCGATACCGGCCAGACGGTAGCCCTCCGGCGCGGCGGCGAGCTCCCAGACGGACTCCGCCAGGCCGATGCCTCCGGCGGTGGGCCGGCCGCGGTCCAGCTCCACGTCGCCGATGACGAGGGCGATGACCGCGTCGTCGGCCAGCGCCGATCGGAGCCCTCGCAGGACTTCGCGCATGAAGACCAGGTAGGCGTCGCGGTGATGGGCGTCGTCGAGCAGGTCGTCGATCGCGGCCGCGTCGTAGCCGAGCAGCCACAGTCGCAGCCAGTTGTAGTAGCCGTACTTCACCACGCGCAGGTACGGTGGCGACGTCACCACGAGCCGGGCCCGCTCCGGCAGGCCGCGGGCGCTGAGCGCCTCGCGGAAGTGAATCCCCGCGTCTCGCGCGTCGCCGAGCAGGGCGATGCCGCGGGTTCTGGGCAGGGGCTGGCGGTACAGGCGGCGTAGCTTGTCGTCAAGCAGAGCGAAAGCATCGCGCTCAGGAGAGTGGAAGCTCGTCCGGGCCACGAAGTCACGGACGTAGCGCGGGGCCATGCTGAAGGTGTTCGGCATCACCGCGGAGAGGTAGCTGGCGCTCTTGCCGTGGAGGATCCCCGTCAGGGTGGCGAGGAGGAAGCGGTCGGTTCGATTGTCCGGATCGAGGCCCGCGCGAAGGTAGAGCAGCTGGGCCAGGGTTCGAGGGTGAAAGGCCAGGGCCACTTCGGCGGGGACGAGCGCGTCGCGTCCGGCAGACTCGATCCCGCTGACCGACCGGCTCCCGGGGCCCGGCACCACGATCTCGGGCGAGCCCGGGTTGGCGGCGACGCTGTCGGCCAGCCCGCTCCACTCCCCGGCGGAGGCGGCCCAGGCCAGGCGCAGCGACGCCAGGCGGGTCTTCACGTCGGCTTTCGTCGGCGGATCCACTTTGGCCGCGGTCAGGATGTGGGCGAACGGGTTGAGGTCGTTGCCGACTCCTATCCGTCCCTCGGCGCAGGCCTGCAGCGGGGTCGTGCCTCGGCCGCTGAACGGATCCAGGACCACGTCGCCGGGGCGCGTGTAGCGGGCGATGAAGGCGTGCACCAGGCCGGCCGGGAAGCTCGCGAGGTACGAGCACATGGGGTGGAAGCTGTGGCCCCAGAGCCGCTGCTGGACCTTCCATTCGGGCTCGATCGCCAGCTGTGGCAGCTCGCTCGGGAGCTGGAGAGCCAGCTGTACGTTCGACGTGACGAGCGTCGGCTGGCGTCGTGGGGGAAGCTGGGGCAAGGGTTCGACTCGGACGTCCGACCGCTCGCCGGATGCCGGCGACAGGACCGTCCGTTCGGACTCGAGCGGCAGCGACGACACCGATACGACCTCCAGGGCACCGCAGGCGCGTAAGTGGTGAACGCGAAGAAGACGGAGTCTAGCACCGACCGCGCCGGCCGCAGCCATGACTATCGCGCCATAGGCGGGCCCTCGGAACCAGGCGAGTGGCTTCGTGGCACACGTAGCCGGGGAGCCGGACTGGTCTCGCCCGGCGCAGCGGGGTACGCTAGGGGCGGTGTCCAGCCAGTCTCGGTGTCCCCGTAGCTCAGCGGATAGAGCGGCCGCCTTCTAAGCGGTTGGTCGTGGGTTCGATTCCCGCCGGGGACGCCAAACCTCATTGTGAGCGTGGGACGACACGCCGCCTTTGACAAGAAATGCTCGGGCTTCCCACGAAGCGTGCCACTGCGTTATACAGGCCGCGGCCTTCAAAGCTGAATGTCGCGTTCGAGGCCCGTCTCCCCGCTCCAATTCCCGTATCGTGCCCAACTCGCATCTCAGCCTTGATGACTTCGCCGTTGGGAGACCGGCTGGGCCTCAGTGTTGGCAGGCCGACCATCGCGTAAAGTACTGTTGACGCTAGATCTCTGTCGCGAACGTAGCCCGGTCGAGTAGGTGGGGGTTGAACGGGATCGTGGATAGCACAGCGTTCGGTACGACCAGTCGGTTGGAGTCGGTCACAGACTCCATCGTCAGAGCGGGTGATGCGCTCCTGACGTATTACGATCCAGAGGCGAATAGCTTCGCCCGCGAAACGCGGCGGCAAGGGCCAGTCCCGCCGGGGGTCGGTAGGGGTACCTCTTCTCGTGGGCTTCTCGGCATGCTTGACTGGGTGCGAGTGCTCGGAGAGGAGGAGGTGGGAACGGATCCGCAGAGACTTGAGGCGTCAACAGTCATTCGCCAGATCTCGTCGAGATTCCATGATTGGCTCCGGGAAGCTGCTGCCGAGCCTGCCTCGGCGGAAGACGATCAACTCCTCGCTGCGCACCTCGTGACTGCGGCCGCTCTCTTGATCGGTGCGTCACGGATCCAGAGACTCGACGAGCCGGACACCGGATTCAGCTGGGACGACGATTTCGTTGAGTCTCTCGTCGAGTCCGGGCGCATCGTCGCCGCAGCTCTCGAGGAATGTCTGGGAAAGTCCGGCGGGGGATGTCTACCCGGAACCCAGCAGGTCCATGACGTTGTCACGTTCCACGCGGTGCGTGCGATCGATGCCTTCAACGCGGTCACCAATGCGCCCGTGCACGAATGGCAGGAGATTGCGGTCCGTGTGGAGGACGACATTCTGAGGCAACTCGGGTTCCGCGGCGCCGGTCTGACGTCCCGGTTCGATCCAGCCTCTCTGGCGTTCAGTACTGCGCTGCTCGACGCATTGGACCCCGGTAGTTCACGGACCCTGGTCGACTCAGCGGCCGATGTTGTTGCAGCGACGCAGGGCCCGGACGGCTCGTGGCCGACCGGGCGAGTTGTCCCGGTCGGTGGCCGCGGAATGCCGCTCGTCGCAAGCTACGAGATTGCTTATGCGCTTGCCGTCCTCACTCGGAATCGCCAGGGGCGGAACGCCGAGATTCCAGATAGCGTGCTGGATGCCCTGCGGCGTGCCTTCGACCTCGTCACGGCTACGTTCAAGACGGATGGGACCGCAAGGGGCTGGAACAGCGACAGGGTCCCATGGTCGGCAGCCCCGGAGGGGTGGATTACGTCTCTCGTCCTTGGCTTGCTGGTCCGGTATCGAGATGTCCTGGTCGCGATCTCTCAGCGTGACGTTCTTGCGAAGTATTCCGTCGAACGGCCAACCATGACCGCCTCGTTCCGATGGTATGACCTTCGCCGAGCGGTTGGAAGCCCGCGACCGCATCTGTCAAGGTCCGTGGCAACCCTGCCGGACCCCACAGCGCGCGGAACCCTAGCCGCGAGTCTAGAGCGAGAGTTCCTAACGCCCGTCCATTCGACATGGATCGAGAGGCCTTCCCGCGGTAGCCTCATTGTCACGGGGCCGGCCGGAACAGGAAAGACAAGTCTCGCGTCAGCGTTGGCTGCGGATCTAGGTTGGCCACTCCTTACTCTGACCCCGCCAGATTTCTTGAAGCGAGGCCTGGAGGGCCTTGAAGCCACGGCTGCGGAGGTCTTCCGCGATCTTCTTGCGCTCCGCCGAGTAGTGGTGCTCTTCGATGAGTGCGAGGAGTTCTTCAAAGCGCGGCCCACGACGGCGTCCTCGTCGTTCGGGCAACGGACGATGGGAGCGTTCATAACAGCAGGCATGCTTCCACGTCTACAGCAACTTCGCCGCAAGAGGTGGGTCCTCTTCATTCTGGCGACCAATATCGCCCTTACCGAACTCGACCCGGCCGTGGTCCGCAGAGGACGCTTCGACTACCAGCTGCGCCTGGACACGCCACACCTGACTGCTCAAGAACGATATGTTGACGCCTCCGGCTTGTCGCGCCGGGTCCAAGATCGCATCAAGACATGCCTCCGCACATATGACGAGGAGTACCGGTCTGCGCCCGATGGGACGCGGGCACCCGTGTCTTTTGGAACGCTCGCTCACATCGTTGAGCGATCGAGACACTCGCGCAACGAAGGTACCGACGACTTGCAACGCGAGTTGAATTACATGCTCAGGAACCCTGGGCCGCCACAACTGGTGCAATAGCGCCCCATCAGGGGCTCATCGTCAATGTTCGGGGTCAGGGGCATGCAATGGACCTGCAACCCTTCTGGGCGTTCTTCCTCATCCTCTGTCTTCCGACAAGCGTCTATCTGTGGGCGGGGTTGCTTGTAGCTAATGGGTCTGTCCGCAGCCTCCCAGCGATGCCGTGGGAATTCCGGTTGGCCGCGCGCGCTTCGGGCGCCAAGAGGGATGAGGGTCGCTCCGGACCGGTATGGGGACGGTTTGACGGGGTATGGGGACTGCTGTTTCTGCTGGCTTTCGTCAATCTCGTCCCCCTGGCGTTACTGGTACGCCCGTATGGCCCCATCAGCTTCGTCTCCGCGGCGGCGTACCTTCTCGCGCAGCTGTGCTGGCTCGCGAGGATTCGCCGCGCCGTCCGGCGAATCAACCGGACCCCGTAACCAAGTCGGCGGCGCCGACGACACGGTAACTGGACACGCTACGCTCGGCCCTCCACGAGCGACGCTACTGCGCTAGCTGGCCTTCCAAGCTGAAAGTCGCGGGTTCGAGACTCGTCTCCTACTCCAAATCCCATTTCACGCTCTGCACGACGAGATTTCGGGCGCTCTGCTGCCGCACAACCGGCGATAGAGGCTGATCGGCGGGTGCCATACTGGGTGCGAGCGAGCGTGTTCTCGCGTGATCAGTCATGAGCGAGCGGGGGAGGTCAGCGAATGCGGTTTCTTCCACATTGGCGTAAAGCCACTTGGGCCGTCGTGATATGGACGGTGCTCATGGCGATCTGGATGATCGCCGGCTCACAGCAGAGCCCTGACACGACCTGCGCAGGCAAGACCGGCGGCGATCTCGATCTCTGTCAGTCTGCCTATCATGTCGGCACTGGGATCGGCGTGACCCTGCTATTCATCCTCTGGTTCATCGGCTTTGTCGTCCTGAGCCTTGTCTGGCTGATGAGCCGACCGCAGAGGCGCTTGTGCCCAGTCTGCGGAGAGCAGGTCAAGAAGGGCCTGACCGTTTGTCCGAAGTGCGGCTACAACTTCGCCGCCGCCTTCAGCCAAGCCGCCGCAGCCCAGACGTCGCAGTGTTGGCGCTGCCACGCACCCATCGCCGTGGGGCAGTCACCGTGTCCTAACTGCGGAGCGCCAATCGGCTGGCCGACACAGCAAACGCCCCCACCCCAGGCGTAGGACCAGCTGGCCAACAGACTGATAGGCCCATAAGCCGCGCCTGCTACCCTCGCCCTGGTCCCCGCTCGGCTGGTCGCCGACGATCCCGGCTCCAGCCGGTCAGTTCGAGCAGCTGCGTTTCGGCGGTTCGCGGCCGCCACGATCCCGGACTTTCGGGCGACTTGCGGACCTCGGGTGACGGACGATGCTCGGCATATGGGCATCATCGCTATCCCGAGGATGACCACGCCTTGGAAGACCGTCGTGGTCTCCATGGCCGTTCTCGGCTTCCTCTACGGCTATGTTGGGACGGCTGGGTCGGCTGTTTGGTCATGCGCTTCGGTGGGCCAATGCCTTCAGTACACCGTTGACCAAGGGTTCCCTGGCTTCTTCCACTCAGCGGCCTTGATCCCCGCTGCCATTTGGGCCCTTCTCTTCGCGGCGGTCGTGTACCTCCTGTTCCTTGGTGTCTATGGCATCCGGAAGGCCTTCCCTTGGCGGCCGGCGCTTCGGAATGCACAACCAGAGTTCGTCGAGTCTGTGTCGTCGCCGGCTGCCACTGCGGTCGAGTCAAACACCCCGGCCTCGGCGAACGCACAGTCAACGGCGGTTCGGGAGAAGAAGGGATGGGCCCGACCGACGCCCTTGCAGATCGCCGTGGGCGTCGCGCTGGCCTGGGGGATCCTGTCTGTAGGGCCGTCCCGATTCGCAGGCGACCTCCTCTGGGTGGTCCCGCACCATGACGTCTATGCGCCGGATCCGGCGTTCGCCTGCGACAAGCCGCCCGTCCCAGAGTACTTGCCCTACGCGTATGGTGGTTGGGTTGGCCCAAACGGGACGGACGGCCAGTGCGATGTAACGTGGGGTGGCGACGCCGGGTATCTTCAAAGCGACATTGTCCGCGGTGGCGAGAACGGGCTGCTCGCATTCCTAGCGATCGGCGCAGGGCTCCTGCTCTGGCCGAGGCTACGAGCAGGGATGCAGGAATCGTCTCCTAGCCGGGCTGCGGTCCGCGCCCCGACGCTGGATCTCGGAACATCCGACCAGCCCGCGGTCGGCCCGGGCGAGACTGTTGGCGACAAGCTTCGTCAGCTGGCGGCACTGAGGGACGACGGCATCATCTCGTCCGAGGAGTTCGAAGCGAAGAAGGCTGAGATGCTTCGCGCCTTCTGAACTTCAGCCTAACAGCACCGCTTCTATCGCCCGCCCTGCGCATCGCCGACGATCCGGTAAGTCCGGCCAGTCGGGTGGCTTGCTACTTGAGCCCTAACGAGGAGCATGCATATTGCGCTGCGGCCGTTCCGTAGATCGCGATTGTCAGGCCGCCCATCGTCCCGGTGCATACGGGGCTCCCGGCCGGGACGGCTGAAACGATAGTGGGTGGGTGTTCTGCTTCCCAAGCATTGCCAGCGGTCGGCTGCGCAGCCAGGTACTGGGCGCACTGCGCAGCGTCGGTCCCCGAGTACACCAAGGTTATTGGGGTGTAGTCCGTCAGAATCTGAGCTGGCACTTGCAGGATGCACACTGAAGCCGCAGACATCGGCGCAGGCGACGCGACTGTGGCCGAGGGTGTTGGCGCCACCGCCGAACTGAGCGTCGTCATCGGCTCCGTCTCGCACGTTTCGCGATCAAGCGACTCGTCCCCTATGTGTTTGTAGGCTTTCTGGCCCTCGATGCCCTCCACAGCGGGGCTGAGGCCGAAGTTGATGAACGTTTGGCCGTTTCCGCAGACCGTGGCGTTTGGCGTTTCGATTGTGCCGTCCAGCAGGGCGCAGATGGTTGTCTCGTCGGCCTTGGTCAGAACCTGACCGACGATCGAGTCGCATGTTCTCGCCTGGTCGATACGCTGCCCGTTGACGGTTGGGACGCAGCTGATCGGTGACCCCGTACCTGAACACGGGACGGGGGTGGCGGCTGGCGAACCGCCACAGCCCACGAGGCCGAGAGCCATAGCGAGGAGAACGAAGACCTTGATTGCGTTCATTCCGCACCTTCTTGTTTCCGCTCTCGGCTGGATTTCAAAGCCAAGGCGGCGCTCGGCCGGAGCCACGCCTCGCCCCAATCCTTGTCTGACACGGGCATGGTCACAAACCTACTCGGTTGGGTGCGTCCTGGACCACTAACCTGAAGTTCTACGATCGCCCGGTGCCGGCCAGTTCGTGCGGCTACGTCGGGTACTCACGCACGACAAGGGTCCGGCATTGCCCGGTGCGAGCCCAGACGATCGGGCAATTGACTCAGCGAACCGACCGCCTAGAGTGAGCGGGCGTCCGGGCTAGCTAGGGGAGGACCTCGATGCGGCGTTTCTTTCTCATTGCACTTGTGGTGGCTGGCTGCTCCGGCGCGTCCGCCACAGTCGCGCCAAGTAGGGCCCCAACTGCCATTCCTTCGGCTGCGTCCCAATCGTCCGCCACGCCTTCGCCGACAGCTGCCTTACCGATGGCATCGGCAACGCCGGACATCAAGACTCTTGCGTCAACGTATCTGCAAATCGCCGGCGCAGCCAATGCCAAGATGGATACGTGCAATGCCGCCTTTCAGAGCACCGACCTCGCGACGGTCAAGGCGGCGCTTGGCACGTGCATAGATGTGTACACGGGCATGACCAACGGGCTCGCGGCGGTCAATTGGGGACCCGTGCAGCCCAAGGTCGATGACCTGATCAGTGCGGACGCCAAGGTGAAGTTGGTGCTCACCGAGATGGAAGGCGAGGCCAGCATCGCTGGAATGGCGAGCTACAACGGCGCTCTCCAGACCGCTAGCGGTGACTCGGTGGGCGCCATCGCGGTGCTCCGGGCTGCCCTCGGATTGCCGCAGGTGGCGGAGCCGAGCTAGCTCGCCGTCAGCCTCGCGTCCCGGCCTCGCTCCGCAGGGCGCCGACGATCCCGGCTTGGTCCGGCCAGCTCGAGCGGCTGCGTTAGGGGCCGTCCGTGCCGATCTGCCGAACCTAGACTGCGGTATGCGCATGCAATCCAGTCGTGGGCTCGTCAGGCGCCAGTGCGCGGGCTAGCATTGGGGGCCGCGGGCTGTCACGGGCGATGCACGGACGCCCCAGTCTCCGCGCGGATTATCAAGGGGGCACAGCGATGGAAGCGATCTATTGCTCCAGATGCGGCGCGTCGGTTACGCCCGGGAGCACTTTCTGCTCTAGGTGCGGGGTCGCCATTGCACCCTCGGCGCCGTCCCTCACGGTCAGCCAGGGCGGCCTCAACATGACGGCTGCGGTGATCCTAGTCGGAGGCGCGTTGGTCGCAATCGGGTCGTTTCTTCCGTGGGCGACCGCAACTGGCCTCGTTTCCGCCTCGAAGTCGGGGTTGGACGGTGGAGACGGGATCTTCACCCTGCCTCTCGGAGTGGTGATCGCCCTCCTTGGCCTTAGTCGCATACAACGATCGGGCCTCCCCGGTAACCGCCTGGTCATGGTCATCCTTGGGATCATTGCCGTGGGTCTGGCTTGGTTCGAGGGAAACAACATCCAGAGCAAGCTCGACGCTGCGGCATCTGGCTATGTGGTCTACAGCCTTGGCATGGGCATCTACGTCATGGGAGTGGGCGGGGTGCTGGTGGTCCTGGCTAGCATCTTTGGGGAGCGAAACCCTCAGCCCATCCAGGTCGCCTAACCTCGGACGCCTCCAGTTTCGGCGCATAACGACGAGCGTTGCTTCCATCCCCTAGCCGAGAGTGAGGCGAGCGCCACTAACTGGCCGCTTGCCGGGCTACTGGCCGCAGACCTGAGCCAGCCGGTCCCGGGCGCTCGGCGCGCTCTACCGTTGCCGCGGAACTCGTTGTTGGCCACCTTGTCGTGCGGGGGCCGACGCGCGGAGTTCCGGCTTCTGCGTACCCCGGGGTCCTTTGGTCGCGCCAGCATCGGGGCACTCCGGGGAGCTCTCGACACCAGACTCGGCGTCGAGCTTGGCATCGATCATGGCGCCGATGATCTCGGCGAGCCTGCGCGTCAGCGGCATAGCAACCTCTGGTTGACGCGCCAGTCAGGCGCGCGTCGGGCGGCATTCGTCCGGGTTGTAGCGAGGATAAGGCCGAAGGCAGCGCGACGACCAACTTCGTCGCCCGGCCGAGCCGCTAACGAGCACGTCCATGCTGACGCGAAGAACCCGCGTGGGCCCGGCGCTTGCAGGCAAGGCTGGATCATGGACGGCGGCGCAGCCCAGATGCCCGCTCTTGCGTGGCCCGGCATCGATCTGCGCGACGTCGGCGAAACGGCTTGCTATCGCGTTGCCGGGGAAGGTAGCATCCGACACAGTGCCGTATACGGGTTTGATCGGGGCGACCTCTGAGACATCGACCGGGAGGACCGGGTCGGTGGCCCACAAGGGCGTTGACTCCTGATCGCTACGCCCCCGCAAGCGTCTTGGAGGTGCTAGCTCGTGAATGCGGCCGTCGCCTACGGCGATTCAGGGGCCTTCCTGCTCGGAGCCAGACTCCCGATCGGGCGTCCATTCGAGCCAACTCGCGAGCGTCATTTGCTGCCCGGAGTTCGATCTGCGGCGCTGGCTGTCTCGCGCAAAGACCGGCGGATCATCTTGCTGCCAGAACTCCAGGGGCCCTATGGCGTCGTTGATTTGGCTCTCCTGGAAACAGACGATGCAGTCCTCGCCGATCGCCTGGCGTTGGGAGTGCCCCCTCTGCTCAACCAGCTCGATGCCGCGATAGTCGCGTCGTTGGCCGTTCTACAGCCCCGCAGCTTGTCGACGATCGCGTGCAGACTGCACTGGCCGGAGAGGCATCTCGTGACGCGCATTGAGCAGTTGCGCCGTATCGGGGCCGTGGAGCGTCTTCCATCCGGATGCTTCGTCCGCCCAAACGGCCTTCAACCTCTCGGCCACCTATCGGCTTACGAGGCCAAGGTCACGGACTGGCGACGGGGCTTGTACCAGGCTGCGACGTATGCGACGTGGGCGGACGAGTCGACTCTCGCGGCCGGTCGGTTGCCGCGAGATCCGTCTCGGGCGCTCGCAATGGCTGCGGAACTTCGGCTCGGAGTGATAGCCGATGGGGTCTGGTGGCGGCGGGCTGAGCGTCAGCAGCTTCTCCCCCAGACTCGCCTCTGGGCTTCGGAGTACGTGGTCGCCTCGCTGTCCTGACTACCAGCCCTCGCCGATCATGAAGTCGCCCAAGCCGTTGGAGACCGCGTCGAGCCACTTCGTGGAGTCGGCGTGAAGCCGGACGACCAGGCGATCCACTTGGGCGAACTCGGCCAACGCCGTCCTGTACTGGTCGCGCAACCACATTGACCGAGTACGTTCATTCGTCTGACACAAGAGAAGGGCTGTTGTTGACGCGAGCACATGCAGGTGGTGCTCCCAAAGCGCGTTGCCGTCTGCCGGTAGAACCCCGGGTACCAACCTCAGAGAAGCCGCCCTGTTCGCTCGCCGGAGGAGTTCAGCCTCAGGTCGCTTGAGCACTCCGTAGAGCCCAGAGTGCGTGATGCGGCTGGAGGTCCTTCTCGTTGTGGTGTCAACTCGAAACGCGGGCGGCGCCAAGACACGTTGGCGGAGGTCCCAACCCGTTCCGATGGCTGAAGCTCCGGCCGCGATAGCGGGTAAGCCGAAGTAGTCGGAAAACTGGACGACCACCTCGCATCGCCTACTAAGCGAGTAGACCGACCGACAAAGCCCGGCTATCTCAGCTCGGAGAGCATCCGGCGGGTAGCTGATTTCATGTCGCCGGACGGAGAGAAACACCCCAGCCGGTCGGAGTTGTGCGATCTGCCCGACGTAGTCATCCAGGAGTCGGCCCTGCGCCCAGAAGGCACCTGAGCCAACTATTGCCATGGCGACAGTACCGGCATGTGAGCGTGCAAACGTCGCGAGTTCAAGACTCACGTCAGCGTTCTGTCCGATCGAACTGTCAAGGTCCAAGGTGGGGGCGAGAGGTTTCAAGCCCAGTGAGGTCTGTGCGTCAAGCGCGCGGCGCACATGCTCTTGCCGCCGTGTCTTGTCACTGACATCTCGCCTCGGGCTACCCCACAGATCCCAGGTGTCGTATCTGGTCCAGGCATCCGTCGTGGGTAGAAGCGCGGCATGTGTTGTCGGATCGAAAACGACCGTGCCGCCGGCAGAGGTGACCAACTCGATGATCTGGGAGGCCGACTTCTCCCTCGGCCTGTCTTCTTTCGGCGTCGTGAATGGCGAGAGGATGATCCCGCACGCTTCACCGCGCGCGATCGTGTCGGTCGTCCATCTGGACTTGCCGCTCCTTCCGCTGTCCTGGAGAAGCAGCCCGTTCACAATGTCGCCAGGGCGTCTAGGGCCTCATGAGCGTCGAGATACCTCCGCGCCAGCTGCCGCTGGAGGCAAGTGTCGACGAACTTGGCTTGAGCCGGCGAGAGGTCTGCCCGTCGGCTAACGATGGAAGGCGCCTGATCGTCTCGGAGCCGCCTGGAGTAGTCAGCGCGGTCGCCGAGGAATGGGATTGGACATTGGCCGGTCAGCTGCTCGTACATCAGAATGCCCAGCCCGAAGACGTCGGATGCAAACGTGGGGCGGGCGGCAGGAGAAACATGCTCAGGTGACATGTAACCGTAGGAGCCGGGATCAACGGGGCCAGTGATGGTCGTTTCCGCAAGCAGTCTCGCGATGCCTGGGTCCATCACCTTGTGGCTGCCACTTGCAAGGCATCGGACGTTTCTCGGGCTCAGGTCCCGATGCACAGCCCCGGCGTCATGGAAGGCTGTCAGGCCGGCGGAGACATCGGCCGCCATCGCCGCGACTTCCGCCCACGGGTGGATTGGCCCACGGCGAGCTTCGAGGTCTTCCCCGTCCAGGCATTCCTCGCGCCAGCAAACCGCGAACGGGGGCGTGCCCAGCTCAACGAGACCGCTCTCAAGCCGAACGACGTTGGGATGGCTGATGGATGCGAGCACGCCCACCTCGCGCCGAGCGCGCTCAAGCGCCACGGCGGCGTATGGTGGAGCTAATTCAACGATCTTGACGATGGTCTGGCCGTTCGGGCCATCCGCCACAGCAACCAGCTTCTGGCCCCCGGGTCCCAGCGGCTTCAGATTGGTGACGCCCAATGCGCTCGCGGCGGCCGCGTAGATGGCTGTATCCATGGCAACCCCCCCCATCGCTCTTGATTTCTTTCCCCGCAGCGTATACAGCGGGCAGGGCTGCGCCATCACCCTTTTGGCGCAGTAGGGCAGGACCGCATAGGGACTCGCCTGGCCTCAAGAGAGCGTGACTCACGACACGATAACTGGACACGTTTCGCTCGCGTCTCTGAGCGTGGCGCTGTTACGCTTACGCGCGCTGGCCTTCTAAGCGGTTGGTCGTGGGTTCGATTCCCGCCGGGGACGCCAACCTTCGCAGTCTGGTCAGTCGAGAGGTGGGGCGGTGAGCGGATGGGTGGTACCGGCTAACGCGACACCCGATCCATCGGTCGTGGTGCCGGCAGGGACGCGGCCGGCCACGATGGGTTACCGCATCGGGGCGTGGCTCCTGGACGGCATCCTCGTTGGGCTGCTGGGGATCATCCCCTTCATCGGAGCCATCGTGACTGGCGCCGTCGGCTTGAACCAGCGAGCGCTCGACCAGGTCGACACCTACGGCAACTTCCCGTTCGATGGCGTCACCGCGCCGCTGATCAAGGCCAACTTGAGCCTGCTCGTCTTCTGGGCCGCAGTCTACGGAGCGATCAACGCGGCCTACTTCGTTGTGTCGTGGGTCGGAAGCGGCGCCACTCCCTTCCAGAAACTCCTGAAGATCCGGGTCGTGGACCGATCGAGCAGCCGGAACCTGACCGTGAGTCAGGCCTCACTGCGGTGGTTCGTTCTCAACGGCCTCGGCCTGATCGTCTCGCTGATCGTGCTCGTCAACATGGTTGACTGGGTCACGAAGACACCGACGAACCAGTGGCTCGGCTCGAGCTACCGCTACTCGGGGGGCCTGTCCGCCGCGTTGGGCGCTCAGTACACGCTGCTGTCATGGGGCTCCACGATATGGTCGATCGTGCTGCTGATCACGGCCGCCACCAACAGCGCCCGCCGCGGCATCCACGACCGGCTCGCCGGGTCGGTGGTCTTGAGCCCGATGCGATACCCCGTCCCATGGCCCGGATACCCGCCACCGCCCGGGCAGTACTGGCCGGCGCCGGGTGGATACCCGCCCGGGCCTGGATACCCGCCCGGACCCGGATACCCGCCACCGCCCGGGTCGTACTGGCCCGCGCCGGGTTCGTACCCGCCACCGCCCGGACCCGGATACTCGCCCGGAACCGGATACCCGCCACCGCCCGGGTCGTACTGGCCGGCGCCGGGTTCGTACCCGCCCGGAGCTGGAGACCCGCCCCAACCGGATCCCGGGGGCTCCCCGCCGTCAGCCCCGCTGCCCGACGCTCCACCAGCCGAGTCGCCCGAAGACGCTTAGGGCGCCACCAGGCGACGGCTCACCTGGGCGGGCGAGATGCCGGTGTCGGCCGCGCTGGGGTCGTCATGAGGCCGCCTGCGCCGGTCAGGCCACCGACCACGAGCCGGAGCTCGGTCGTTCCTGGGCCATCGAGAGGGTCAGGCGGACTGGCCGCAGGCGGGGCAGTCCAGCCGGCTGAGCGTGCAATCGAGCCCGCAGTTGCCTCCGCCCGCGCAGGTTTCGCACTTCGGGTTGGCCCGCTCGACGTGGGCTTCCTGGCCGCAACGGCAGTACCACGTGCCTCGACTCCGGCTGCGAAGGCGATCCCCGTCGCTGGCTACGCACCGGAAGGCCCCGCGGAACTCGATGATGGTGCTCACAGACGAGACGATACAGGGAAGTCTCCTCGGGGGCGGGCCGGCCGTGTTTCGGACCAGGCTGCCGACCGTACCCGCGGGTTGCCCGGCGAGACGCCCGGCGCCTTGTGGCGAGCTTGGCTCCGCCGAAACCTCAAGAGGTGCTACCGTCTAGGCCGGTCGCGGCTGTGATCCGGGCGCGACCTCTCGACTCGACCACTCCGCGCGGTTTACCGCGACCTGCAGAGGGGTGCCGTTCCGGATGAACCTACGCTGGCGTGGCTGCCTCCTCGAAATCGTGGAGACGGTGGCTCTCACCGTCATCATCTTCCTGCTGGTCCAGCATTTCGTGGCGCAGCCGTACCAGATCATGCAGGTCTCGATGGAGCACACCCTCGAGCCCGGGCAGTACGTACTCGTGGACAAGGTCTCGCCCAACTTCAGCGACTACAAGCGTGGCGACGTCATCGTCTTCGAGCCGCCGGCGGGCTACAAGGAAGACGGTCAGGACATCCCGTTCATCAAGCGGGTGATCGGCGTGGGCGGAGACCTGGTGGAAGTCCACGACAACGCGGTGTGGGTCAACGGCGTCAAGCTGGACGAGCCGTACGTGTACGACGGACAGCCCACGACACCGCTTGGCACCCAATCGAGCTGGCGCGTTCCCAAGGACCGGCTGTTCGTCCTGGGCGACCACAGGGAGGCGTCTCAGGACTCGCGGGTCTTCGGTCCGATCGCGAAATCTACCGTCATCGGCCGGGCCTGGCTGCGCTACTGGCCGATCGGCAAGGTCAGCCTGATCGGTTCGGCCAGCTATCAGGGCATCCCGGACACGGCTCCCGCCGCCACTTTCCAATCCTCGCCGGCGCCGTAGGGCGCCGCTTTTCGGGCCGCCAGCCGCTCGACCACACCGAACCAGTGGCGTTCCAGCTCCTCTATCTCGAGTCCCTCGGCCAGGACGTGGTCCAGCGGCTCGCGCAGGAGGTGATCGCCCATTCTCCGGACGGTCAGCGGCTCGAGGAGGCGTTCGAGAGCGCGAAGGATGAGATTCGGGCTGCGGACGTGTTCGATCAGCAGCAGGCACCCGTCGGGGCGGAGCACTCGAACGGCCTCGGCGACCGCGGCCCGATCGTCGGGGATGGTGCACAGGGCGTAGCTGAACACGACAGTGTCGAAGTGCTCGTCCGGAAAGGGCAGGGACGCGGCATCGCCCTGGACCAGCGTCGCCTCGAGCCCGAGCTCGGCTGCGCGCCTCGCCGCGGCCGCAACGGCTACGCCGCTGAGCTCCAGGCCCGTCAGGTGGACCTCGGGCGGGTAGAACGGCAGGGTCCGTCCGCGCCCGATGCCGATCTCCAGGGTCTGGCCCGCGGCCCGGGAGCCAATCCAGTGAAGGCCGGCATCCTTGCGGGCGGGCGGCGCCGTCGCAGCTCTACGGTCGTAGATGAGCCGGATTCGCTCCGTCTCGGCATCGTGACCTGGCATGCTGCGAACGGTATAACGCAGCGGACCCACGTGAGAAGACGTTCGGGTCCGCCTCGTGGCCAGGCGGCAGCGGTCCACGATCCCCGAAGCGGGCTCGAACTAGTAGTCGGGCAGGACGGATTCCCCGAACATCAGGTACTTGTCCACGCCGCGAGCAGCCCGGCGGCCCTCGTTGATCGCCCACACCACCAGCGACTGACCGCGGGAGCAATCGCCGGCGGCGAAGACGCCCGGCACGGTAGTCATGAGGTCGTCGTCGTGGACGATGTTGCCGCGATGGTCCAGCTTGCAGCCGAATGCATCCGGCAGATCGGGAGCTGGGCCGATGAAGCCCATGGCGATGAGGACGAGGTCCGCGTCGAGGATCTTCTCGGTGCCGGCCAGTTCACGCATCTCCGGCCGGGCGCCTGGGGCATGGACCCATTCGATCTCGGCCGTCTCGATGGCCTGGAGCCGGCCCTCCGCGTCGCCGATCAGGCGGCGGGTATTGACGCAGTAGAGTCGCGGGTCCGCGCCCCACAGGGCGGCGGCCTCCTCCTGGCCGTAGTCGAGCTTGTAGACCTTCGGCCACTGCGGCCACGGGTTGTCCTCGGCTCGAATCTCGGGCGGCCTGGGCAGGATCTCGAGCTGGACGAGGCTTTTTGCGCCCTGGCGGATCGCCGTGCCGACGCAGTCCGTGCCCGTATCGCCACCGCCGACGACCACGACGTTCTTGCCGGCCGCTGAGATCGGACTGGCCGGGCCGCCCAGGAGCGCCTTGGTGTTGGCGACCAGGAAGTCCATGGCGAAATGGACCCCGGCGAGCTCGCGTCCCTCGACCACCAGATCGCGTGGGACGGTCGAACCTGTCGCCAGCACGACCGCGTCGAAGTCGGAGACGAGCCTCTCGGGCTCGACGTCCCGGCCGACAGACACGCCGGTGACGAATTTGATCCCTTCGGCGGCGAGCAGCTGGACGCGCCGCGCGACGACGGACTTGTCCAGTTTCATGTTCGGGATGCCGTATACGAGCAGGCCGCCGACACGGTCGTCGCGCTCGTAGACGGTCACCTCGTGGCCCGCGCGGTTCAGCTGCGCCGCCGCGGCCAGACCGGCGGGGCCGCTGCCCACGACCGCCACCTTCATTCCGGTGCGGGCGAGCGGCGGCTCGGGCACGACCCAGCCTTCGAGGAACGCGCGCTCGATGATCTCGTTCTCGATGGTCTTGATGGTGACCGGCGGCTGGTTGATGCCGAGCGTGCACGACCCTTCGCACGGCGCCGGGCAGACCCTGCCCGTGAACTCCGGGAAGTTGTTGGTCTTGTGGAGCCGGATGATCGCCTCGCGCCACTGGCCGCGATAGACCAGGTCGTTCCACTCGGGGATCAGGTTGTGGATCGGACAGCCCATGGCCAGGCCGTTGACCAGGACGCCGGAGTGGCAGTAGGGGATGCCGCAATCCATGCACCGAGCGCCCTGGTTCCGCAGGGTCTTCTCCTCGTAGGTGGGATGCGTCTCCGCCCAGTCCTTGGCTCGCTCCAGGGGTGGACGGACGTGGGCCGGCTCCCGCCCAAACTCCATGAAGCCCGTCGGCTTGCCCATGCTCAGTTCCCCGCCACTCGGCGCGCGTCCAGGACGTTCTCGTCGAAGGCGGCCATCTCTGCCTCCTCCTCCGAGAGACCGCGTTCGCGCATGCGGGCCTGGGCTTCGATGACGCGGCGGTAGTCGTTCGGCACGACGCGTATGAAGCGGCTGACCGTGGTCTGCCAGTCGTCCAGGAGCGCCTTCACCCGGGTGCTGGCGGTGTACTCGAAGTGCCGCTCCAGCATCAGCCGGACCGTCGCCACCTCGGCGGGATCGGAGAGCGGGAACAGCTCCACCATCTCCTTGTTGCAGACCCGCTCGAAGCCGCCGCCNNCCGCCGGACATGCCCGCGGCGAAGTTGCGGCCGGTCTTGCCGATGACGACTACGCGGCCGCCGGTCATGTACTCGCAGGCGTGGTCGCCCACGCCCTCCACGACCGCGCGGATGCCCGAATTGCGGACGCAGAATCGCTCGCCTGCGATGCCGCGGATGTAGGCCTCGCCGGAGGTGGCCCCGTAGAAGGCCACGTTGCCGGTGATGACGTTGTCCTCCGCCACGAACCTCGACTCGCGGGGCGGGAAGAGAACGATCTTGCCGCCGGACAGGCCCTTGCCCAGGTAGTCGTTGGCGTCACCCTCGAGCGTGAGGGTGATCCCGTTGGGGATGAAGGCTCCGAAGCTCTGCCCGGCCGACCCACGGAAGTGGAGCGTGATCGTGTCCTCCGGGAGGCCGATGGCTCCGTAGCGGCGCGTGACCTCGGACCCCAGCGTGGTGCCGACGACGCGGTTGACGTTGCGGATCGGCAGGTCGGCCTCGACGTGCTCGCCGCGCTCGAGCGCCGGCTTGCAGAGGGGGATCAGCGTCGTGGAGTCGAGCGAGACCTCGACGTTGTGCTCCTGGCTGATCTGGCAGGTCCGAAGCGTCGTCTTGGGGACCTGAGGCTGGTAGAGGATCCGGCTGAAGTCCACGTTGTGGGCTTTCCAGTGGTCGATCGCCCGGCGCATCTCGAGCCGTTCGGAGTGACCGACCATCTCGTCGAAGGTCCGGAAACCCAGCTGGGCCATGTGCTCGCGCACTTCGCGGCCCACGAATGTCATGAAATTGACGACGTATTGGGGATCGCCGCTGAAGCGCTTGCGCAGCTCCGGGTCCTGGGTCGCTATCCCCACCGGGCAGGTGTTGAGATGGCAGGCCCGCATCATCACGCAACCGAGGGTCACCAGCGGGGCCGTCGAGAAGCCGAACTCCTCGGCTCCGAGCAGAGCTCCGACGACCACGTCGCGGCCCGTCTTCATCTGGCCGTCGACCTCGACCGCAACGCGGGACCGCAGGTCGTTCATCAGCAGGACCTGGTTGGTCTCGGCGATGCCGAGCTCCCACGGAAGTCCGGCGTGCTTGATCGATCCGAGAGGGGAAGCCCCCGTCCCGCCGTCGTGGCCGCTGATCAGGATGACGTCGGCGTGGGCCTTGGCGACGCCCGCGGCGATCGTCCCGACTCCCACCTCGGAGACCAGCTTGACCGAGATCCGCGCCTCTGGGTTCGCATTCTTGAGGTCGTGGATCAGCTC
>PMIP01000066.1:0-22167 GCA_003158295.1 Chloroflexota bacterium | reverse complement strand
CCGAAGCGGCCGGAGGCCACCTGCTTGATGGCGCTCTTGCGTGAGTCGCCGTTGGGCATGGTCACGAAACGGGCCGGATCCTCGCCGCCCTCGCCCGTGTTCGACTTGGCGCCGAGGCGGTTCATGGCGATGGCCAGCGCTTCGTGGGCCTCGCGCGAGATGGAGCCGTAGCTCATCGCACCCGTCTTGAAGCGCTTGACGATCGATTCGACCGGTTCGACGTCGTCGATCGACAGCGCATGGCGATGGTTCGGCTTGAAGTCCATCAGCCCGCGCAGCGTACAGAGGCCCGCGGACTGGTCGTCGATGAGCTCTGAGTACTCCTTGAAGGCGTCGTAGCTTCCGCTTCGCGTAGAGAACTGGAGCTGGGCGATGCTGAGCGGGGTGAAGAGGTGGTTCTCACCCTCGACGCGGTACTGGACGTCGCCGCCCACGCCGAGCTGCTTGTGGTAGATCGGACGCTTCGGCGGGTAAGCCCGGTCCTGGCGCATCTTCACTTCGCGAGCGACGACGTCTATGCCGATGCCGCCGATCCGCGTCGGCGTTCCGGTGAAGTACTCGTCCACGAAGTCCTGGTTGAGCCCCAGCGCCTCGAAGACCTGGGCGCCGTGGTAGCTCTGGGTCGTGCTGATCCCCATCTTGGAGATGACCTTGACGATCCCCTTGGCAATCGCCTTGCGGTACTTCTTCTCGGCCACCTCCGCAGATCCGGCGATCATCCCGAGGCGGACCTGGTCGTGGACGGTCTCGAAAGCCAGGTACGGATTGACCGCGCTCGCTCCGTACCCGATGAGCAGGGCGAAGTGGTGGACCTCGCGCGGCTCGCCCGATTCCAGGACGAGGCCGACGCGGGTTCGGGTCCCGGACCGGACGAGATGGTGGTGAACCGCCGATACGGCCAGTAGCGACGGGATCGGCGCCTCATCGATGTCGTGGCCCCGGTCCGAGAGGATGATGATGTTGTGGCCCTCGGAGATCGCCTCCGAACAGCGGTCGCGGAGCTGCTCGATGGCCTTGCGCAGGCCGGCGCCGCCATCGGCGACCCGGTAGACGGTCGGCAGGGTGATCGTCTTGAAGCCGTGTGGGTCGGGCTTGCCCGAGACGTCGCCGGTGGCCAGGTTCCGAATCTTCTCCAGCTCCTCGTTCGAGAGGACCGGGGAGGGAAGCTCCAGCTGGTGGGCGCACTCCGGGGTGGGTTCCAGGAGGTTGCCCTCCGGCCCGATCGCCATCTCCGTAGCCATGATGATCTCTTCACGGATGGCATCGATGGGCGGGTTCGTGACCTGGGCGAAGAGCTGTTTGAAGTACGAGAAAAGCAGCTGAGGCCGTTCGGACAGCACCGCCAGGGCAACGTCGTTGCCCATCGCCCCAACCGGCTCCGTGCCGGTGGTGGCCATGGGGTTGATCAGGATCCGGACGTCCTCGGCCGTATAGCCGAAGACCTCCTGGCGGCGCAGGACGGTCTCGTGATCGGGCTCGATGACGCGTGGCGGAGGAGGCAGCTCGGTCAGCCTGACGAGCCACTCGCGGACCCACTCGCCGTAGGGCTGCTCCGTGGCGACGCGGTGCTTGAGCTCGTCGTCGGAGACGATGCGCTGCTCGGCCGTGTCGACGAGGAACATCCGGCCCGGCTGCAGGCGCCCTTTGGCCACGATCTGGTCGGGCGGGATGTCGAGAACGCCGGCCTCCGAGGCCATGACCACGCGGCCGTCGGCCGTGACGTAGTAGCGGGCAGGTCGCAGGCCGTTGCGGTCGAGCGTGGCGCCGACGCGGATGCCGTCGGTGAAGGCGATGGAGGCGGGACCGTCCCACGGCTCCATCAATCCGGAGTGGAACTCGTAGAAGGCCCTCTTCTCCGGCGCCATCGACTCGTGGTGCTGCCAAGGCTCGGGCACCATCATCATGAGGGCGTGGGCCACCGATCGGCCCGACAGATACAGAAGCTCCAGGACGTTGTCGAAGATCGCCGAATCCGAACCTTCGACGTCGATCGCCGGCAGTGCCTTGGTCAGCTCGTCTCCGAACAGGTTCGAGCTGAACTGCGACTGGCGAGCGTGCATCCAGTTGACGTTGCCGCGCAGGGTGTTGATCTCGCCGTTGTGAGAGATGTAGCGATATGGATGAGCCCTGGGCCAGGATGGGAAGGTGTTGGTCGAGAAGCGGGAATGAACCATGCCGATCGCGCTCTCGACGCGCTCATCGGCCAGGTCAGGGTAGAAGGTGCGCAGCTGCGAGGCGTTGAGCATCCCCTTGTAGACGATCGTGCGGCAGCTGAGCGAAGGGATGTAGAAATCGCCTCGGTCGGGGATCGAGGAGCGCGAGACCGCCTTCTCGACGAGGCGGCGGGCGACATACAGTTTGCGCTCGAAGGCTAGGTCCTCTACCAGGCGCTCGGGTCGGTCGATGAAGACCTGGCGGATGAGCGGCTGGCTGGCCTTCGCGCTGCTGCCCAGGCCGGTGCTGTCCGTAGGGACCTCGCGCCAGCCCAGCATGCGAAGGCCTTCGTCGGCGATGACTTGTTCGAAGAGGCGGAAGCACTCGACGCGGCTGACCTTGTCCTGCGGCAGGAAGACCATGCCGACGCCGTAGCCGCCTTTGCCGCGAAGGCTGACACCCGACCTGGCTGCCACGTCAGCCAGGAAGCGGTGGGGGACCTGTAGCGTGATCCCCGCGCCGTCGCCAGTGTTCTTCTCGGCCCCGGTGGCGCCGCGATGCTCGAGGTTGACAAGGATGGTCAGTGCGTCTCGAACGATCTTGTGCGACGGATGGCCGGCGATGTCCACGACGAAGCCGAAACCGCATGCGTCGTGCTCGAACGCAGGGTCGTAGAGCCCCAGGGCCTGCCGTACGCCTTTCGCGTTCAACTCGTCCGCCGTCCTCTTAGAACTGGCCGTCGGCCGCGGGCTACGACCGAGCAAGCGACAGGATTCCCTGCCCCGTTACGCAGGAGCCCCATTCCGTCGCGGAAACCCGAGTGTTGATTAGGTGGTGGCCCCAGGTCAAGGTTGCGAAGGTTGCGAATTGGGAACGAAAGGGAATCCAGAACAGGGCCCGAGACGGCGCTCTCGCCGCAAGCCGGATTCACGATAGACTTCCGACGCTGCGTCCGAGCCGTTCGCCGGGGTTGCGAAGGGCTTGGTAAGCGGCGTACGAGCTGCCCAGACCTCATCAGGAGGATCCAACGTGTCTCCACAGAACCGCCGTGGCCGAGCGGCGCCCGCCGGCCGCCGCAGCTCGTCCGCGAAGACGCCCGCCGCCCCGCCGCCGCAACCGGAGATGGAGAACGAGGCGGAGTCCGAGGGATCCGTCGCGGCGCGCCACCGCACGACTGCTCCGGGAGTGCGTCGCCGGGGTCTGGCTCGAGCACGCCGCAGCTCGATGCTCCGCAACGGCTACGACTACGTGAAGGCCTACATACCGCTCTTCCTCGCGTTCGTGGTGCTCTTCACGGTCGTCTGGGCGTATATCAGCTTCGGGCCGCATTCGCCCAGCGCCAAGGACCACTGGACGGAGATCGAGACCAAGTGGACGCCGACCATCGCCACCGACAGGGAGAAGGTCAGCCTGGCGGTCAATGACTTCACGGCACAGCAGGCGGCCTACAAGACACTCCGCGAAGACATGCGGAGCTGGATGAACGATCTGACCGCGGTGGACAATTGGGGCGACGCCAACGCCTCCGCCACCGCGACGGCCAATTCGGCCGTGATCCGGATCATCTCGGACGGCACCTCTCTGGGCGAGGACCTCGACGCGGTAACAGGTTCCGCGTCGGCCGACGAGGCGCTCAGCTACGCGTCGGAGATCACCGCCGACGACGCCGCGTTCTGGATCGACTATGGAGCGGCTCGCGCCGCGATCATCGGACCACCCGCGGCCGCCTCGAGCGAGCCCACGCTCGCCCTACCGTCCGGCAGCCTGAACCCCTCCGGAGCGCCCGGCGCATCGGAGATCCCGGGAGCCTCCGGTTCGCCGGCCGCCGGATCGAGCGCATCGGCTCTTCCCTCGGTATCGCCCAGCGCCGCCGCATCTCCGGTTCCCAGCGCCTCTGCGACGTAGAGCCAACCTCGCCATTCCGGGGGACGAAGACTTCCGGTACCGATGACGGCAAGTCCAAAGTACCGCTTGTGGCGGTTGTGTGGAGTCTGTACGGTTCGCGTCGCTTCGGGTCGGGTTAGGACCCGACCGTCCAGCAACTTCAACAGCACCGCCAGCGACGCAGACGTAGAGGAAGCCCATGGCTGTCATGGCTGCGAACGAACTCGGTCCGATGCTCACCGCGAGCGAGGTAGCGGAGATGCTCCACCTGCACGTGAACACGGTGAAGCGTCTGGGCGATCGGGGCGAGCTCCCGTTCTATCGCGTCTGCAAGAGGGGCGACCGGCGCTTCCGCCTTGAAGACGTGATGACCTTTCTAGACAAGAACCGCTGAGCAAGCTCAGCATCCAGGCTCGACGGAGGCCATTTCACAAGGCCTAGTGCCCTCACCCGCCGAGCTACAGCCGACGCCCGCGGTGGCCGCCGCGGGCGTCGACGATTAAGCGAGGACCCAGTCGCCCCGGATTCCGGTAGGAGCGCGAGAGGCGCGGACCGGCCCGAGGACGCGGGGACGCGGGTTGGCAGGGTGCGAGAGGCCGCGGCCTGGGGAGCGCCGCGGTCAGCCGGCCCGTGGGATGGACCGGAGCGCCGTCCCGAACATGGCGACGCCTCGGGCGATCTCCTCGGTGGTCACGTCGATGGGTGGCAGGAAGCGGATCACGTTGTGGTGCGTGCCGCAGTTCAGGACCAGCAGGCCCTGACCGGCGCAGGCCTGGATCAGCGCCTCGCTGGTATCGGTGTCCGGGTCGCGCGTGGCCCGGTCCTTGACCAGTTCGACGCCCACCATCAAGCCGGAGCCGCGCACGTTGCCGATCCTATCGTCTTGCGCCATGAGCTCCCGGAGGCCGGCCTGCAGCTCGTCTCCGCGGGCCGCGGCGTTGGCCACGAGGCCTTGTTCGGCGATGGTGCGCATCACGGCGACGCCGGCGGCGCAGCTCACGGGATTGCCTCCGAATGTGGTTCCGTGCGCCCCCACTCCCCAGCGTTCCTGCAGCTCGCGGCGGGTGACGATGGCGCCGATGGGCATGCCGTTGGCGAGCGCCTTGGCCACGCACACGACGTCGGGGACGATGCCGGCGTACTCGAAGGCCCACATGTGACCCGTCCGGGCGATCCCCGATTGGATCTCGTCGCAGATGAGCAGGATGCCGTGCTGGTCGCACAGGGACCGCAGTTCACGCATGAACGCGGCCGGAGCGGGGTTGAAGCCGCCCTCGCCCTGGATCGGCTCGATGATGATTGCGGCCACGGACGAGGCCGGAATCTCGTGCCCCAGGAGCGTCTGAAGAGCGCCCATCGCGCCGGCGGTGGCAGCTTCTTCGTCGCCGCCGAAGTACCGGTACACGTTGGGGAACGGAGTGAGGTAGACGGAAGGTAGAAGCGGCTCATAGCCGAGCCGGTAGTTGATGCTCGAGCTCGTCACAGAGGCCGCGCCGAACGTTCGGCCGTGGAAGGCGCCTCGGAAGGCGATGATGCCGGGCCGGCCGGTCACACGTCGAGCGAGCTTGAGCGCAGCCTCGACGGCCTCCGCCCCCGAATTGCCGAAGAAGACCGTGTCGAGTGGCGCCGGGCATGCATCGGCGAGCATGGCGGCCAGCCGCCCGACCGGCTCCAGGTACCCGAGGGCGTTGCAGATGTGGAGCAGCTTGTCGGCCTGGTCCTTGATCGCTGCTGTGACCGCCGGATGGTGGTGGCCCAGCGAGGTGGTGGCGATGCCACACGCGAAATCCAGGAACCCTGTACCGGCGGAGTCGTAGAGGATGTGGCCCTCGCCGTGGCTCCAGTTCCGCTCGTAGTAGCGGCCGAGGATAGGGGAGAGGTTCGGTTTGGAGATCTCGGCGTACTTGCCGGCGGAGGCCAGATCGTCGATCTCGGCCGGAGTCAGGTCGGCTGCGCGAGCGCCGGCCGGGACGACGGCGGAGGCAGGGACGACGCTTGGCTCGGCTGTGGGATCCATGACGGGGCTCCTCGGAAGAATCGGGTCGCCGGTCGAGGGCGACCGGCGGGGCCACCCGAGTATATAGGGCGGAGGGCACGAGGCGGGCCGAGCGCCAATCGATGCCCTGGCGCCGGTCGACGCCCGAGCGCCAATCGATGCCCGAGCGCCAATCGATGCCCTGGCGCCGGTCGACGCCCGAGCGCCGCCGTTCCGCTACAGTCGAGGCGGGCCCTGACGGACCCTTTCGATGATCGCCTCGAACGAGAGGTAGCGCGTCCCGAGTCCCTCCATGTACCAAGTGACGCCGGCCGCGGCGAAGGCACGGAGCCTGCCGGCGTCGCGCGGGCTGGGATCCATCACCTCTTCGGCCACGACGATGTCGGCCGGGCGTCCGTCACGAAGCTGCTCGAGCCTGGATCGGATCTCGCGGATCTCATCTGCGGTCATCGGCACCTCTTCGCCGAAATCCGGCCCGGGCTTGATCGGGAAGTAGCCGTCCCAGGCCGCGGCCCGGCGTAGCGGCCCATCGTTCGGCCATTTCCCGGCGACCCAGACGGGGATGCGCGGTCGCTGGATCGGAGTGGGCAGGAACCTCGTCCGAGCCACGTGGTAATGGCGGCCCTCGAACTCGAAGGGCTCTCCAGTCCACAGGCCCGCCAGGATGGCCAGGCCCTCGTCCAGCTTCTGGGCGCGGACTCGGATGTCAGCCTCCTCGCCAAACGCGGTGAACTCGGTCTCGCCAGGCTCGCCGAGGCCAACGCCCAGCATCAACCTGCCGCCTGACAGGCAGTCCAGCGTCGCGGTCTGGCGGGCCAGCACCCAGGGTCGCCGGCGCGGCACCGGCGTGACGGCCGTGCCGAGCTTGATCCGTTCCGTGGCCTGGGCTACGGCCGCAAGCAGCACCCACGGATCCGCCATCGGGACCGGCATCTCTCCGAAGGGGTTGATGTGGTCCCAGATGAAGAACCCATCCCAGCCGGCTGCCTCGGCGTCCTCGGCGAGGGCAACGATCGTCGCCGGGTTCGCGAATTCGGCGAAGTTGGGCATGTCCAGCGCAAATCGCATGACGCTCTCCTCAGAGGTCGGGCGGTGGAGCCGCGCCCGCGGCGCAGGCAGAGCTGCCACTCGCAAGCCCCAGCGTCGCATCGTGCCTCTTCCTCGTGCCAGCTTGGGTAGCACAGCCGGGGGCCGATAGTCCTGGACGAATTGCACCAAAAGTCCCACCCGAGCCCTCAGACAGGGTAGAATTGGAACGCCGGGTCGGTTCCCGGGCGCATTCCGGCAATGGGATCACGACCGATCGCCGGGGTGCGCAAGACCTCACTCCGCCTCGTGCGGGCCTGAGGAGCGGTAAGAAGCTCCCGCGGGGGCGCTCGAGCGGACAAGCGAGGAGATACCGTGGCGCTGACGAAGATCGCGGCTACCGACGAGATACTCGAATACAAAGTCGACGGCAGGACGGTCAAGATCGTCACTCGGCCCGCCGACGGCAACGGCCTTGCCCGGCTTTTCGAGATCGATTCCAACGCAACCTGGAACGACGAATCCCCACTCACCGACGAGGACGTCGCGCAGGTAGTGCGCGGGCTACTGCACAAGGCCGGACGGCGTGGCGAGGCGCTCGAGGTCGTGGGCGTGTCGCCCGGGGCAGCCCTCGAGTTCCCCGACGATCCACGCATCTCCGTCTCGCCGGTTGAGGCCTTCTCGTTCTCGCTGCCGGGCTCGCCGACCGGTCTGGTGCTGGAGATGGACGATCGCGGCAACGGCCACCTCTGCGCCCTGGGGGAGGAACGCACCCAGCTCGGATCCGATGGCATGTGGTGGATCCTCACCCGACTGATGGATGCCCTTGCCGACCCGGACATCGCATCTCAGTGGCCGCGGTTCTTGACCCTCAGCGAGTTCCTCGGCGGGCCGGCCACGCAGGCCTCACTCGAGATGAGCGAAGAGTGCGTCAAGATCGTCTGGCGCGATCTGCAGAGTGGAGTCGTGGGTGAGGTCGTTGCCGTACAGGAGCTGTCGTTCCCGCGCCTGGACGGTTGGCTGCGCATGCTCCGCCCCATCCGGGACGACCTGGAGAGGCGAAGAGTCCACCGCCAGCGACTGCCCGCGGCCCGCACGGCCGAGAAGTGGGCTCGCGCACTGGAGCGCTGGAGCGAGTAGCACCGGCGCAACTCTCGCCTGTCGAAGCAGGGATCCAGGCCCTCGGATTCAGCCTGCAGCCAGCGCCGTAACGTCGCCTGTCGGCTGGACGAGGAAGATCCAGACGTCCCAGGCGCAGTGGCTGACCACCAGCGCCCCGATCGGGAATCCGGCCGCGTAGAGGAAACACCAGTGAACGCCGGCCACTCCGGCCGCGCCCATGAGGGTGAAGTTGCCCGTCGTCACGTGGACCGCCGAATACGCCACGGCCGCCATCGCCGCCCCCGTCCAGCGCCCGTAGCGGCGCATCAGGGCCTCCTGGACCAGGCCGCGCCAGAAGAGCTCCTCCGCCGGACCGATGATCGTGACCAGCCGGAGGGCGGTCTCGCTCCGTGGGGCCAGCTCGCGTAACGAGTAGATGTCGCGTATCTGGTCGTCGCCGCCCGGGACGAAGCGCCGCGCGAAACGGTCGCCGAGCTTGAAGGTGCCGTACAGAGCCGCGGCCGAGGTGAGTCCCAGAGCTACTTCCCAGGGACCCACTTGCGTCCGTCGCAGCCTCGGGTTGGCCAGGAGGGCCAGGCCGCCCAGCGTCAAGCCGGTCACCGTCATGCGACTCCAGAAGCGGTCGCGCGGGCCGCGGAAGGTCGCGGCGAAGGCCGGCGCGGCGGCCGCCAACCCGATTGCCAATGCCGCCTCGAGACGCCGGTCGGACGCGCGTGGCTCGGTCGCCCCACCACCCGCCGCCGGCGAGCGTCCACCCGCGCCGCGCGAGGCGGCTCGAATCACGCGGGCACCAACCTTGCCAGAAGGAGCCCGACCACCAGCAGCGCCCCGAAGGCGAAGTGGAGTCTGGCGGTCTGCACGTCGATCATCGCGATCGCTCGCGCCTGACCGGTGGCGCCCAGCTCAGCGGAGCGGACCACCTGCGCCAGGAAGGGCAGCGAGAAGACGGCGATGACGGTGGTGGCAGGAAGCCACCTCATCGCGATCGCGAAACCAAGGGTCACGTATGCGCCGATCACCAGGCCC
Source organism: Chloroflexota bacterium (assembly GCA_003158295.1). Lineage (GTDB taxonomy): Bacteria > Chloroflexota > Limnocylindria > Limnocylindrales > CSP1-4 > Fen-1039. Next base: position 12,959 of record PMIP01000066.1, on the reverse strand, counting down.
AGGTAGCCGTAGTGCGCCCAGTCGCGCCCGAGCCGGCTCGAGAGGGTGCTGATCCCGGCCCGCGTGTCCTCGCTGATGTCACGCCACTCGTTGCCGTGGAGGATGGCCGCCACCAGCAAGCCGACGGGCAGCGACAGGACGAGGGCGTGCCAGTCCCACAGGCCGGTGACGGCGTAGTAGGAGCCCACGACCATGATCGGGCCCATCAGGACGAAGACCACGGGCACGCCCAGGGCCCGGTACTTGTACTGGAACGGCGGCGCGGTATACGTGTAGCCGGCGACTAGGCCGAGCAGCCCCAGGCCCGCGATGGCGGCACCGCGGAGCCAGACCAGGTAGCCGCCGACTGCGATCGCGGCCACGAACAGCGCGATGGCGAAGGCGTGCGCGCCACGCTCGCTTACCCGGCCCTTGAGAACCGCGTGACTCATCCGCGGTGACGTAATGGTGTCGATCCCCTTGCGGACGTCGTAGACCTCGTTGATGACGTTGGTGCCTGAGTGTAGGAGCATCCCGCCGGCGAGCGCCGCCAGGAACGGCGGCCACCAGAATCGCGAGTCGACCGCGGCCAGCGCCCCTCCGGCTAGGACCGGAATCGCGGAGGCCGTGTAGGCAAACGGCCGAAGGACCTCGTATGCGGCGCCCAGACGGCGACGGCCGCGCTCGAAGAGACCGAGCCGGCGATCGCCGGCCAGGCCGGCGCGGTGAGCGCCGGTGTCGGTGAGAGTGTCGGACACGCCGGAGCCGTCTCGCGCCCCCTCGTGCCCGGCAGCGACGGGACTCACGCCTCCGCCCGCGACGGCAGCGACGCCCTCGGGCACCGCGGCGGGCATCGGCAGCGCCGCGTACAGCTTCGCGGCTTCGATCAGCTCGAGCGTCTGGGTCTCGTCCTGCACGACCGGCTGCAGCAGCGGCAGATCGAGCCCGGTCTCGGAGTGGAAGTCCATGGCCCGGGCGGCTACGTCCTCGCGCGTGCCGCACAGCATGAAGGCGTCGAGCAGCTCGTCCGGGATGAGCTTGCCGGCTTCGTGGAAGTCCTCGGCCCGCCAGGCGATGGCTATCCGGTCTCGCAGGTCAAGGTCGAAGCCGGCCCGGTGCATCGAGACGTCCCCGAGGATCGACATCATGTAGATCACGAACGGCTCGCGCTTGGCCCGATTGAGCGCCTCGCGCCGCGTCTTGTCCACGAGCGAGAGCAGGTAGGCGGCCGATTCGATGTCGCGCGGATCCCGGCTGGCGGCGGTCGCCGATGCCGCCAGGCGGTCCAGGATTCCACGGAGAGACGGGATGGACTCGCACGGTCGAGCGAGGTAGCCGTCGGCCTTCTGACCGGCCAGCTCCACGAACTCCTTGCGGTACGCGGCCACGAAGAGCGGGATTCGGTGCACCGGCGGGAACATCGGCTGGATCGGCGGCAGGCCCGGCGTCTCAGAAGGGAGGCGCTCGCCGGCCCACAGGGCACGGAGCTGGTCGATCGTGGAACTGACCCGAGCCACTGCCTCGTCCGGCGAGTAAGGGATCCCCATCTGCTTGAGCCGCAGCGGCAGCCCGGTCCCGATGCCCATGACGATGTGCTCCGGCAGTATCTCGTCCAGGGCGGAGCCGGTCATGGCCAGCACCACGGGATGGCGGGTGTTCGGATTCACCGCGCCCAGCGCCAGCCGGAACGAGCTCTCCGAGTCGTTGGCCAGGGCGCCGGCGATCGCGGCGCCATACGTGATGGCGTCCCTCTCGTAGTAGGAATCGTGGATCCAGGCCGAGTCGAGTCCGGCGTCGCGTGCGCGCCTCGTCCAATCGATGACGTCCGAAACGTCGCCCCTGGCCGCAAGCCCCAAACCGACGCGACGTGTCAGCGCGCGCATCTCTCTCCTGTGAGCTGGCGCCGGGAGTCGGGCTCGATAGCCGGCGAAGCTGCCGGGCGCGTCGATATGTTAGCGGCTTAGCGTTCGAAACCTGGTTGCGAGCCCTCGGAATGAGACACGATCCCACCGTGCGGTCTCTGCCGGTTGGCGTCCCATCGCCTAAGGTTCGCCTATGCGACTTCCCAACGGCTCCGCGCCGTGGTTCGGACTCAGCCAGGAGACCCTGCGCTCGCTGGAGATCCACTCGGCGCGGGCCGTCGCCATCCCGGGTCGCGGCTGGCGCGACCTGGGCGATGCGGTGCTGCTCTTCTCCGCGACCGAGAAGGAGCCCTTCTTCAATCGACTCACAGCCGTCCGCTGGCCGGAGGATCCGCGGGCCTTCGAGGCCCGGTTGAGAGATACCAACGAGCTCTTCATGGCGCTGGGCCGGAAGCCTTACGTGTGGGCAATTCCCGATCTGAGCACGCCGACGGACCTGATCGCCCGCCTGGCCGCGAGCGGGTTCGTGAACCAGGGCGGCGGCTACGACATGATCCTGGTGCGGGAGCCCGAGGGTGCTCGGGAGGTACCGCTTCCCACTGGGGCGGTGCTGGAGCGCTGGAACTGCCCTTCCGAACAAGACCGGCCGGGCGTGGCGCGGGCGCTGGCGCGTGTCATCGGCGAGTCGTTCCACATTCCGGAGTCGAGACACGCCAACCTGATCGCCGAGGTCGAGCTGACCCTGCAACAGCCCAGCTTCCACGCCTACCTGCTCCGGATCGACGGCGAGCCCGTGGCGACCGGCGAGCGCTACTCCTTCGACGGGGCAAGCTACCTCTCGTCGATCGGGACCCGCCCGGCGTGGCGTGGCCGCGGCTTCGGCAGCCTGATCACGCGGGCTCTCGCCCGTGATTCGGTGGTCGGCGGCTTCGATCTCGTCTACCTCGGCGTCTACGCGGACAACGCCCGGGCGATCCGGCTGTACGAGCGACTCGGCTTCGCTACGCTGGGCTCGTGTTCGGCCGAGATGCTGCTCGAACACCCCAGGTAGCGGGCCCAGCGGGGCACTCGAGTCCGGGCGGCAGAGTCCGATCCTTCGCTCGGCCGGACGGCGATCATTCGCAAGACGGACGACCATCCTTGCCCGGGGTCGCTACAGTCGTCCTCATGCCGACCGGCTCCAGCAGGACGCCGGCCAGGCCCAAGCCGGGGAGTGACATGACGGAGAGCGGCGAGCCGGTCATCCGCGTTGCCGACCTGTACAAGTGCTACGGCGACGTCAAGGCCGTCGACGGGGTGAGCTTCACGGTCGCGCCGGGCGAAGTCTTCGGCATGCTCGGTCCGAACGGGGCCGGCAAGACCACGACCATCGAGATCCTCGAGGGCCTTCGGCGGCCGGACTCGGGGGCGGTCACGGTTTTCGGGATGGACGTGACCAGGCATGCCGAATCGATCAAGCAGCGAACCGGTGTCCAGCTGCAGACGGTCTCGCTCTACCCGCGACTCACGGTCACCGAGCTGCTGGACCTGTTCGGCAGCTTCTACGAGCGTCATCTGCCGACCAAGCAGCTGATCGACGCCGTGGACCTGGGCGAGCGCGCCAAGGCTCGGTCGATGAACCTCTCCGGTGGCCAGCAGCAGCGCCTCTCGATCGCCCTCGCCCTGGTCAACGATCCGGAGCTGATCTTCCTGGACGAGCCCACGACCGGTCTGGATCCGCAAGCGCGCCGCTCGCTGTGGGACCTGGTCAAGGGGCTTCAGTCACGGGGCAAGACAGTGATGCTGACCACGCACTACATGGAAGAGGCCGCCGAGTTGTGCGACCGCGTCGCCATCATGGATCACGGGCACATCCTCGAGATGGGAACGGTTCCGGAGCTGATCGGTCGGCGCTTCAAGGAGCGGGCGGTCTTCTTCGACACCACGCCGCAGCTCCCGATGGATCGGTTGAGCAAGCTGGACGGAGTGACGCGAGCCAGCCAGGAGGACGGGCAGACCCTTCTCTATTCACGCGACGTGCCGGGCACGATCGGGACACTGCTCGCGCTGGCCGACGGACTCGGAGTGGAGCCTCACAACCTGGGGATCCGCCAGGCCACCCTCGAAGACGTCTTCCTCGACCTGACCGGTCGAGCCCTGCGCGACTAGGAGCCGACCGATGAACACCCTCCTGCTTCTTACGGTCGCGAACATAAAGAGCCTCACCCGCGATCGCGCCGCCCTGTTCTGGACATTCTTCTTCCCGGTCATGTTCGTGCTGCTCTTCGGAGTCCTCTTCTCGGGGACCGGTAACAGCAAGGTCAAGGTCGGCTGGGTCGATCAGGACAACAGCCAGGCGTCCATGGGCCTGCACAACGCTTTCGCCAACGTACCGCTGCTTTCGCTTCAGAGCGGCACGCTCGACGAGGAAAAGACCGCCATGCAGCATGGCGACATCTCGGCCATCATCGTCGTCCCGTCGGGTCTCGAGGCCGTCGTCGCCAAGACGAATGGGAAGTCGTCGGCGGCTCTGGGGCTGTTCACCGATCCGTCTCAGACCCAGACCACGCAGGTCGTCCAGGGGATCGTGGCTCAGATCGCCAACGGCTTCAATCTGCAGCTGGCCAACGGGTCGGAGATAGTCAAGGTCGAGCAGCTGACCCTGTCGTCGACGAACCTGAGCAACGTCGCCTATCTCGTGCCCAGCATCCTGGCCATGGCCCTGATGCAGCTCGGAATCTTCGCGGCGATCCCGCTCGTCCAGCAGCGTGAGAAGGGGATCCTGAAGCGGATCGGGGCGACCCCGCTGGCGCGCTGGAAGCTCGTTGCCAGCAACATCCTGCTGCGGCTGATGGTCGCCACAATCGATGGGGTGCTGATCATCGGCATAGGGATAGCCCTGTTCAACGTCCAGATCGTCGGCAGCGTCGTGGCGATGGCCGGGCTGATCCTCCTGGGCGCCGGCGCCTTCCTGGCGATCGGGTTCCTGCTGGCGTCGTTCCTCAAGACGGAAGAGCAGGCCACGGGCGTCGTGCAGGTTATTCAGATGCCGATGATGTTCCTGTCGGGCATCTTCTTCTCGTTCGACTTCATGCCGAGCTGGCTCCAGAGCGTGGCGCGCTTGCTGCCGCTCACGTACCTGGCCGACGCCCTTCGGCAGGTCATGGTCAACGGCACCCAGGTAGCCCCGCTCGGAGTTGACCTGGCGATCCTCACCGGCTGGCTGGTCGTCTGCCTGGCCGTCGCCGCCCGCACCTTCCGCTGGGAGTAGCGGGCCGGGGGCCTTGACGACGCCGGGAAGCTCAGTCATCGTCGATCTACCGCGCCTATGGCGCGATCGAGGGAGGTCAACGAATGGCGAGGAAGTGGTGGGCGGCGCTGGTCGTGGCCGTGGTCGTGGTAGCTGCTTTCGGAGCCGGGTACAAGGTCGGCAGCGACAACTCGATGCATGAGGGGTTCTACACCGCCGACTGCTACACGGGCATCGGTGTCGCCACCTGTCAGGTGGGGAACATGGGCTACGGCTTCAGGACGGCGGTGAATTGGACCGACAGCGGCGGCGTTGGCCACTCCGACAGCTGGCCCGATTGCCTCCCGAACACGCAGGTGACCAAGGGGGTCCGCTTCGCTGTGGCGTGGCTGCCGACTGGGGATGGCGGCTCCGCCGCGACCGTGGTCTGGGTGGACTGCCGGAACCGCTAGGTCGCTTGGTCATCGATCACTCGTAGTCACAGGCGAGCGTCAGGGAGATACACCGCATGCGGCGCCTCCAGCTTTTCGAGTTCACCGACCTGCCCTGGTATCCGGAGGTGTTTCGCCGCGTGCAGACGGACTACCTGCAGTTCGTCGCCACCCGCGGCTCCGGGCAGGCGGGTCTGGTGCCGCTCCTGGTCAAGGCCATGCGGCACGCCGGAACAACCGAGATCGTCGACCTCTGCTCTGGCGGCGCGGGTCCCTGGAGACCACTGCAGCGACACCTTGCAGAAGCGGGATGGCCAGTCAGCGTCAAGCTGACCGACAAATACCCCAATCCCGCGGCACTCCGCCAGTGGGACGCGACTTCGCAGCCGAACGTCGAGTACGTCACGGAGCCGGTGGACGCATTGGACGTGCCCCCGTCGTTGACAGGCATGCGCACTCTCTTCGAGAGCTTCCACCATTTCAAGCCGGCGGATGCGGAGTCGATCCTGCGGGACGCGTTCGAGAAGCGGGCCGCGATCGGGGTCTTCGACGTTCGCGTGCCGCGCCCCTGGGCGCCGATCCTGATAGCGCTGGCGCCAATCAGCACGCTGCTCGGATACGCGCTCATGACGCCGTTCATCAAGCCACGGTCCTGGTCGCGCCTTCTGTGGACCTACCTGCTCCCCATCGTGCCATTCGCGACGTGCTGGGACGGCGTCGTCTCACTTCTGCGGGTCTACTCGCCGCGGGCCCTGGAGGCGATGAGCGGAGAGCTGAGCTCGGCCGACTATGCCTGGGAGACAGGCGCGGCCTCCACCGGCGCCGCGATCTTCGAGTACGTCTACCTGGTGGGCTACCCCGTGTGATCGCGGTTGCGGGTGCGGTCGCCGTGCTCGGTTCGTGGCGGGTCGGCTATCAGCGCTCGTGGTGCCTCGTCTGATCAGTCACTCCGGTCGCGGAGGGCCTCATCCAGATCGCGAAGCAGCTCTCCGACGCGCCCCCCACCAGGCGGTGCCGCGGGGTAGCGGCTGAGCACGTCAACGACTATTGGTGTCGCGCGCCGGCGAGCTTGCTCGATGTAACCGGCTCCTACCTCTCGGTCATCGCCCGCCATCAGCTCGGCCGCTCTCGCCGCGTGGGCCGCCGCCCCCAGGATGTGCTTCACCTGGTGTGCATCGGCCAGTGGATGCAGGTATGCAGCGGATGCCGCGCACATCGCTGCTCGCGCCGCATCGCCCGCGGCCGCGGACTCTGCATCTCGGGCCGCCCTGAGCGCCGCCCACGCAGTGTCACGCAGTCTCTTGCCGCGTTTGCCGCCTCGGGCGAAGGTCCAAGCGGCATCGATGGCGTCGCGAGCGCGAGAGTCGGCCGGGTGTGCTCTCTCGAAGATCGCCAGCACTTCCTGCGCGCTCTGGGCGGCGTAACCGGCGACCTCACGAAGGTCGTCCATGCTCAGAACGATCTCGCTGGTTTCGTTCGCCACGATCAAGAGTGGCTCATCGTCCGGCGGCGCGCTCCACCCGACCTCACTTCCACAGCTCGCCGGGCTTCACCACCGCGCAGTGGTAGCAGGCGGAGTAGCCACGTGCCTTCTTGTAGTACCGATGCTCCCGTCCGTCGGCCTCGCAATCTAGTGGCTCTGGCGGATAGCGGAGGTTCAGGTACTCCTTGATCACGAGATCGCTCGGCTCCATGGCGGAGTAGACCTCGGCCCCGACCCCTGGCTCGTCAAAGGGCTGATAGACATCCACGAAGCCGGTGAAAGACACCTGGTCCAGAATCCGCGCATACCGCTCTGCCTCGCGTTCGGCCAGCTTGATTGCCTTCTGGCCGCTGCGGGCCCGCAGGAGGACGACGCGCTCCTCGTACTGCTGTCGGGGTCCAGAGCCCTGATCGGCATGAAGGAACACGCCTTTGGCCGCGAACCACGTCTTCTTTGTTTTCCGTTTGGCCATCTGCATCTCCTTCGTGCTCGCGGAAGACCTTGCTGTCATGGCTGAGCTGGCGTCCTACCACCGCTCCTTGTGAACCACCGCCTCCAACGGCTTTCGCCCCCCGGCCCGCTTCGGCCAGGTCAGGGCTTCGGGGTTCTCTGGATAACCGAACGAGAGCATGAACTCGCACCAGTGGTCGGCCGGGTAACCCAGCAGCTCGCGGGCAAGGTCCTGCCGGTAGACCGTCGCCGGAACGCTGCCGATGCCCAGCTCCCAGGCGGCCAGGACCATGTTCTGCGCCGCCCGGCCCAGATCCCACATGATCGAGTACGGCGCATCGTGAGTCGCGGGGTCCGGCACGACCAGGGCCACCGCGGCGGCCGCTCCGGCGAGATGGGCGGCGTACGGCCCGACCTCCGATAGAGCCACCAGATGGGCGCGATCCGTGCAGACGACGAAGTCCCATTGCTGGGTGTTCTTGGAGCTGCCGGCCCGCCGGCCGGCGTTCAGGATTCGGTCTAGATGTTCGGGCTCGAGCGGGCGCTCCGTGAACTTCCGGATCGTCCGTATCTTGTCGATCGCCTGCCAGGTGTCCATCGAAACCTCCGAATGAGCGTGCGTGCCGACGGTCGGCGCCGATCAGCCGGGCCTCTGCTTCGCGGGCAGCGCTCCGAACCCGTAGATCGGATCCGGCGGGCGTGCCACCACGCAGGCCTCGGCGCGCTGGGCCGCGACCTCTGGGGAGACGGGGCCGCCGAGCGCCTGGGCAAAGAACGACGCCACCCGATGGCGGAACTCGGGCGCCTCGTAGAGCCAGCGATGACCGAACTCCGGCAGAACCAGCGTCTCGACCGGTGGATCGTCCGGCCCGCGAGCTCCGGTCGCCGCCTTCGCGATCAGGTCGAGATGCTCGACCGGCACGCCGTGGTCCTGCGCGCCGTGGATGAGCAGCAGCGGGCCTCGGTATCGTCTCGCAGCAACCAGCGCGCTGGCGTCGTCGATCGAATGTCGGCGTGGGGCCATCAGCACTCCGGCCGTTATCAGCGCCAGCGGTCCGGCGACCAGCTCGGGGATATGCATCTCGGCCATCGTGAAGGTCTGGCGGGTCATCCTGACCAGGTCCGCCGGGGCGGAGAGACTGACGACAGCCCGAATGAGCGGTTCTCGGGAGGCGGCCACGATGACGCCGGCGCCGCCCATCGAGTGGCCCAGCACGCCCACGGCCGAGACTTCGGGCCGGGTGGCCAGCCAGCGAGCGGCCGCCGTGGCGTCCTCCGAGAACTCCGGCACGTTGATCGGCAGCGTCTCGGGAGGGCTGTCACCATGGCCGCGGACATCGAAGACCAGGCAGTGGAAGCCGGCGGCGTGGAGATATCGGACGTGGGCGAAGGTCCGGCCCCGGTTCGACTCCCAGCCGTGAACGACGACGATGCCGGGTCGTGGGCCGGCGGTTCCGGGCGCTGCCGGTATGGAAGGCCGGGCGCCGCTTTTCGGGGCCACGGACCGGGTGCGGCGCGGCTGGGCGGCCGCGCCGTCGTCTGACGCGGGAACGAACCAACCCGCCAGTCGCAGGTCGCACGACGGGATCACGACACGCTCATAGGCCAACCCGAACTCCGCGGGCGTCGTCTCGACGGGACTGCGGTACGGCAATCCGACACGCTCCCGATATCGCAGCGCGAATCGGTAGGCGGCACCGTAGGCGGCCACGCCGACCGTCGCGGCCCCCAGGAGGAGGCGGAGTCTGCGTCGCGTTCGCTTCTTCTTCGTCATGGGGGTAGGGGACGCCACGCGCGCCGGGCTGTCAAGCGCTCCCGCGGCCCATTGCCGCCCGCCCGGTAGACTGATGGGATGCCACGCAACCCCTTCGCAGTGCTCGGACTGCCGCTGGACGCGACCCTCGAGACGATCAAGGTCGCCTGGCGGCGGCTCGCGCGCGAGCATCACCCGGACGTCGCGAGCGGCGACAAGGCTGGGGAACGCCGCGCCAACCGGGAGATGGCGGAGATCAACGCCGCATACCAGGAGCTTCGCGACCCGGAGAAGCGGCGCGTCCATCGGGATGCGGCGGCGCGAGCGGCGTGGGCGACCGGTGCCCACGAGGCTTCGGACGGTCCGCCTCCGCCGCCGTTCAGCCGCCCCGGATGGGTGCCGCGGCCCCGGACGCGACCCGTTACTGCCCGGATCGACACGAGCGCGCTGCTCCGTCCGCGCAACGCTACGCTCTCGCAGCTGGATCGCAGCCCGCTGCCGGGGTTGCCGCCGCGGCCCAGGTCCGTGGACGCGCACGAACCGCCCCGGGCCTCGACCCCCACGGGGCCGATGCACCGTCGCCCCGGACCGAATCTGGAAGCGGACCTGCCCATGCTGGCCGAGGCCATGGATACGCGGCTCAACTTCGGCAAGTTCGCCGGCTACACGCTGGGCGACGTGGCGAGCCTGGAGCCGTCGTACGTGGCCTGGATCGTCCGCACAATCGATCGCGATCCCGACGTGACGCTTGCCGCGCGAGTCGTATTGCGCCACATGGAGCGCTTCGGGGCCGTGGGGAGAGGGCGCCTCGACACGGCGGTTCCACGCAGCTAGGGCCTCGCGGTCGCGGCAGCCGCCTTCAGCGAGCCGGATCCGGTCCCGATTCGCGCCGCCCCGGTCGCGCGGTTGTCGCGGTTGCGCGGGGCAGCGTGCCGGCCGGCCCAGATTGGAAACGGCCCGTCCGGCTGGCCGGACGGGCCGTTTCTGCGCCCCAGAACTGAGCAGATTATGCCGACCGCCGATCGAGAGGTCCAAGCCGGATATCGATTGCGTGCTTACTCGGGTCGTGGTCGGGTCCTGCGGCCTCCTCGTACGAACCGCGTTCGTCTCAAATGCGGATGTCGCGAACAGCCCCGGCCCGTGTCCGACGCCTCTGGCCTCTATCGTGCACCGGTATCGGCGGCCACTCCAAAAGGTAGTCACCCGGATCGGATCTGCAATGGCCCGACGGGTTGGCGGGCGGGGCAGTAAGTCTGGTGCCTTCGCGCACCGGGCCAACCCGGCCGGCTTCTTGCCTCGCCGGTAGGTGGGCTCATCGCTCCGGGGGCGTCTTCGGCGCGATACTATCGGCGCATGTATGCCGACGGCTTCTCCTTTCTCGAAGAAGAGCGTGAGACCTGGCGTCCCTTCGAAGCACTTCTCGATCTGAGCGACGCTGAGCTGGAGCAGCCGCTCGAAGGGGCCCACGGCTGGACCGGCCGAGACCTGATGGCGCATCTCGGCGTCTGGATCGAGTGGTGGCTCAACATCGCTCGTGAGCTGGCGGTGAACCCGGTCAGTCCGGCCTACGACAAGCTCGAAGAGCTCGGCAGGGACTGGGACAACCAGGGCGACGTCCTGAACGCCCGCTATCAGGCCGAGTGGGCGGCCCTGCCCATGGCCGAAGTGCGGCGCCGTTTCTCCGAGATGCCCGGCGAGCTCCGCGGCTACCTGACCGTGGTGCCGGAGACGCGCTGGCTCAAGGACGCGAAGCACCTGAAATCGCTCATCGGCAACACGACGGAGCACTACGCCGAGCACGAGCCCGATCTTCGGGCCGTCCTGGCCGCCGCCCGTCGCTGACGCCGCATTCGGCGGGCTCTCTGCCTGCCATCGACTTCGCATAAGGAGTTCCGTACGTGACCGACGAGCGCAACTTGAGCGGTCCGGGCCGCGCCGAAGACCAGGTCACGGCCATCGATCGACTGGCCCGTGAGCTAGAGGGGATCAGGCGCCACGAAACCGGACCGGCCGTCGAGTTCGTGCGTGGCGGCATCTTGTTTGCCGTCCGGGAGGGTTCCGGGCACAGCTTCCGGCTCCGCCCCGAGATCGTCGAGGCCGCACTTCGAACGCCCGATACCTCGCCTTCCGCACGAGGCTCGGAGTGGGTCTCGCTGGCTTCGACGGCTGCCGACGCGTTCACGTTGGATCGGGCCAAGGCATGGTTCGAAACCGCGTGGCGCCTCGCCGGTGAGGCTGTGGAGCAGCGCCCTCGCATGAACTGAGCGCGGATGAGTCGCCGGTCGCGCGCCGCCGGCCCCGGGCCGAGGGGCGCGTCTCGCGGGATTAAGCACGACCCCGGCCTGAGGGGGTAGGCCGGGGTCGTAAGAAACGGGGCCGAGGGGGAGGCCCCGCGTTGGTATTCGATTGTGACTGGGCCGTGAGGCTCAGCTCGGATTGACTTTAGCGTACTCCGAGAGCCCGAATCTTGCCTCGAACTGCTCGGCCGGCATCGCTCCTACGACCGCCATCGGCTGCTTGCCGGGGCGGAAGAAAGCGATCGTCGGCAGGGTCATGATCTGGAGTGCCTGCGAGACGGCCGGGTTGGCGTCCACATCCATCTTGACTACGTCGATCGAGTCGGCGTACTTCTTCGCGATCTTCTCCAGCTCCGGGGCGACCATGCGGCACGGTCCGCACCAGGATGCCCAGAAGTCGACGATGATCGGCCGCTCGGAGTTGAGGACTATCTGCTCGAATGTTTCGTCTGTGACTGCTTGTACTTCGGCCATCTGGCGGATGGTCCTCCCTGAGGCGTTTGGCCGGCGGGCGCGCGGGGCGCGTCAGCCGGCGATGGACTGGAGCAGCCGGCACGCCTCCAGGATCCGAGGATCCGCGAGGCGGTAGTAGATCGCGTTGCCATCCCGACGAGTCAGGACCAATCCTGAGTTTCGCAAGACCGCGAGGTGCTGGCTCATATTCGGGACGTTGCATCCGACACGGTCGGAGAGGTCACGAACCGAGAGCTCGCCGGCGGCCAGGGACTGCAGAACGCACAGGCGCTTCGGGTCGGCCAGAGCCCTAGCCACCGCAGCGCTGCGCTGCCTTGCAGTATCGAGATCGCTTACGTCGAGCACCCGTGGAATATACAACAGCTTGCGCAAAGACGCAAGTATAGGATTGGGCCGTTTGTGTGCGAACGACGTTAGGGTCGGACGCACGATCGGCGAAGTGTGGGCCCGACGCACGCCTGTGGCTGCTGCCGAATCCGGCTACCCATCCGCACCTTATGCGAGTAGCGTAGAGGCGTTCATTCGCCGTCGGATGCAGGCCATCACGACGAGCACGGGCAGATCGGGCGGCACCGTCCGATCCCGCCCGCCGATGGGGTGCACCAACGTAGATAGCGCGTCGCCAGTCGGTCGATGCGATCCGTTGCAGATCCGGACGCGGAATCTCGGATCTACCAGATACGGAGAGGAGCGGGGTTCGGTGAGGTCACTCGTATCGACTGTCGTTCACTCTTGGACTTCTCGCCGGTCGCCCGTCCGGCTCCTGGGTCTCGCTCCGGCGGCGCTCCTTCTGGCCGGGCTCTTCACGGTCTGGGCCGGGCCGCTGGCTGCGCCTGCTGTGGCGGCCAGCGGCGACTGGCCTCAGTTCCACAACGACCTGGCCCACTCCGGCTACAACGCCGCCGAGACGACCCTTTCTGCCTCCAACGTGCACGCCCTGGGGGTGGCCTGGACGGCCCCCACCGCCAGCAGCATCGACTCCTCGCCCGCGGTCGCCAACG
>PMIP01000101.1 GCA_003158295.1 Chloroflexota bacterium | reverse complement strand
CGGCACCATGATCGAGATCCCGCGAGCCTGCTGGGTCGCGGACGAGATCGCCAAATACGCCCAGTTCTTCAGCTTTGGCACCAACGACCTGACGCAGATGACGTTCGGCTACAGCCGTGACGACGCCGAGGGCGGGTTCCTTCTCAAGTACGTCGAGGACAAGATCCTCCCGTACAACCCCTTCCAGTCCCTCGACCCGGTCGTCGTCCAGGAGATGGACATGGCCGTGAAGCTCGGCCGCAAGACCCGCCCGGACCTCAAGGTGGGCATCTGCGGAGAGCATGGCGGCGACCCGCAGTCCATCCACGAATGCCACCGAATTGGCCTCAACTACGTGTCTTGCTCGCCGTTCCGGGTTCCTGTGGCGCGGTTGGCCGCGGCTCAGGCCGCCCTGCAGGGAGCGGCGGAGCGCGACAAGTAGGCTGTCGCTTCGCGCAACTCCGAACGCCCGCCGAAATCCGGCGGGCGTTCCAATTCCGGCCTCGCGCTGTGCGGTGATCCACTCCACGCAACTGGAACCCGGCGTCGCGATCGCGGCGACGGAGAAGCCTACGATGCAGCCGATTTCCCTCGGGCGCGAGTGACGGCGCGCTCCTCGCAAACGGCTCGGGACCCCCTGCCCGGGCCGTTTGCTCTGTCCGGCCTCGATCGTGCGGGGCTCGGCGCGGCCGGTGTGTCGTCAGGCGGTCGGAGTGTCGCTTCGGCGGCAGGGGGTCGTTGGACGGCTTTGAGACCAGCTACCGGCCTGGCGACCTGTGGTTCGCCGTCCTGTTGACGCGACGACCATGGATCGCCCAGAGACCAGAACGCCAGGCCCGACGGGACGGCTTCGATCCTAGCCTGTCTGGAGCGTCAGGAGGTAGCTCGTCGTGCCGGCGGTAGAGGTGACCGCGATGCTGTATATGCCGTCCGGCCACGGCCACGGCTTCGAGTGCCACGCATTCGGGATCGAAGCCGAGGCAGGATTCGACGAGTCCGCCGAGGGCGGAATCCAGAACTGCCCCGACCAGATAGTTGCGCCCGCTCCGATTGCCTGTCGGGCCGGAGGGGTCGCCCCACCGCCTGCGGTCCCTGAGCTCGAGGCGACCTGGGCGGCCGGAAGCGGGCTCACCTGGGCGTAGGCCGGAAAGCCTGCCGGGGGCATGTTCGCCGGGTGGTCGGGGCCGCCGATGTACCCGACCGTCACGCTCGTCACATGGATGTCGTGAGGCCAGGTGACGGCGAGCCCGAAGACCTGGAGCCCGGGGCCGAGGGTGATGGTCGTATAGCGCGGCGGACCTGCGGCAAACCATGTCGTGAACGGCGTGGGCGTCGTGGCGCCCGACGGCAACCGGGCGACGTCCAACATCATCGCGGTGCCGTATCCCCAACCGTCGTGCGGATCGATGGTGCTCAGCACGGTCCAGTCCACGGCCGACCAGCGCGGATCGGTCGCCGTTGCCGCGCCGGCCTGCTGCGCGGCCTCGCTCGCGCCAGGGATCGGCCAGCCGTAGTCCCACTGGGGCACGTCGGGCCAGCCGACGGGGGACCGCAGGGCTATTGCCGCGGGTGTCTCGACCTGGGCCGCCAGGTCGGCCGGCACGGCAGTCTGTACGCCGGTCGCCGCCCCCGTCGGTGCCGCGCTTGAGCTACGTGCGGCCGGGCCCAGAGACCAGGGTTTCAGCAGTGTCACGGCCAGGAACAGCGAGCCCGCGATCACGAGCAATATCTCCGATCGGACGCGACGCCGGCCGCCTACCCGCTGGAACTCGGTATCGTCGTGACCGGGGTCGCGATCGCTCGGCGACGCGAAGTTTCTGAGTGAGCTCGTTCTCCGAACGGTTCGGGGCGGCTCGGCCTGGATCTCCGGGAAGTCGACCACCCGGCCTTCCGGCAAGTCCCGCCGGTTCGAGTCGACGGGTTCGCCTCGCGGGATCCTGTCGCCCATCGCGGTTGCTCCAAGCTCGAGTGTCGAGTGGCCTGCCGGCCTCGCGGGGGCGGCCACTGGAGCGATCGCCGCGGCCCGAGAAGTGTTCGTCAAGGGACCGGGCGACGCAGCCCTCCGCAACCGATGCTACTGCGCCGGTGGGTGGATCCCGCGCACGCCGGGCAGGCGTCCCGCACCTCGCCACGAGGCGGGTGAGTCATGTCTCGTCCGGGGGTCCGCCTGCCAGCTCCTTTTCGAGCAATGCGGCCAGTTCGCGAGCGTTGGTCGAGCCGTAATTGGCGTAGCAGTTGTTCATCAAGATGTGCATCTCTCGCGCTTGCTCGGCGGCCTCGCGAATACGCGGTACCCATTCCGCCAGCTCCTCCTCGCTGTAGAGGTAGCGGAACCGCTCGACGACTGGGATGCCGATCGCCTCCCATGTCTCCGCGCGACGGCCGTGGAAGCGGACGAGGGCCATCTCCGGCGAAGTCACGGCCATGATCGGCGGAACGCTGCTGCGCAATCCCTGCGGCCCGTCGACCATCACGAACGGGATGGCGTTGTCGGCCAGGAAGCTGAGCGTGCGCTCGCGGTTCTTGTCGTTGAACCATGTCTCGCTACGGAACTCCACAGCCGATCGAATGCTCCCGAGCCTCTGGCGGGCTTCCAGGATCGCGTCCCGGCTCTCGCCGGTAGGAAAGAACCAGCGCGGGTACTGGAGAAGCACCGAGCCCAGCTGGCCGCTTGCCCCGAGCGGCTCGATACCGGCCACGAAGAGTCGCCAGATCTCGTCGCGCAACTCCGGCGGCAGGTCTCGCGCATACAGGCGCGGCTTCGCAGCGAGCTCATCGGGCAGGGCGGAGCGGACGTCCTTGGGCAGCCGTTTCGGTTCCGTGGGCTGACCGGTCATGAGCGCGTACGCCTTGACGTCGAAGACGAAGTCCGGGGGCGTGCGCGCGACCCACGCTTCTGCGACTCGTGTCGAGAGGAGCGCGTAGTACGTGGCGTCCACCTCCACGATCGGGAAGGTGGCTGCGTAGTAGGCCAGGCGTTCCTCGGCGGACTCCGCGCCGCGCGGGTAGAAGACGCCCGGCGCAGTCATCGTCGGATCGGTCCACGAGGCCGTGCCGATGCGGATCGTGGCTCCGCCGGGTGTGGTGATTGGTAGGCAGGCGGCCCGCTCCACGGTCGTTGCCCGCTCGCCGGCCGCGCCTGGTCCCGGATCGTGCGGGCTGGGCGGAGGAGTCTCCAGCGGCAAAGTCGGCATCGCCCCAGGTTGCCCTATTCGGGACGGGCGCGCCAGTCCGCTGGTGCGCCCGTCCTCTCTTGCGCTCTATCGACAGGGATCGTCGGAGGCGAGTCTGCGCCGAGCTGCCAGCACCGCGACCAGCCGGGTCAACCGGGCAGGCATCTTGCCGTCCGCGTCACCGCGACCGCGATCGGCCTGTCTGGCCCGCGCGAGACCCGAACCGTTCGAGGCCATCCAATCGTTCCGGAGCTCGGCCGCACGCTCTCGAGTGAGGCGGAGCCGCGTCACGGGATCAATCCAGCTGGGATACATCAGATCCTCCGATTCCCGGGTCGACCAACACGGGTTCGACACCGCTGCATCTCATTCCTACAGTCCGAACCTTAGCTCAGATACATGACGAAACATGGCAGGAAAGCGGACCGACAATCGGGTACTCTGCCGGCATGCGAGCCAGCAGACTGATCACCGTTTTGCTCATGCTGCAGAGCCGAGGCCGTGTGACGGCCCGGCAGCTGGCGGACGAGCTGGAGGTCTCGATTCGGACCGTCTATCGGGACATCGACGAGCTGAGCGCCTCCGGAATACCGGTCTTCGCGGACCGCGGGGCACACGGCGGCTACCAGCTCGTGGAGGGCTACCGCACGAGACTCACCGGCTTGACGCCCGAAGAAGCGGAATCGCTCTTCCTGTCCGGCTATCCGGGTCCGGCGGCGCAGCTCGGCCTGGGGACGGTTCTCGCCGCAGCGCAGCTGAAGGTGCTTGCGGCGCTCCCTCCCGAGCTGCGGGGCAGGGCTTCGCGACTGAGACAGCGCTTCCATCTCGATGCGCCGGGCTGGTTTCAGGAGCCGGACTCGGCGCCCACGCTGCAACAGCTTGCCGAGGCGGTCTGGTCGGACCGTAGCCTCGAGATTCGATACCGGCGCGGGAGCGACGATGGGCCGATCGTAGAGCGCCTCGTCGACCCGATCGGCCTCGTGCTCAAGGCCGGGATCTGGTACCTGGTCGCGCGCGCCGACGATTCGATGCGGACCTACCGCGTCTCGCGCATCGTCGATCCGGTGGTGCCGGCGGATCGCTTCGAACGGCCCGAGGCGTTTGACCTGGCCGACTATTGGGGCAAAGCCGTGGTGGCCTACGAGGAAAGCCTGCCCGCGTTCACCGCAATCGTGCGTGTGCGCGGCGACGGCCTCGAGCGCATCACCGAAGCACTAGGGCCGGCATCGGTGGGCCAACCGACGTCGGACTCGATCGGCCAGGGCCCGGAGGGCTGGCAGACGGTGTCGCTGAAGCTCGAAGACCTGTCGCACGCAGAACCCATCCTTCTGCGGCTCGGCGCCGAGCTCCAGGTGCTCGAACCAGCTGACCTGCGAGAAAGGATTGCCGCGACGACGGGCGCAATGGCCGCTCTCTACCGCTGAGCCCGGGTCGAGGATCGTCGGGCCGCGGCCGTCCCCCCAAGGAGGCCCCGGCCCGACAATGCAAGGATCAACGGCCGCTGGCGATCTCCACCTGGACCACCGATCGATCCGTCAGATTGCGCTCCAGGCGGGCGACGTAGCCGAGCGCCCAGAGCTCTCGGTTCAGCGCCCGCTCCAGGTCGCCGATCCGACTGCACGCGAGAGCGCCTCGAACCAGGGCCACGCGGATCATCGGATCGTCATACGAGGGTACGTCGGTGCCCGCGTGAACGGTCAAGCCACGGCAACCGTTCTGGTACCACGGCACCGGGCCCAGCTTTCGCGGGCCGGGTATGGAGCGGCTCGGAGAAACGAGTGGCATTTGATCCCTGTTCTAGGACGGGGAAAGTCAAATGCCAGTGTACTCGGTCTCCCTCCCTCATGCTACTTACGGAACAGATCGGCAAGGTAGAGCGTGGTCAACGGCCGGCAAGAACGGGGTGGAGCGGCGCGTCCGGCCACCGGCGCTCAACTCAACCCTCAGGGCGAGGGATGTGGCGCTATTCTGAGGATCCCGCGACTAGGAGACCGCCAGTGCCTCGCGCATAATGGCAAACGCCTGCTCGTGTTGGCCTGCGGAGGCCAGGGCGTCGGCCCATTCGCGCAGGGCCTTGCGGATAAGGCTCTTGTTGCCGAGCTGTCGAGCCAGCTCTCCGGCGCGGCGGTTCGCCTCGAGGGCGGCTTCATTCTGCCCGAGCGCGACCTCTGCGCGGGCCAGGGTGAGAAGCGCGTCGATCGATGCCTTGACGTTGCCCGCACGATCCGCGACGTTCAGCGCCTCCCGGGCGTATGTCGCCGCCCGGTCTGCAGCACCGCCGGCCAGCGCGATGCGAGCCTGCGTGTCGACGACATGCGAGAGCAGCCAATCGTCCCCGAGCTTCACGAGCCTCCCGCGGGATGAAGCGGCGAGCTCGGTCGCCTTTCCCGTATTGCCCAGCGCCAGGTACGAGAGGGCCAGGTCGTTCTCCAGATTCGCCGTGTCGCGATCCGCCTCGACCCTTCGGAATAGCTCGAGGCTGGCGATGCCGGTACGTACCGCAGCCTCGAAGTCGCCGGTCTCGCGATAGCTGTAGGCGAGGTCGTGCAGGTAGTTCGCCCGCCTCCGGTCATCGAGGGAGCCGGTTAGGCCACGGACCTCCTCGAGGTACGCCAGAGCCGCGGCGTGGTTGTCCTCGCGAGCCTCGTTGCTCGACAGCGCCATGACCAGGCGAAGCTCGAAGTCTGGCTCCACTCGCATGCCGGCCCGGACCCGCGACAGGATGGACTGAAGGAGCGCCTTCGCCTCGGTGCCGTTTTCTTGTAGATAATGCGCCGCCGAGAGCCAGTACTCACTCAGGGCCGCCTCCGCCTCCCTGTTCGCGGCGTGAAAGATGCGCGCGGCCTCGGCCGCCAACGGGGTGGCCTCCCGCCCCTTGCCCTCGCGGATCAGTGCCTCGGCCAGGCCGCTCATCAGCTCCGCCCGAGCTTCCCGTGTGACCGTGGACTCCAGTAGATCGCGGTACGCGGCGATCGCGTCATCCCACCGGCCGGAGGCGAGGGCTAGGTCGGCCTCGAGGCGGGCCCAGGCGGCGGGCTCGTCGTTGATCAGCTTGCTGGCCGGTATGCCAAGCCGGCCCGAGAGGTAGTTGAGGGCGGCCATCGACGGCCGGCTGAGGCCGTTCTCGAGGGCGCTGATGTAGGCCTTGGTATAGCGGCCCTCGGCGAGTTGCTGCTGCGTGAGGCCGGCAGCCAGGCGGGTTCGGCGGAGCCGCTCGCCGATCTGACGGGCGAGCGGGGAATCGTCTACTCGGGGACGGGTTCGGCTGACTCTTGCCATGACCAGCAGTGTACGCCCTAGCTCGTTCGAGGCGCACGGCAATGGTGCCTGCAAGCTCCAATGTTTACAAATACTTGACCGGCCCCGCGACCGCCCATACGATTCCAGCGCCGACGGGCGTTCGGGCCCGGGCCACCGGCGGGCGATTCTCAGAAGGAGTCGCCGAATGTTCGCTCGCCATAGCCTTCGTAACGTAATTGTCGCCTGGATTCTTGGTCTAGCTCTCGCGCTGATCCCGCTGGCGTCGGCCCTCGCCGGTGGAGGCGGAACCTCCTACCCTCACTGAGTCGATGCCCCCGTCGCACTGATGAGCGAAGCCGGCAAGGGCCGGCCTGGCCACCGGTGGTCCACCAGCCCGTCCGTGTCTTGGAGCCGGGGCGGCCGTCGGCAGACCAGGTCCGTCTCTGTCCGGTCGCGTCGGGGCCTACGAGGGGCTGTCGGGCCTACGAGGGGCTGTCGTGCCTACGAGGGGCTGTCGGGCCTGCGAGTGACGAGCGGGAAACCCCGACTGACCAGGTCTCGCCGGACCTGACCGGCGCTCTCGAACTCGATCGCATCGAATCCCATGGATCTGGCGACGGCCACGTTGGCGCGGCTGTCGTCGATGAACACCGTCGACTCCGCCACCAGTCCGAACCGCTGCAGGAGTTCCCGGAATATGGCCGGATCGGGCTTGCCGATGCCAACGTCGCCGGATATCAGGATCCCGTCGAATTCGTCGAGGAACGGGAAACGGCTCCGGGTCACCGCGTACGTTTCTCTCGCCCAATTGCTGAGTGCGTAGACCGGAACGTTCGCGCGACGCAACTCTCTCATGACCTCGACGTTCTCCGGAAAGGCCCCGCCCAGCATCTCCTGCCACCGCGAGCGGTAGGCCTCGATCACCTCCGCCTGACCCGGATACTCCCGCATGAGCTCGGTGACGCCTTCCGCGAAGGGCCGGCCGGCATCGAGCCTGGCGTTCCAAACAGGGGTGCAGACCTCCGACAAGAACCGCTCCATCGCAGCCTCGTCGGCCCCGAAGATCTTCCGATAGAGGTAACGGGGGTTCCAGTCGATGAGGACGCCCCCCAGGTCGAACACCACGGCCGCTCCGTCCGTGTGCTTCACCGCTCCGTCTCGAGCGTTCGCCCTTGACGGACCGGGCCCAGCACTGCCATGAGCCGGTCCAGCAAGGGAATCTGAGCCTCTTTGATGCGTTGACGCGCTTCCTCGGGGCCGAACCAGGCGACCCGGTCGATCTCCGGGAAGCGCTTCACTCGACCGGTGAAAGGCGGCCACGGGATCTCGATCATGTTGCTCGTCGCCTGTGCGGGGTCGAGATCGCCCTCGGCGGCCCAGCCGTACACGATCTTGCCGCCCTTCTGGCGCACGTAGCCCAGTTCGAGCAGCGGGCCCGCAGGTACCGGATGGCCGGTCTCTTCCTGAAACTCCCGCCTGGCCGTGGCTTCGAGGTCCTCGTCGGCGGGTCCGCGCTCGCCTTTCGGAATGGACCAGTTGCCAAGATCCTTGCGGCCGAAGAACGGGCCCCCGGGGTGTCCCAGGAGCACCTCAACGCGCTCGTCTCGAAGCCGGTACAGCAGGACGCCAGCGCTGGTTCGAATCGCCATTGCGGAAGCGTACGCGACAAGCCTGGCGGGAGTCGACCGGCGCTCCTGAGAGTCCCGGCCGAGAGAAGGAAGTACGCCCGGCCATGGGCCGGTTGGCGCGTTCGCGGCCTGGGTCACCGGCTACAATTGCGCGGCACATGCCGGAGCTGGGGGGTGAGGCCCGATTCTGGCGGGAAGCCCGGCTTACCTTATCGGGGCGCGGGAACGGTAGGTCGGAGGGATCGCGAATGACGACTGGGTTCGGCTTCTGCCCCAACTGCGGAGCCCCTCTGACAGAAGCCGGGCAGAGATTCTGCGCCGCCTGCGGTTTCACATTGCCGGCAGCCGCGACAGCGGCGACAGCGATCGCTCCAGCCGTCGCCCCGCCACCTCCTCCGGTCGCGCCGCCACCTCCTCCGGTCGGCCCACCGCCGGGAGCTCCCGCCTGGGCGATGCCTCCGGCCGCCCCGGTCGGGGCCGCGCCTGCGAAGACCGCGATCAGCCCTGCCATGCTTCTGGTCGGTGGTCTCGTGATCGCCGCCATAGTGGCGGTCGGGGTCCTGGCAGCGAACGGCTCCAAGCCAACGCCGAGCGCGGGCCCCGGCCACAGCGGCGGTCTCTTCGGTAGCGCTTTCCCAAGCGTCGGCACCGTCGCGACGCCCACCCCCCTCGCGGCCACCCCAACCGCCGGTGACCTCGGGAGCTCCATCACCGTCCAGCCCTCGACCGTCAACTGCTCTGACACGAACATGCAGGTCACGTTGACGGCATGGCTCGCCGCCTCGACGAAGGCGTCCGATCAGGTCGCGGCCGAGCTCGATGGCCAGGCAGGCGACCTGTCGGCGGTGAGCGACAACTTCGAGAAGCAGTCCGATGGCCGCTGGCTCTCGACCGAGACCCAGGCCGCCCCGAGCTTCTGCGGCGATATCGCGGCCGGCAAGCACACTGTTCGAGTTCTCGACGCGCAGGGCAAGGTGCTGGCTCAGACGTCGTTCACCAGTACGGGCGGCGCCGCAACTCCCGCACCGACGCCAGCTCCAACTCCAACTCCCGGTGCCGCCGGGGGCTCTCTAACGGTCCAGCCTTCTACCTTCAGCTGCACGGACACGACCACCCAGGTCACGATGACGGTCATCTTGCCGGCCTCCCTCTCGGAGTCGGCGGAGGTCACGGCCATCCTCGACGGCCAGACGGGCAGCACCGATACGGTGAGCGGCGCCGGTTTCATCAAGCAGGCAAACGGCAGCTGGCTCTCGACCGACGCGGATTCGGCGTCGAACGTCTGCTCGGCCTACGGGGCCGGGAAGCACACTTTCGGCATCATGGACGCCCAGGGCAAGACGCTGGCCAGCGGATCGTTCACGGCGACGCCGTAACGGCCCCCGCGGCGAGTCTCATCACCGTCCGGGCACCGACGCCCGGAGGAGGGTGACGGGTTCCCCGGTTGCCCGTATCCGGTACTGTCCTGCCGCCGAGGCAACGACGCAGGTCTCGAAGCGGGCAAGCCGAGCCGTCTCCCCGCCGCAAGTCAGCTCCGCGGTGCCGTCGATGACGGTGAGGATGTGAAACGTCAGGCCTCGTGTGTCGCAGGCCAGCGGATCGGTTGCCGTGGCCCGGGCCAGCTCCACGTCGAAATAGGGCGAAGCGATGGCCGGCACGGCGCCGGTCGTCATTCTCAGGTCCGGGTGGGTCCGCACCTCCGGTCCAACCGGGCGCGCGACCTGGACGGACTCCTCGATGTGGAGCTTGCGACCGTCCGACTGCGGTCTACCCCAGTCGTAGGCTCGGTACGTCGTGTCGCTTGACTGCTGGACCTCGTACAGGAGCAGGCCGGGGCCGAGGGCGTGGATCGTCCCCGCCGGGATGAGCATGGCCTGACCGGCCCGGACCGGGACCTCCGCCGCGACGTCCAGGACTCTGCCCTCGCGAATTGCGGCGGCCAGCTGATCGCCGCTCACCAGCGGCTTGACGCCCGCCAGGATCATGGCCTCTGGACTCGTCTCGAGGAAGTACCAGGCCTCGGTCTTGCCGAACTCGTCGGGCCCGACCAACGCGCGGGCCTCGGCATCGTCCGGATGGACCTGTACCGAGAGCCACTCGGCGCAGTCGAGCAGCTTCACGAGGAGCGGGAATCGCGATCCGAATCGTCCTGCGACGGCGCTTCCCAGGAGATCCGGGCCGGCTCGATTGGCAAGCTCGTCCACGGTTCGGCCTCTCTCCGGCCCAGCCGCCACCTTGCTGGAACCGTACGCCACCCAAGCCTCACCGATGGGCGGATTCGCCGGGCGCAGCCTCTGTCCGCCCCAAACGCGCTCGCGATACTGGGGCTCCATGGCGAGCAGGCGCTGACTCAGCGACGCCACGTGGCTCCTCCAGGTGCTCGGAGCAATAGGGTACACACCGCCCCGCCTGGAGGCCTGCTGGTGGCGTCTCGGTTCCTGGGCCGCCCTGCCTCCGCCCCGGAGTCCGCGGTCAGACGATCGGTTCGGGCTTGCCGAACAGGTAGCCCTGGCCCAGTGGGACGCCGAGCCGGATGAGCTCGTCCATCTCGCCTTTCGTCTCGACCCCTTCGGCGATGAGCTCGCAGCCGGCGATGCCAGCGAAGTGCGCCATTCCGGCCACCATCGCCTGACGAGCCGGGTCCGTGTCGACGTGACGGACGAGCGATATGTCGAGCTTCACGAAGTGCGGGCGTATCTCGAGAATGTGGCGCAGTCCGGCATAGCCCGCACCGGCGTCGTCAACCGCCAGCCGTGCGCGACCCCGGACGAGCTCCAGAGCCGCAAGCAACGCTGGGTAGTCGGCGATCTCGACGTGCTCGGTGATCTCCAGGATCACGTCGCGGTCGGCCCGCTCCAGCACCGAGATCAGCGGGACCACGGCCGTTGCCAGAGCCGGTGACACGTTGAGGCTGAGCCAGGTCCCGAGCGGAAGCGACGAGGCGGCCTCGAGCTGCTCCCAGATACAGGTAGTTTCCAGGCGGACGCCCATCCCGGCCGCATGCGCCTCCGCGAACCGCTTATCGGGGCGCATTCCATCGCGGAACCGAGTCAGTGCCTCGAAGCCGACGACCTTGCGAGTCTGGAGCTGGACGATGGGCTGGAAGACAGGCGTGAAGGCGCGCTCTGTGATGATTGAATCGAGCTGCGAACGGATATCCGCCGCCCGCCAGTGGTCGGCCAGCATCGGCCCGAGCAGGGCGGCGGAGACCACACCGAACTCGGACATAGTCGAGAGGCGGTCGCCGAGCCGATGAGCGTCCTCTCGATTGGTAGTCCCCATGGCGACGACCCCCACGATGTGGTCGTCCCAGCGCATCGGCGCGAAGGCCTCGGCGAGCGGGTGCCGAGCGACGGCGCTCAATCCGTGCGGCTTGTCGACCCATGCCCCGGCGCTGGCGCAGGCCCTCAGGTGAGCGGCCCGTTCCGAGGCGAGCGGCTCGGCGACTATCTCCTCGTGCCGGGAATCGCCACCCAAGGCGAGTGGCACGGCGCCGCCGAGCGGGCCAAAGCCGTAGACTGCCGCGCTGCCAATGCCGTCGAGCCTGAGCGCCTCGGCGCAGATCTGGGCGGCCATCGCCTCGATGTTCTCGGCCTGCTCGAGCCGGGCAAGGGAGAGCATGGTCTGGGCGCGTTCCTCGACCTCGCCGGAGAGTTTGCGTGAAGCCCATCGCTCGCTGACCATCAGCAGCCTCTGGCGCGCGATCGAGAGAATCACCACCACGGCTGTGCCGACCAGCGCCGGATCCACCCCGGAGGTGCGGGCACGCGGCATCGCGGCCACTGTCACGCATAGCAGGATGGCGCCGATCGGCAGCCAGTCGACCAGCGCGTGAGCAACCAGCTCATACCGGCTGCCACCGCCGACCTCTTCGTTCCAGGTCATCCAGCCGTAAGCGACGAGCAGCAATCCAGAGGAGAACAGGAGACTGGCCGGGACGTTTCGACCCGGTCCGTGGAAGGACAGGTCCAGCCACACGACCCCTGAGAGACCGAGAACGGCTACGCCCGCGATACTGCACCATATGCCGTTCAGTCCGGGCGCGCTTCGGAGCGCCAGAGCGCTGATGACGGCCACTCCGGCGCTCGTCAGCAGTCCCACTGCAAGGATCGGAACGACCCGCCCCGAGATGTCGCCGGGGCCGGAGGAGCTGGCCAGCCAGAGGGTCAGCATCAGCGTGATCCCCGCGACGAGCACGATCGCGCCGTCCAGCCCGGCAGATGCCATCGACCTCCTGTCCAGGCGCCGGTACATGGCCGGGACGATGGTGGCCACGACCCGGACGGCGCCGCTCGCGAAGAGCAGATTCGCGATGACGATGGCCCCTGAGTCGCCGACGGCCGGTCCGAGATCCAGCGCCACGAAGCCCATCCCGGCAAGGGCGATGGCCTGGGCGAGCGGGCCATACGAAAGGACCGTGACCTCTGACCGCCGGCGGAGCATTGTCATAGCCGCAACGCCTGCTCCGGCGGCGACGAGCGCCTGGACGTCTTCGAGGACCAATGCCTGTCCGGCCACGTTGGCCAGATCCGCGGCACCCAGGGCGGCCGTCATCACGGCGCCGAGAAGGAGAGCCAGCCCTGGATGATCGAGCCATCCGCGCCTGACCGTGCGCGGCGCCACGAGGGCGTGGTCGGTGGCCGGCCAAGTATCAGCGTGACGAAGAGCGAGACTGCGGTTCACGACGATGCCATCGAGCGGCGGCAACGGCGGGTGCCGCGACAGGAAGCTTCCTGAGGCGCCGGAGACTCGCGCAAGCTGCGAGTGTCGGCAATCGGGCAGACGACTCCGCAGAGCTGGGCCGACACGAGGCAGCGATGACGTGGGAGCAACTGGCGATGCCGCTGGCTTCGGTGCCCGCGGACGTCGCGGGCGACGGGCTGGCCCCCGGCGACCGCGCGCATACGCTCCGTGGAAGTGCCAACACGGGAGTTATCGGTTCAGAGGAGACGCGACTGAGTACCCAAGATCGGGGATACGGAGTCGTACGGTCGTCAGGTCGACCGGCCGCCGGTACGGCTGCACCGCCGACGCCTCCCGCCGGGGTCCCTGTTGGGCTAGGTCGCGGCGCCTGCCGGGGCAGGCCCATCTTCCCGTCGCCGCTCCACGACCGGGTGAAGCAGAATCGCACCCACGGCGTAGCAGAACACTCCCAGCAGCAGGGCTGCTCGCGGTCCGGCTCCGTAGCCAAGCCAGTTGTTCACGGTGTCCATCACGGCCGCCCCGCCCAGGGCCAGCGCGACCGTGCCGGCCGAGGCGGTTGCCACGTTGGAGATGCCCATGTAACGCCCTGTCGACGCCTTTGGCACGATGTCGCTCATCAGCGCCCAGTCGACGGCCAGGAACGCTCCGGCCGAGAGGGCGAACAGTCCCGCCCCGAGCATCGCGATAGGCAGGCTGGGGGCGACCGCTCCGAGTCCGAGCCCGGTCGCTCCCATAGCGCAGGAGCCGTAGATGATGTTCTTGCGGCCCATGCGATCGGAGAGGCGCGCCGCTGGGATGACGGCCACGGTGAGACAAGCGGCGACGATCCCGAGCAGGAGGATCTTGGTGTCGCCCGTCTGCTTCGCGTCCAGGCCGAAGACCTGGGCCAGGTAGAACGTGCTCAGGACCGGGTACAGGGACGCGCCGATCAGGATGAACAGTCGTGAACCGACCAGCCACATGAAGCTTCGCTCACGCAGAATGTCGAACCCCCAGGCCTCTCGGGCAATTGCGAACCACGATCGTCCATTCCGCGATTTGACGCGCGTCCCTTCATGGACGCCGGCGACGACACCCAGCATGGCCACGAACTCGATCACTCCGATCGCCATCGTTCCGTAGAAGTACGCGTTTGGGTCGCTGCCGCTTTGCCGCACGGCCAGCGCCGCGGCCCCGTAGCCGAGGAGGTTTCCGAGAGCCGAGAAAAGCCCCAACAACCCCGAGGCAAGTCCAACCTGGCGTCCCGGGACAAGGTCCGGCACGTAGCCCTGAAACGGTCCCTGGGCGAAGTTGGAGCTGAACTGGAGAAGAGCCACGAAAGCCCCGATGGCAGCCACGCTGTTCGACGTCGCTATCCCGTACAGGAAGACCAAGTCCAGCGTCGCCCCGATGAAGATGTACGGCTTGCGCCTGCCCCAGCGGGTGATCGTGTAGTCGCTGATCGAGCCTATGGTTGGCTGGACGACGATGGCGATGACGGTTCCGACGAGGGCGATCTGGAGGGCTCCGATCCCCTCGGATCCCTTCTCGGCCAGATGGGCGAATTGAAGCCGCCCATTGACGATGTCGAGGATGCCGCTCCAGACGGCCGAAATGCCCAGCCAGTAGAGCGAGATCCGCATCAGCTGGGGGAGCGGGAGTGACCGAGTAGGGCGGCCCTGCCCGTCGTGAGTGGGCGGCGGCACGGCGCCGGGCGTCGAGTCGTCGACGATCGACTTGGACCCCGTGACGGCATCGAGCACCGGCCTGCGCCTCCGGTCGTCGGCCCGATCCGTTCAGCACCCGGCCCACATCGCGCTCAGCTCGGGTTCGTCCGGTCGGATTGGCTCCGTGTACGGTGCCAGTATCACCGGTTGCGCCGGTGTCCGCGAGCCGACACCTCCACCCGCCCGACCGCTGATAGGCTGAGCTCGATAGCGCTGTGGCGGCGAGTCCGGCGAATCGGTGGTGGCGTGCGGTCAGCCTGGTGGATGGCGATCGTGCAAAGCACAGGAGGCGAGGCCGTGGGTGGCTCGGGAGCGGAGTCGAAAGGCGCCGGAGTGGCTGCGAGCTACTACCTCTCCCTGGGCGACTCTCTGGCCACCGGCGTACAGCCCATAGGCCAGGAGGAACGGCAGTTCAGGACGGCTGAGGGATACGCGGACCAGCTCCTCTCAATTGCCCGGTCCCGCCTGCCCGGGCTGGAGGTCGTCAAGCTCGGCTACCCGGGCGAATCGACCACGACCATGATCGACGGAGGCCTGGCGCCGTATCCGCACGGAAGCCAACTTCACGAAGCCGTCTGCTTCCTGCGGGACCATCGCGACAGCGTTGCCTTCGTCACGCTCGACGTGGGCTTCAACGATTTCCCGGAACACACGCTGGAGGCCATCCCACTCGGGCTCGCATCCATCGGACAGCACCTGCCGGGCATCCTGGATGAGCTCCGGAGCGCCGCCGGTCCAAGAGTCCCGATCGTCGGCATGAACGGCTACGACCCATTTCTCGTTCGCTGGCTCGACGGGCCGGAAGGACGCGAGGTGGCTCGTATCTCCGTGTGGGATGCCCTGGTGCCGATCAACTCCCGTTTCCGTGATATCTACCAGGCCGCGGGGCTGAGGCTTGCTGACGTGGAGGGGGCTTTCGCTACGACGGATTTCGAGACCCAGGTGGATCTCGAGGGCTTCGGGCCGGTGCCGGTCAACGTGGCTCGGGCTTGCCTGTGGACCTGGGCTGCTACGCCGCCGCCCCTCGGCCCGGACCTGCACGCCAACGCTCGCGGCTACAGGGCCATCGCCGAGGCCTTCGCCAGAGTCCTCCTGCCGTAACGGCTGCTCGGCCGGGCGAAGAAGGACCCGCCGGAAGGCGGCCGGCGGGTCGTATCGGGAGAGAACGGGCGGCCGCGCAGGGCCGCGAGTTGGGTTCAGTAGCCTGATGCGGTCGCGGCCGTACTTGGGGCAGGGGTCGCAGCCGTACTTGGGGCGGCACTCGTCGCTGCGCCACCGCTCGGAACGGAACCCGACACAGGGGCAACGAACCAGACGCCATTCTTGCCCTGGCCCGTGGTGTCACCAGCCTTCGAGTCGCCGGAGAAGTAGTAGAGCGGCATGTGGTTGTAAGTGACCTGGACGATCCCATCGGACCGGGTGATGGTCGCGAAGGTACCGGTCGCGCTCATGGGGCCGGTGATCGTGGCTCCGGCTGGCGCGACCAGTGGCGGCCAGCTCGTGGCGCAGGTCCCGCTGCACGCGCTCGTGTCGGGCGTGTCCGTCGTGAATACGTAGAGGGTCATTCCATTCTGACCGGTGAGGTACTCGCCCAGTGTCGGGTCGGTGGTCGAGGCGAGTGTGATCCCCGCCGCCCCGGCTACGGAGGCGACGGGCGTTCCCGTGTCGACAGGCACGGGCGTGGCGGCGGCGGATGAACAGGCTGCCGCGATCAATGCCGCGCCGAGCGCGACACCGGCAAATGACAATGGGCGTGAAATGGGACGCATGATGCTTGTTTCTCCTGAGATCGCTTGACTCTCGATCGTGCTTTGAGCAGCCCCTACCTTCTGTTGGAGCGCACTCGGTATACGGAGCGCCTATCGGCCCGGTTCTGAAAGAATCTTGATGTTCCGCTCCGTGCACCCAAGATGCTCTTCACGGTGCGCGGGATGGGACGATCGGTCCACCGTCCGGTCCGGATCCACACGCCGACGCCCGCGGTTACCTGGCCATCGCCGGGCCGTCCGCCTGCATTCCACGACGTCACCGCGGCGGCGCGGGGTACATGAAGACCCGCCGGCAGGTTGCCGGCGGGTCTTCTCTGGGATCGAGCGAGCGGCCGCGCCGGCCGCGGGATGGATGAATAGCCGGCGGACGCTCTAGGTAGTGCTTGGGGCAGGGGTTGGCGGGGCTGACGGCCTGACGCCCGAGACCGGGGCGACGAACCAGGCGCCGTCCTTGCCCGCGCCCTTGGTGTCACCGGCGGCCGAGTCGCCCGAGAAGTAGTAGAGCGGCATGTCGGCGTACGTGACCTGGACCGCCCCGTCGGACCGCGTGATAGTCCCGAAGGTGCCCGTGGCGCCGCTGGGAGGGGTGATCTTGGCTCCGAGAGCGGCTGAGACCGGCGGCCAGGTGGTGGCACAGTCCAGGGAGCAGATGCTCAGGTCGGCCGGATCTCTGCCGTAGACGTAGATAGTCATCCCGTTCTGGCCGGTCAGGTAGGCCCCCAGCGTTGGGTCGTTGGTCGTGGCGATCGTGAGGCTCGCCGCCGCGGAACCGCCTGCTGACGCGCCCGCAGAGGCCACCGGCGTCGATCCGATGTTGCCAGGCGTGGGCGTATCCTCCTCACCCACGCAGGCTCCCGCGATCAACGCTGCACCGAGCGCGAGCGCGGCGAGCGACAAGAGTCGTGGACTGGGTCGCATGATGCTCTCTCCTGGATCTCTGGACTCTGGATCCTGATGGGAACGGCCACCTTGTGTCTTGCGGATCATAAAGCGTACGAAGACCAGTCGCGCGAGTTCCTGGGAGCCTGTTACGCAGCGACCGGCGGACCCGCCGGCCGTCCCGAGGCGGCAGAATCGCCCATCTAGTAGGGGATCACGTAAACAAACAGCCCCTCGCGGCCGTCGACGATCTTGCCCTGGTGCCAGAGATTGAAGTCCTGCGAGAGTTCGTCGTAGGGGACATCCGCGTCCGGCGGACGCGAATGGCCGCCCCTGGCCTGGTTGTTGAGGGTGGAGATGTTCGGGTACCAGACGTCCTCGATCCGGAGGGACAAGACGGTGAATTTGTCGGTGGTCGCCGGATCTGCGGAAGCGGAGAAGCCCGAAACGACCCACGAATGCCAGCCCTTCCATACGACCAAACCGGCCGGGCGCTGGGTCAGGCGGATCTGCTTGACCACGAGGTGGATCGCGTCCGCCATCTTCGTCGAGGTCGCGACTTTGTACTTGCCGTAGCCAAGCTGGGTCAGCCCCTGGGCCCATCCATCGGGCTCGGCCCCGCCGTAGGCGCCGCCGCCGAGTGACACGGCCAGATCCAGGAGCTTGGCCTGCGTGTCACGAGTGGTGTCCGAATAGGTGTTCATGATGTTCATCGACGTCTGCATCGCCGCCGGCACGCACCAGGTGTCTTTGAGCTCATGGACGAAGTCGCCTTCCTTGTAGAGGTCCATGGCGAAGAAGCTCGAGCTGGCAGTTGGGGGTGGTGGCGTCGGGACCGAGTACGTCGGAACAGCGGAGCCGGGTGCCGGCACGGTCGGTGGAGGCGTGGCCGAGGCCAAGGCGATGACCGGTGGCCGCGACGGCTGGACGCGAGCCCAGGGCGTCACGACCGGGTCCACATTCAGCGTGGAGTTGTTGACGGCCTGCGCGGTGGCCACGAACGCTCCGCCTGCCAGTGCCACCAGCAGTATCGCCAGCACGGCGTTGGTCGCGGGCGACGATCGCCGCCTCGGCGACGCCAACGCGCCCCGGCCATCCCTGACAAAGGCCCGCGACGGGCGCGTGGCACCGCCGATGCGGGCCATTCGCGGTCCCAGGGCAACGGCCAGGACGGCCAGTTTCGTGGCCATGCCGATCGCGTAGCCGGTCGGAATGGCCGCCAGCCCGAATTGGTCCGAGAGCGCGGTCGCCGACAGCACCGTCGCCGCGAAGCCGGCGACCGCGGCCGCGGTCGGCAGCATGGTGTTGTGCGTCGCGTAAATGGCCCGGGCAAGGAGCTCGGTCAGGCTCTCGAACGGGATCGAGACGGCGAGGATGAGGGCCACCATGGTCGTTTGGGCGACGTCCGTGGCATCGAAGGCCCCGCCGCCCAGAAGGACGCGAATCACCATCGGGCCGAAGATGAGAAGGCCGACCGCGGCCGAGATGGAGAGGAACGCGATCGTGGCCAGGTTCGTGGTGAAGACTCGCTTGAAGGCCTTCTTGTCGCCTGCCGCGACGGCCGACGATAGGGCGGGGAAGGCCGCGGTCGCGAAAGCGACCCCGCAGAGGCTCTCAGGCAGGCTCTGGAAGTGCTGGGCAAATGTGAACGATGTGACCGATCCCGGCGCCAGGCGTGAGGCCAGGCCGGTGAAGTACAGGGCCGTCAGTGCCAGGAGCGGCTGGCTCAGCATCTTGGGCCCCATGAGCTTGAAGAACTCGCCCAGGCCCTTGGTCCGCAATGCCAGGCTAGGCATCGGCCGGAAGCTCGTCCGGTAGATACCCACCAGTCGGATCCCGAGGTGCGCGCCTGCTCCGAACACGGCCCCGACCGCCGCGCCGTAGATCCCAAGCGGGCCGCTCAGAAGAAGGGCGCCCGCGGCGATGCCGCCGTAGTACATCGGCTCGGACAGGCCGTACGTGATGAAGCGCCGTTCCGCAACCAGGATCTCGCCGAGCACCCACGAGGCGGCGAAGAGCACCTGGGCGAAGCACAGGACCCGAAAGAGGCCGACGTAGTCCTGGCGCTGAACCCCGGTGAAGCCCGGCGCGACGATCGACAGCGTCTCCTCCGCGAACACGAACATGATCGCCATGGCGACCGCCATCGCCAGGATCGCGAGGGTCAGGATCGTGCGGGCGAAGTCGCGTGCCTTGTCCGCCTCTTCGCCCTTGAGCCCGATGAAGACCGGTAGGAATGGGCCCACGACGCCGCCGACGACGAGGAACTGTAGGGCCAGATCTGGAAGACGCGTGGCCGCCGACCAAGCGTCCAGCTCCGGCCCGGCTCCGTAGGCGTGGCCGAGGATCCTCAGGTTGAGGAACGACATTCCGGCGCCTGCGAGTATCAGGATCGCCAGGATGACCGCGTTCCTCGGCAGCGCCGTGCGGACGAGCTTCATCAGTCGGTCGAACCGGGGAGTCTCGTCCGGCGCCCCATGGCCGTAGAGCGCGGCCTGGGCGGCCCCGATCCTGGCCGGCACGCGATCGTCGCGCGTCTCCTGCTTCTGGGGCAACCGCCGATCCTCCAAGTCTCGCCAGAGCCGTTCGAGCCGACTATGTTAGACGTCCGGCGACGCGTGAGCTGGATCCGATGTGGCGTCCGGTCCTCACAGAACATGCCGGGACTTTGAACCCATAGGCTCGTTCGCTCGTCTAGCGCGGTGACTATGCGCGATCGAGGCACCGGGTGAGAGCGAGCGACATCACGAGGGGAGGGTCAACGGCCATCGAGCAGGACGACCAATCGGATCGGCAGCGCCTGTCGTTCGAGCGCCTGATCCGACCCGAGCTCACGAGCGCGTACCGGCTGGCCGGGTATCTCATCGGCGATGCCTCGGCGGCGGAGGACGCTGCCCAGGAGGCGGTTCTGAGAGCCTGGCAAGCTTCCCCGCGACTGCGCGACGAAAGCCAGTTCCGCGCGTGGTTCCAGCGCATCGTGGCCAACGTCTGCAATGACCAGATGCGCCGCCGCCGGGTCGTCGCGTTTGCGCCGCTGGACGACCCGCCGCCGGAGCCGGCCGATCCGTTTCGCTCCTCGCTCGATAGGATCGTGTTGGGCCGTGCTCTTGCGACCCTCACCCCCGAGCTCCGCGCCGTCGTGGTCCTGCGGTACCTGCTCGACCTCACCAACGAGGAGATCGCGGACCGACTTGGCATTCCGACCGGGACGGTCAAATCCCGCCTGCACTACGCCTTCATCGCCTTGAGGCGCGAGCTCGATCACTCGACAGAGGTGGTCCGATGAAAGCCGATCCGGCGACCAGCGACCCCGAGCTCGACCGCGACCTCCGCGCCCTCTTCGCCGGCGTGGCGCAGCCCGTGGCGCCGGCCGCGCTCTCCACGACGGTCGAAGAGCTGCCGGAACGCGGCCGGGCCGGCCTGGGCGGGGCCCTTCGCCGGCGCGCCGAAGAGCTGTTCGGCCGGCCCGTCAGGGTTGCGGTGGGCGCCGGCGCGATCGTCCTGGCGATTGCAGTGGCTGCTCTCGTCCTGAACCTGCGAGGTGGCGAGCCGGCCACGTCCGGTCCCGGGCCGACCTCGGCGTCGACGACCGCGCCCGCGGCTACCCCTTCGCCGGTGGTCGCGTCCCCCAGCCCAAGCGCCCTGACCCTCTCCAAGGAGGAGGCGGTGGCAGCTGCCGAGAAGTTCATCGGCCGGCCTCTGGGCACAGTCGACGTCAGCGACCCGACGGCATGGCCGGCCGGGCAGTACATCGAGATCATGGAACAGGGCGGCGGCGCCGACGTCTGGGTCGATGTGGCGACCGGCAAGGTCGTCTTCATGATGCTGTCGGCTCCCGTGACCACCGCGGTCAATCTCACCCCGGAGCAGGCCCAGTCGGCGGCCGCGGCATTTCTCACGGCCCACGACGTCCCGTTCGATGGGCTGACGGCGACGGTTGCCCTGCTGGATCACCACAGCGGCAAGGAGTACACCGTGACCTGGCAGCGGTACGCCAACAGCGCGTCTGTACCCGATATGCGCGAGGTCAGCGTGGACCCGGCGACCGGCCAGGTCTTCTCGTTCCTGGATCGCCGTGTTGCGTACGCCCCGGTTCCGTCCCCGGCACTCAGTCGGGACCAAGCGATCACCAAGGCTATCGCGGCCAGCGGGCTCACGTCCCCGACCATCGGCGACGTGCAGCTTCTGGTCGACTCGAGCCCCATCTGGCCAGGCCGGCTGGTCTGGTCGGTGCAGCTCTCGCAGCAGGTGCCGGAGCCCGGCAGCAGCGTGACGTACGTCTCGGCGTACTGGGTCTACGTGGATGCGGTCACGGGCGAGACGAAGATCGCCGGCCAGGGCTGAGGCGGCGCCGCGACCGCGAAGTCCTCAAGCGCCGTCCGCCGTCAGCGCTTCTTCTGCCAGGGACCCACGCCGTAAATGCGCTCGATCGAGACGTGGACCGTGAGCCCTTCCGGCATGTTCCGCCTCGGGTACTTGGCCCCGGGGCCGATGTAGTACTCCGAAAGCTGGTCCATCACCGCGAGCGCCCCGCCCTCGCCGATCCGGGCGCGGCCGTCGATCACGAGGTACGGGTGCAGACCTTCGCCGTGGAATTCCTTGGCCTGGAACGACACCACGATCCGCGGATCGCGGCGCAGGTTGTCCATCTTGTGCTGATCGAAGAACGTGGCGAAGACGAGCTCGTCGCCGTCCAGCCCCGCCCAAGCCATCGAGACATGGGGGCGGCCATCGGGATTGATGGTGACGATATGCGCGAAGGGGCCGGTGGCGAGGAAGTCGCGGACCGACTGCGGAACGGTTGTCATGACAGCGATCATACGAGTGCTCGTCTGCAGCGTCGCGGCCCATGCGACCGAACCCGGCCGGGAACGGCAGGCGCGCCGCCTGCGGTCTCGCCACCCGGGGAGAGTCGGGCCGCCGGTCACGGAGCGATGTCCGGCATGAGAACATGACCGGACTCCCGCCCGGTTCCTGGAGGTGCCCGATCGCCATGGCGACGCAGTTCATGGGGTTCTCCCGGGACGCAGTCCAGTTCCTGGTGGACCTGGCGCTGCACAACGAGCGGTCCTGGTTCCAGCCGCGCAAGGGCGAGTACGAACGGCTCCTGAAGGAGCCACTCGAGGCCCTGTGCGCAGCCCTCGGGGAGCGCTTCGAGGCAAGCGGCTTGCCCCTACGAGCGGACCCCTCCCGGTCGCCGTTCCGGATCTACCGCGACATCCGCTTCTCGGCGGACAAGACGCCCTACAAGACACATGTCTCGGCCAGCTTCCCCTGGGCGGGCGAGGGCGGCGGTGTCGGTGCCTACTTCCACTTCCAGCCGGGCGAGATGTTCGCCGGCGGCGGGATGTGGCATCCGGAGCCGGCCCAGCTGGCCGCGTGGCGACAGGCGGTCGACCGGGACCTCGGTGCCGTGGAGGCGGTGCTCCGGAGCCCGGGCTTCGTCGGCACGTTCGGGGAGGTGAGTGGCGATCGGCTCAAGAGGGTTCCGACCGGCTTCGCCGCGGATCATCCTGCCGCCGAGCTGCTGAAGCTCAAAGACGTCACTTTCGGACGCCGGCTCTCCGACGACGAAGCTCTATCGTCCGGCCTTCCGGACTTGCTGGTCGAGACCTTCGCGGCGGCGATCCCCTTGCTCGGGCTGCTCGCTCGGCTCTCTTCCGAGGAGACCCGCGCGGGCTGGCTCAGGGGCGGGTAGTCTCTCGGCCATGACTCGGCGCGCGATCTTCATGTTCGGCTTGATGTCGCTGATGTGGGGCATCCCGTACCTGTTCATTCGAATCGCGGTCGCCGAGATCTCTCCGGCGACCCTTGTCTTCGCGCGCACCTCGATCGCGGCCTTGCTCCTGCTTCCGATCGCGCTCCTGCGCTCCGACCTCCGGCCGGTGCTCGCACGCTGGCGCTGGGTCGTCGCCTTTGCCGTCGTGGAGGTCGGCGTGCCCTGGGTCCTGCTGGGCACCGCGGAGCAGCACGTAACGAGCTCTCTTGCTGGTCTGCTCGTGGCGGGAGTGCCTCTGGTTGGAACGGTCATCGCGGCCAGTACGGGTAGTCGAGACCACCTGGGCCGAGGCGGGCTTCTGGGCCTGATGGTCGGGTTGGTTGGAGTAGCCGCCGTCGTCGGTTCCAGCCTGGGCGCGTCCGATCCGGCGGCGTTTCTCGAGATGGCGGTGGTGGTCGTGGGCTACGCCGTAGGGCCCGCGATTCTGGCCCGCCGGCTCGGCGGTCTGTCATCCGTGGGGGTGATGGCGCTCTCGCTTTCGCTCTGCGCCCTTGTGTACGCTCCGATCGCCGTCGTGCAGCGACCGGCGGTCGTGCCCAGCCCGGGCGTGCTCGCCGCGATCGCGATCCTGGGGGTCGTCTGCACCGCGGCCGCGTTCGTCCTGTTCTCGGCGCTGATCGCCGAGATCGGTCCGGTGCGGGCCACCGTGATCACCTACATCAACCCCGCGGTGGCCTCCGTCCTCGGCGTCCTCGTGCTGAACGAGTCATTCACCGCCGCGATGGCCATCGGCCTGGGGCTCGTGATCCTGGGCTCCGTTCTTGCCACCCGTGGCGCTGCCGCGAGAACGACAGACGCGAGTCCGGCGATCCGCGACGGTCGGGCGCTCGACACGGCCGCCGGCGGGATCGGCCGCTCGGAGTCCTCAGGCTAGTACCGTTATACGCAGGACGTGCAACACGATCCGCGCCAGCGCTGGAGGGCATCATGGCTACAACGAGCCTGTCGGACGACTCCGCTCTGTTCCCGATCTCCGGCGCCGTGCTCTACAACAACGTCTACGGCAAGGGCGACATCGCGAACTACCGGCAGCTCGTCTTCGGTGGTCAGCACGACGCAGGCTGGGAGTGGGATTGGCCCGAGAGCGCCGGACCGTCCATGAAGTGCTACCCGGAGGTGCTCGCGGGAAGATCACCGTGGGGTGAGGTGGAGGCAGGGGACCAGCTGCCCCGTCGGCTGGCCGAGACCCGCCTGACGCTCGATTTCGATTTCGAGACCGTCGGCAGCGGGCTCTGGTGCGAGAGCTTCGACTTCTGGATCACCAGCTCCAACCGACCGAGCACCAAGGACATCGTCAGCAACCTTTGTATCTGGACGATGAACCATGGCGCGGAGCCCGCGTACGAAGGCCGCCGTACGACGTTGACGATCGGCGGGCGGACCTACGAGGCCATCTTCGAGACGCCCGCGGAGCGGCCGGACAAACCGTGGAAGACGCTCGCCCTGGTGGACACCGAGCTTCGCAGCAAGGGCAGCCTCGAGCTGGGTCCCCTGGTCGATGCCCTGATCGATCACGGGTTGGCGCAGCGGACTGACTTCCTGGCGACCGCCGAGCTGGGCAGCGAGGTGGCGTACGGGAAGGGTCGCACGACCCTTCGGGAATTCAGGCTGCGGTAGGGCGGCCACGGCTTCGCGAGACGCGAGCCGCCGACGAGGCGCGGGCGGCATCCCTCCGCCGCAGACCGCTACGATGCGCGGATGCTCGTCATCGTCCGGCCGCCGGGCCCTGCCTTCCGCGACGCGATCTCGACCCACCCGAACCGCCACCGGATCGATGTTTCGCGGGTTCAGGCCCAGCACGCGGCGTTCTGCGCGGCGCTCGAGGACGCCGGACTGCCACTGCTGCGTCTGCCCGAGGAGCCGGATCTCCCCGACGCCACGTTCGTCTCGGACGTGCTGGTCGCGCTCGCGCCGGTCGCACCGGAGCAGCCCCCGGTGGTCGTGGTGGCGCGGCCTGCCGTTGCGTCCCGGCGTCCGGAGGTCGATTCCGTCCTTCGGGCGGCCCTCGCCCGTTTGTCGGCGGGCACGCGCGTCGTGCCCGTGGAGGAGCCGGGGACGCTCGAGGGCGGCGACGTGGTCATCTATGGCGACCGCATTGCGATCGGCCTGAGCGCCCGGACCAATCTCCTGGGCGCACGAATCCTCGCCGACGCGGCACGGTCCCTCGGATACCGGCCCTTCCTCAGCCCCGTGACGGATCGCCTTCACCTGGCCACGGCCGTCACAGCCGCGGCGCCGGATACGCTCATCGGCACGGCCGCGGGCTTCGCCTCGCTCGACGCGGCCGGCCCAGACGCGGCGCCGCCAGGCGAGGTCCACCGCCTGCTGTTGCCCGATGACGAGCTGCCGGGAGCCAACGTCCTGGCGCTTTGCGGGCACGCGTTCCTTGCCTCGGGAAACCCTATTGCAGCCCGGCTCCTGCGTGAGACCGGACTGGCGGTTCACGAGCTGGAGCTCGACGAGTTCGGGCTCGCCGACGGCGGCCCAACCTGCCTGGTAAACGTCCTCCCGTGAAGCCGCCCGCCGGGGCGGCAGCTGCTAATTCCGGGCCGAGGCTGCAGCCCTGCGTGCTTCGCCCGAGACGCCGAGACGCACGCTGATGCCCATCTCGTCCAGCATTTGCACCATCGGCGGACCCATGTGCCCGGCCACGACGCAAGAGACGTGATGGTCCGTCAGGAAGCCGGCAATGCGGTCGTGGTGTTCGCTGTGCTCGCCGACGTCGTGCGACTTGTCCCAGCCGACCTCGAATTCCTCCCACTTGCTTATCCCTGATTCGCCCAGCTCGGCGATCGCGACGCGGTCGGCACGACCCCAGCTTTGACCGATCTGGCCGTCGGCGGTTACGGGCAGACAAACGATCATCGAGCACTCCTTGGGCAACGCAGTTCTCGCCGCCATCGATCGGCGGTCGGCGACTGCTCTGAGGTTCTCACTTCGGAAAGTAGGGCGCCGCCCGGCAGCGGTGGCGGTGCGCGGTGTGACCGCGTCGAGCTCGCGTACACTCGCAGGCATGATGGAGACTTTGCCCGCCGAGTGGCGATCTGCCCTTGGCTCCCGACTGTTGGATGCCGACATCAAGAAGCTCGACGAATTCGTGTTCGTGGAGAGAGCCCAGGCCACAGTCTTTCCGCCGGACGAGGATGTGTTCGCGGCTCTGCGTCTGACGCCACCCGACCAGGTCCGGGCAGTCATCCTGGGCCAGGACCCCTACTACCGACCGGGCCAGGCGAGTGGGCTGGCGTTCTCTGTCCGCGCTGGGGTCGGTCGGCCGCGGTCTCTCGTCAACATCGTCAAGGAACTCGAGACCGACCTTGGCCATCCAGTTCCAGCTGACGCCACGCTCGAGCCGTGGGCGCGGAACGGGGTGCTGCTTCTGAACACCGCGCTGACCGTGCGCGAGGGCCTGCCGAACAGCCACCGGCGCCAATGGAAGGGGTTCACCGCCGCGATCGTGGCCATGCTGGCGGAGCGACCGACCCCTGTGGTGTTCCTGTTGTGGGGTGAACCGGCCAAGGCCGCCGGCCAGAAGATCGACCGAAGCCGCCACATAGTGGTCAAGTCGGCGCATCCGTCGCCGCTCTCAGCCAAAGGTTTCACCGGCAGCGCTCCGTTCCGCCGGGCCAATGCCGAGCTTGCGAAGCGCGGTCTGCCGCCCCTCGAGTGGGACCTGGCCTGATCCCCTCGAAGCGGTGCTAGTCTCCGAGCATGGAGTTGCTCAGCCGGACGGTCGGACCCATCGCGACCAACGTCTACGTGCTCGCCGACTCGGGCACCCACGAGGCGATCGCGATCGACACAGCGATTCCCTCGGTTGCCTGGCTGGGCGGCATGCTCGAGGAGCGCGGCTGGAAGCTGCAGCTGATCGTCTCCACCCACGGCCACTGGGACCACGTGGGCGACAACGCGGCCGTGCAGGCCTGGACGCACGATCACCAACCCGGAGACGAAGCCCGCATCGCCGTTCATCCGCTCGACCGCGAGATGCTCTTGCGCCCGCAGCCGCTCTTCGCCCCTTTCCCCATCCCGCCCAGCGTTCCGGCGGTGGACCTGGCCGAGGGCGGCCGAGTCAAGTTCGGCGAGATCGACCTGGAGGTCCTGCATACGCCGGGACACACCGAGGGCTCGGTCTGTCTGCTCGACCGCACGAACGACCTGCTGCTCTCGGGTGACACACTGTTCTCGGGATCATGGGGCCGGACCGATCTCCCCGGCGGATCTGACGAGCAGATGGCGGAGTCGCTGAGCCGCCTGGCCGGGCTGGACGAGCGGCTGAGAGTGCTGCCCGGCCACGGTCCGGCTACCACTATTGGGGCCGAACGCCATTGGCTCGAGTGGGTGCGGGCGAACAGGGCGTTGCCTCGCTGAGGCTCGGATCCTGGCAGCCGCCAGGGTCGGCGTCCGGCCTTCGGCCTCGCCCGCCCTCTTGACATGTCAATACTCCCGGTGGGTATTGACTTTTGGTGTAGGATTGCCGCAGCGAAGGCCTGTCAAGACTTGACAGGCCGCTACTTGTGTCAGGGTGGTCGAGCGACGAGTTCGACCTAGCGGCCGGACGGTCGGGTGGGCGATCGCTCGGACGGTCGGGCGGCTGATCCAGAAGGTCGGCCGATCCGAATCACGGTTCTGTCGGTCCCGAGCGAACGCTTCGGCTTCGCCGGACGTCTGACAGGCAGGAGACAGCATTTGGCCGCAGGCGTTGCCGCCGAAGTGAAGAACAAGCTGTCGGTCCTTGAGGTCGTGAGTGAGGCGGTCACGCTCAAGAAGGCCGGCACCATCTACAAGGGGCTGTGCCCGTTCCACGGCGAGAAGACCCCGAGCTTTGTCGTAACCCCGGCGCGTGATAGCTGGCACTGCTTCGGCTGCGGCGAGGGAGGAGACATCTTCAGCTTCGTGATGAAGCGCGAGGGCCTGACCTTCCCCGAGGCGCTCAAGCGTCTTGCGGCGAAGGCCGGCATCGAGATCGACGAGCGGACGACCCGCGAGGACGCCCGAAAGGCCCGGCTGCGCGAGGTCCTGGAGCAGGCGATCGCCTTCTACCATGTCGTCCTGACGCAGTCGAAGGTGGGTGCGCCGGCACTCGAATACCTCCACCGTCGCGGTTTCACGGACGAAACGATCGAGAAGTTCCAGCTCGGTTGGGCGCCCGACGGCTGGGACCAGATGATCAAGATGCTCCAGAGCCGCCGCAACGCGACCCTGTCGGAGCTTGCTGAGGTGGGCCTCACGAGCCAGCGGTCGAGCGGGCGCGGCGCCTACGACAAGTTCCGCTCGCGGGTAATCTTCCCGATCCGCGACGCGGCGGGGAACGCGGTTGGAATCGGCGGGCGAGTCCTGCCGGCGACGGGCCCCACCGCTACCGTCGCGGATCCGGGTGCGCCCAAGTACCTGAACTCGCCCGCGACCGGGCTCTTCGACAAGAGCCGCACGCTGTACCTCATCGAGCGGGCCCGCAACGAGATGCGCCGCCGGGAGGAGGCCGTCCTCGTCGAGGGCTACACCGACGCGCTGATGGCCCACCAGGCCGGCTTCGAGAACGTCGTGGCCAGCCTCGGCACGGCTCTCACGCCGGCCCAGGTCGCGGTCATCGCCCGCTACACGAACAGGATCGTCCTGGCCTACGACGTCGACCCGGCCGGCCAGCATGCCGGCTCGATCGGCGGGACCGAGCTGTTCCACCTAATCGGGGCGCTGGCCGCGGAGGAGACCGGCGTCGAGATCACGCGGGTGCAGGTCGCGCGACTGCCCGAGGGCAAGGACCCGGACGAGGTGATTCGCGAGTCGCCCGATCTCTGGAGGGAGGCGATTCGCACGGCCCAGCCGATCATGGAGTTCCTCATCGACTACTACGCCACGGCATTCCCGACGCGTACCCCCGAGGGCCGGCGCCACGCCGTGGGGGCACTGATCCCGCTCCTGCGAGAGATCCGTGACCCGGTCGTGCGCGACAGCTATCTCCAGGCCCTGGCCCGCCGAACCGGAGTGGAGGAGAGGGTATTGCTCGAGGCCATGCGGGCGCCGGTGCCTGCGGGTTCCGGCACGGATGGGCGGTCGGGCCGGGGCGGTTCGGTAGGCGGGAGCAGCCGCTTCACCGCCGACGCCGTCATCTCGGCCCCGGACAGCATCGACACCAGGGTCGAGCTGAAGGCTGTGTCGCTCGACGAGCGCAAGCTGCTGCGGCTTCTCCTGCTCGTCCCGGAGCAGCAGGAACGCGTCGTCGAGACACTGCGAGCGCAGGGCGCGCAACTCCCCAGCACTCCGGCGCGCGAGCTGCTGGCGGCGATGCTGGCCGACCGCGAGCGCGACGGCGAAGCGGGCGGGGGCGGGCG
The DNA here is from genome assembly GCA_003158295.1 of Chloroflexota bacterium. Lineage (GTDB taxonomy): Bacteria > Chloroflexota > Limnocylindria > Limnocylindrales > CSP1-4 > Fen-1039. The sequence continues at coordinate 37,827 of PMIP01000101.1, read as the reverse complement.
CTTCGAGCGCATGCGCTTCCTCGACGCGCTGCCTGCGGAGCTGCACGGTCTGGCGATCGCGCTCTACGCGGAACGCGGCCCGGACCCGAACGAACTGAGCGGCAACCGCGTCCGGATAGGAGTCGACCAGTGCCTGCTGGCCCTCGAGGCGGACCGCCTCAAGGCCCAGATCGACTATGTACACGCCGAGATCATCGAAGCCGAGGCCGCCGGCGACACGGAGGCAAAGGCTCGGCTTCTCGAAACCAACCGCACCCTATATGAGGCTCTCAAGTCGCTCGGCCGACGCCGTCAAGACTCGAGCCTGCTGGCTTCCGCCGGAGGACACCGATGACCGATCCCCTTGACAAGCAGCTCGTTGAAGTAGCCCTCTCCGGCGGTGGCCGTCGCAAGGCAGATCTGGAGGAGGCGAAGCTCGCGGGCGTGCGCGCACCTCGAGGCCTCGGGGACGATGAGGTGCTGGACGACGAACTCCTCTCGGACGAGGAAGAGGAAGTGGCCCCGGTCGACGCGCTGGAGGAAGACGCGGTCGATCTGGGTGTAGAGGTTGTCGAGGAGGACACCCTCGCCGAGCCGCGTGTACCCGGCGAAGCCCCGGCCAAGCTGGACGCGGAAGCTCTCGAGGAGCCGACACAGGAAGAGCTGGAAGCTCTCTCGGCGGACATGATCGGGATCGACGACCCGGTCCGGATGTACCTGAAGGAGATCGGCAAGGTCGCCCTGCTCACGGCGGAGGAAGAGGTCGTCCTGGCCAAGGCTATCGAGCTCGGCGAGCAACTGGTCGAGGAGCCCTGGAAGGGGATCGTCTCGCTCCACGAATGGACCAACCACGACACCGAGCGCAAGACTCGCACCATCAAGCCCCAGTACAGGCTGCCCTTCGGACCGGAAGCCGCCCGAATGGTCGCCGATGCGGTCTCGTCCCCGGATGCCGCCGAGCTGCTCGTTCCCACGGCCGACTTCCACCTGATCAAGGCCGGCAAGGAAGCCACGACCGACGGCACCAGGGACCTGATCAAGGAAGGCCGCCACCTGGTGACGGCCTACAACGAGTCGCTCACGGCGGAATCGTTCCTGAAGCTGCTCGACTGGGCGTATTTCGCCGTGCATAACGGTGACCTGGACTCGCGAGACAACACAGGTCTGCGGGCGATATACGACTGGACGCGCGAGGCGGTGGCGTACCCCGCCCTGCGGCGCTGGGTCGAGACCGGTCCCGACGCGGACCTGCTAAAGCGTCTCGGTTGGGATCCCGAGGTGCCGACCAATACGAAGCTCGCACATCGCAAAGGCGAGCTGGTGCGAATCGGTCGCGATGCCCGAGAGCAACTGACGTCGGCCAACCTGCGCCTGGTCGTATCGATCGCCAAGAAGTACATCGGGCGCGGCATGTCGTTCCTGGACCTCATCCAGGAAGGCAACATCGGCCTCATCCGAGCGGTCGAGAAGTTCGACTACGAGAAGGGCTACAAGTTCAGCACGTATGCCACCTGGTGGATCCGTCAGGCGATCACGCGCGCCATCGCCNNGAAGGTCCGCGAGATCATCAAGGTGTCGCAGGAGCCCGTGAGCCTCGAGACGCCGATCGGCGAGGAGGAGGATTCGCACCTGGGCGACTTCATCGAGGATCGCGGGGCACTGGCGCCGGCCGAGGCCGCTTCGCATCAGCTCCTCAAGGAGCAGGTGGAGGCGGTCCTGGACTCTCTGACCGGCCGCGAGCGGCGGGTGCTGCAGTTGCGGTTCGGGCTGGAGGACGGCCGCGCCCGGACCCTGGAGGAAGTCGGCAAGGAGTTCNNGGATCCGCCAGATCGAGGCGAAGGCCCTGCGCAAGCTGCGCCACCCGTCGCGCTCCCGGAAGCTCAAGGATTATCTCGAGTAGGGGACGAAGGTCGGAGGGAACGCCATGAACGCTGCTCAACCTGGACCTCTCGTCTCCGCCGAGTGGCTGGCCGAGCACTTGGGCGACGCCGACCTCCGGATCGTCCACGTGTCGACTGACCGAAAGGCTTACGACCAGGGGCACGTGCCGGGGGCGATCTTCGTCGATCTGCACGTGGACCTGGCCAAGCCCGGCACGCGGCCCGAGACGGGCGCGGTCAAGCGGCTCTACCTGGTCCCCACGCGCGAGGAAGTGGCGGAGTCGCTGGCCTCGTGGGGAGTGGTGCCGGGGGACCGGGTCGTCTTCTACGACGATGCCGGCCAGGGTCGCCATGCCATTCGGGGCTACTGGCTGCTGCGCCTGTATGGGTTTCCGGCCGATCGACTCCACCTGCTCGACGGCGGCCTCGGGGTCTGGCACACCGAAGGACGGTCCACGACGGCGGAGCCACTCGAACCTGCCCGGGTCGAAGCCACCGAACCGCTGCGGGAGCGGGACGACTCGCTCATTGCCACGGCCGACGAGGTGCTGGCGTGGAGCCGCGAGGCGAGCCGGCCGGGCGGCCCAACGCGCCTGCTCGACGTGCGGAGAATCGACGAGTTCCTGGGTGGCGACGTCATGGCGTCACGGGGCGGCCGGATCGCCGGCTCCCGGCATCGGCTCTTTGCCGATTTCGTGGCGCCGGACGGTCGGCTCCGGCCGGCGGTTGATGCCATCGCTATCCTCGAGGGCAGTGGCGTGAAGCCCGGAGAGTTGCGGGCCACTTACTGCCAGGGCGGTGTTCGCGCCGCCCTCGTCTGGTTCGTGCTCCACGAGGTGGCCGGACTGACGGAGGTTCGCAACTACGCCGAGTCGTGGGAGGAGTGGGGCAACCGGCCGGACCTTCCGGTCGAGAAGTAGGTTGGGATCCGGTCAAGTCGGGGCGCCCATGCCCTCGAATCGCGACGGTCGGTAGCCTCGAACCGGCAGGCCGGAACCCAGCAGTCACGCCGCCGTTCGCGCCCCGGCGACGCCGTGCTATTCTGTCGCGCGGCGCCGCTGCGGCGCCATCGGATCGCGAGCGATCACCCTTGAGATCGCTCAGGCGATCGACTCGCTCCGGCGTAGCTCAGTGGTAGAGCGGGCGGCTGTTAACCGCTTGGTCGTAGGTTCGAATCCTACCGCCGGAGCCACTCCTCTGGGTAGTTGGCCCCAGTTCACGGGGCGCAGCCCCTGTCCGTCCGATCCCGTATGCTCAACCTCCAGGTGCCTGCGACAGTGCAACGAGAGGGAGATCTCAGAGTGGGCGGGCGGGTTCACACTTCGATCTCCTGCCGAATCGTCCGTGTGATCGTCGTCTGCGTGGTTGTGGGCGCTTTGACTACCGCGTGCGGCACGTCGAACTCCGGCACCAGCCCCGGAACTGACGCCTCACCGACAGCGACCGAGACACGCAGTCTGAAGGGCTGCTGGGTCGGAGCTTCGTTCGACAACCTCGCGGCAGGCGACACTCCGGACGTCGTCGACCCGACGCTAGCGCAGGCGATCAACGCCGCCGGCGTCGGCTACGAGTCCAGGAGCGCGAAGGATGTGTCGGCGACCCAGGTCGAGGACATCGACGGGCTCGTCGCCGCCGGCGCGAGGGTCCTCATTGTCGTGCTCACTACGGATGGGACCTCCTTGCCGGCGGTGGAGCGAGCCATCAAGGCGGGCATCCCCGTGCTCGCGATCCGCCAGCCCATAGCTGCCAAATCGCTGTATCTCGGCTTCGACCCGGTGGAAGAAGGTCGACAGGAGGCGAAGGCGCTGCTGGCCGTCAAGCCAAAGGGCAGATACGCGATCATCACCGGCTCCATCCCTCCCCCGGAAAGCGACCCGTTCCAGGCGGGGATGTGGGAGATCCTGCAGCCCGCCGTCGACCGCGGTGACATCACGATCGCCGGCACGGTCCGATGGCGATGGGGCACAGATTCGCCAGATCTCGAGCTGAGGACGGTCCTGACCCAGAACGGCGGCGTGGATGCCGTCGTGGCCGAACACGACCAGCTGGCGGTCCAGGCGAAGCAGGTTCTCGACGATGCCGGGCTTACGGGCAAGGTCGCCGTTGGCGGGGTGGACTACTACGGAGAAGGCTCGGGGCTTGTTGATATTGCCCGCGGCAAGCAGGCGGTCGATGTCTGGGGAGACGACAAGCTAGTCGCGACGGCGACGGCTCAGGCCGCCATCGCCCTGTGCCGCGATCCTGACATCACCCGGGTCGCCGGGAGCGCTACGGTCACCTGGCCCGGGCATGACCCGATGACGGCGATCCTCCTCAAGCCCGTCACGATCACGAAGGACAACCTCGGCAGTCTTCTCGACGCGGACAAGTACTGGTGGAACTTCATCTGCAGTCTGGACCCGAGCGTGGCTCCCGTGGAGTTGCCATCGAGTTGTGGTCTGGGGCCGGTTCCGGCGGGGTCGGCTTCCCCGCAAAGCCAACCCTGAGCCCGGCCGACAGCGCTCGATGTGATAGATCGCTGCGAACCGCGCTGCGCTCGCCTTCGTGCGCCCGTCTCAAGGATCTGTGGCGCATCCTCGTTTGTCTACGGGCATCCAGCCGAAGGGCGAAGGCTTCGTAATGTCCGATCGACTCCCCTGCCGCCTTCAAACACGAATTGACGAACGGACTTCGATTCGCCCTCGGACCTGACCTGGTCGCGGTGTATCTGTATGGATCGGCGGTCGTCGGGGGCTTTGTCGCCAACGCGTAGGAAGTCCCGGTAGCCATCTCCCATCTTGCGCTGGCGCGTCCACCTTCTAACCTGAACGGGTCCGTTCGCTCTGCCGCGCACGGCTCTACCGAGACAGGAGGATGACGGGTGGGAACGTCCTACGAGATCAGGTACTGCCTGCCGGTGACCAGGGTTCGGTTCACGGCAACCCGAAGCTGCTCACGCGATGCCCTGCAGGATCCCGACGTAACGAAGGTCGAGATCTCCACGTCGGCCGCAGAGTTGATAGTCGGAGCCGACACTCGCGACCCCATATTGACCGCGAAGATCGAGACCGGTTGGGTTCGAAACACGAGCGTGAGCCTCACACTGACCGACGACCAACGCCTCAATACGGTCTCGGATGACAGCGAAGGGCAGATCGGAGCGGTCGCGACGGGTGTCGCCGGGGCGATGGTCTTCGCTGCCGGCGCGCTTGCTCCGTTCGCCGGGGCCCCGGCCGCCGTGGCGTCTCGGGCGGCGGGCTTGGCGGCAGGTGCCCGATACTTCGACCTTCTCGGAGCGGAATTGAGCGTCGAACCTGGCGGCAGGCGAAAGCGTCGCGCGCCGGTCGATCCCCAGGCCGCGTACGCCGACAAATGCCCGATCGAAAACGATCAGCGCCTCCACTATCAGGAACTCGCGGCGCGGCTTCGAAAGCAGGCCCTGACGCTGGCCGAAGAGGCAGCCGGCTCGCACGAGCCGTCCGACCTTCTGTACAGGCTGGACATGCTCGGCAGGCTCCAGGCCGAGGTCGACACGAACCTCCAGCGCCTTGCCGACCATTTCAAGGCATGGCGTTCGGCGAGCCTGATGACCTGGACTGAAGACATGGTCGCGGAGCTCGAATTCGACGCGCTGCCGGCATCCCATGAAGGCGAACTCGTTGCGGAGGAGCTCGACGGAGAGCCGAAGCGCATCTGGGAGACGTTTGGCCTGATGGTCGCCCGGTTGCCCGAGGAACAGCCGACCCACGCTCCCGGCTGGCCCGGCGACGTCAAGGGCATCAGGTCCAACGGGATATGGGAGAGGGAACCCTACCGGGTCGGCTGGCGCTTGTGGAAGAAGGATCCGAAAGCTGGCCTGGCGTGCATCCGCACCGGCGTCTCGCAGGTCGTCGATGCCCATTCCGCCTGCCGATTCCTCGAGTTCAGGAAGTCGATCTGGGCGAAACGGACGATGAAGGCGACCTTCGGTTCCGGCGGGGCCTTGTCCGGTTTCGACGTCCAGGCGACGAGTTCCGCGGCGGCGGCCGCCCAAACGGCCGGCGGCCTGCCTTCCACCGCAGCCGCCGCCCTCAAAGACGCCGGCTCGGTTTCCGACGACATCGCCGCGCTGCGAGACAGATCCCTGAAGCAGGAGGTTGCCAGGGCGCAGGCACTCCTCGCCCTCAAGCAGGCCGAGATGACGACCTCGGGACTGGCCGCCACGGCGGCGGACTACGCTCAGCTGCAACGCCTCCAGCAGCAGGTCGAGATCGCCAAGGCCAGAGCCACGCTCGGGTCCAGCGGGTCCTAATCGACCGGGAGCGTCAACGCGGGCGCGGCGGCCTCGGGGCGGTCGAGGCAGGCGAGGGCATTAGAACGTACCTCGCCGGGCCCGTCGGCTCTTCCAAGGCGCGGGCCGGTTCTCAGGCAGATTGCGGTAGACGGGATGAGGCGCCACCGGCTACACTGCGCGGCACGATGAATAGGGACCGCTTCTACAGCAGCCTGCTCCTTACCTGAGGCGAGCGCCGTTGGGTGCTCGCCGTTGACCTCCTGCACGCAAGCAGGAGGTTTTTGTTTCCCCGACAAGCCCGCCCATCCCGCAGCGAACCACCGCGGACCAGCCAAGAGACCAAGAAGGATTCAAGAGATGCCTCCCGAACCAGCCCACCCCAAGACGATGCCGGTCGAGAAGTACGTGCCCTTCCGCCCCTTGCCGCTCCGCCTTCCGGACCGCGAGTGGCCGAACCGCCAGATCGAGCAGGCGCCCGTTTGGTGCTCCGTCGACCTGCGCGACGGCAACCAGGCCCTCATCGATCCGATGGACCCGGGTCGCAAGCTGCGCATGTTCCGGGCCCTGGTGGGAATGGGCTTCAAGGAGATCGAGGTCGGCTTCCCGTCCGCGTCGCAGCCGGACTTCGACTTCATCCGCCAGCTCATCGAGGAAGACCTGATCCCGGACGACGTCACGATCCAGGTCCTGACGCAGTGCCGCCGCGAGCTGATCGAGCGAACGTACGAGTGCCTCGAGGGCGCGAAGCGGGCGATCGTCCACTTCTACAACTCGACGTCCGTGCTGCAGCGGCGCGTCGTCTTCCGCCTGGACAGGGAAGGCGTGACGAAGATCGCAGTCGACGCGGCCAAGGTGTGCCTCGAGCAAGAGGCCCGCGTACCGGGCACGGAGATTCGTTACGAGTACTCGCCGGAGAGCTTCACCGGGACGGAGCTCGACTACGCGGTCGAGGTTTGCGCCGCGGTGATGGACGTCATCCAGCCGACGCCGAAGCGGCCGATCATCCTCAACCTGCCGGCCACGGTGGAGATGTANNGAGCGGACCGGCAACGTGGACGTGGTCAACCTGGCCATGAACATGTTCAGCCAGGGGGTGGACCCCAAGCTCGACATAAGCGACATCGACGCCCTCCGCCGGGTGGCCGAGCACTGCAATCGCCTGCCCGTAGAGCCGAGGCACCCCTACGTCGGCGACCTCGTCTACACCTCGTTCTCCGGCTCGCACCAGGACGCCATCAAGAAGGGAATGGAGGCGCTTCCGTCGGATTACTCGACCTGGGAGGTCCCGTACCTGCCCATCGATCCGAAGCACGTCGGCCGCAGCTACGAGGCGGTCATCCGGGTCAACAGCCAATCCGGCAAGGGCGGCGTCGCCTACATCATGAAGAACGAGCACGGCATGGATCTGCCACGCCGGCTGCAGATCGAGTTCAGCCGCTGCATCAAGGTGATCACGGAAGGGAGCGGCACGGAGATCACGCCCGAGGAGATGTGGGATGCCTTTGCGGCCGAGTACTTGCAGGCCGCACCGCGGACCCGACTCGCCGGATACGACACGGCGTCGGATGACGGCAACGTGACCGTGCGAGCACGCCTGGCCACCGCCGGGGCAACCACGACTATCTCCGGCCACGGCAACGGGCCCATCTCGGCGCTGGTCCACGGCCTGCGACAGGATCTGGGCATCGAGGTCGACGTCCTCGACTACGCCGAGCATGCCCTCGGCGCGGGCGAAGAGGCCACGGCCGTGGCCTACGTCGAGGTCCGCTCGCACGGCGAGGTTCGCTGGGGCGTTGGAATGGACCCGAACATCACCACGGCCTCGATGAGGGCGGTCCTGAGCGCGCTCGAGCGTCTCGGGGTCGATCTCGCGGCTGCGGACGAAATGACGCAGGCAGGCCGCTAGGGCCGGCCGCGGCCCGGACCAGGTCTTGAGTCTGGACCGGGCGGAGTCAGGCTGGCTGCGCCTCCCGGGTCGCGGACCGCGATCCGAGATGGGCGACCCCATCCCGCGCCGGCCCGTTCTATCTACACTGCGGGTGTGGGTCTGATCAGCGCCGCCGAGAACGCGTTCATGGGGTTTCAGCAGTCCGTATACGTGCGCACCGACGGTCGTCTGGGCCATCGGATGATCGGCGTCCCCACAATGCTGCTGCGGACGAAGGGCCGGCGAACGGGCCAGATCCGGACGGCGGCACTCGTCTACGCGCGCGACGGCGAGGAGCTTGTGCTTGTCGCCTCCAACCACGGCTACGATCGACCGCCCGGCTGGTACTTCAACATCGAGGCCGACCCGCGGGTCGAGGCGCAGGTCGGGCGCTCGCGCTGGAGCGGAACTGCGCGAGCCGTCAACCCGGAAGACCCGGACTACCCGCGCCTCTGGCGGCTGGTCAACGACAACAACCACCACCGCTACGAGGCGTACCAGACAAAGACGAGCCGGCCCATCTCGCTGATCGTGGTCAAGCCGGCCTGACCCGGCAGCGGCAGTCCGGTCGGCGGGCTGCGCGGCCCCGCCGAACGGGCGAGAGAGCATGCCCGCGCGGTCCCCTCGGCCCTCCGGATCGATAACGCCCTCGGTTATGGTTGGCCCGTGACCGCGATGGAAGGCCTCCGCTCCCTGGCCGGGTTCGTGCGCGCCCCGGCTCTTGTCCGCTGGCTGCGGGTCGTCGGGCCGGCGTGGGTCGTGATGCTGGCGGACGTGGACGCCCCGAGCGTGGTTACGGCGGGCAAGGGCGGCACCGCATCCGGGTACGCCCTGCTGCTGCCGCTCTTCGCCCTGGTGCCGGTGCTGTTCCTCGTTCAGGAAATGACCGCCCGCCTGGCATTGGCAACCGGCAAGGGTCACGCGGAGCTGGTCCGTGTCCGCTACGGGACGCGCTGGGCGGCGGTATCGGTGGCCGGCATGGCGGTCATCAACTTCGTGGCCTACGTCGCCGAGTTCGCGGGAATCGCGCTCGGTGCGGCCATCCTGGGCATCCCGGCCCCCCTCGCCATCATCGGCGCGCTGGCGGTCCATGCCGGAATGGTGCTGACGGGCGGATACTCGGTCTTCGAGCGGCTTGCCCTGGTGCTCTCGCTGGCTCTCTTCAGCTTCGTCGTCCTGGCGATAGTCGGTCACCCGGATCTGGGCCATCTGGCGTCCGATCTCAACCCGGTGCCGAACGACCTTCCACCCGACTACTTCGCCCTGGTAGTGGCGATGGTCGGTGCCTCGGTGATGCCGTGGATGCTCTTCTATCAGCAATCTGCCAGCGTGGACAAGAAGCTCTCCCGCAAGGATCTGCGAGGATCACGCATTGAGACGCTGCTCGGCGCCTTCGCCAGCCAGGCCCTGATGGCGGCGATCGTCATCGCCTCGGCCGCCGCGATGGAATCCGCTGCGCCGGCCGCGGGGCTTCCCCCCAACGTGGCGGAGCTGCCGGAGGGGCTTGCGCGCCTGGCCGGCGGAAGCGCGGGCTGGCTGATCGCGATCGGCCTCATCGGCTCGGGTCTGCTTGCCCTGGTGGTCGTGTCCCTTTCGGCAGCGTGGGGCGTGGGGGAGCTGTTGGGCTGGCCGCACAGCCTGAACCTTCGACCCAACCAGGCCCGCCGCTTCTACGGCGTCTACCTGCTCGAGGTTCTCCCCGCCGCCGCGGTGGCCCTCGTCTCGCACGACCTGGTGCGCGTATGCGTGGGGGCGATGGTCTTCAACGTCGTAGTCCTGGCCCTCCCGCTGTCGTTCCTGGTCCGCCTCACCAGCGACCGCGAGCTGCTGGGCGACCTTGTCAACTCGCGCCGTCACACGGTGGTGCTGTGGGCGCTGACGATCGTCCTGCTCGCCGCCGGCGTCTTTGGGATGTTCCAGTTCCTGGCCGGGCCATGAGTCGGAATCGCGTCACCTCGCGGCTCGCCGCGCGCTAGGCTCGACGCTGCAGGCGGCGCCGGGGAGGCGGCTTCTTCGGCGGGATCTTGGGAGGTCCGATGGGAACTCATTCGGCCAGAGGTGAGGTTGCGTCCGGACTCCGCACCAACGCGGCGGGACGGAAGCTGATCGCCGCGTTCGCCCTCGGCGCTCTCGTGCTGGCGCTGCTTGGCATCGCTGCCGCGGGGCACGCGCGGGCGGCGGATCCGCTGCCGAGCTTCCTGCCGGGCCGCCACGTCTACGACTACGGAGACCTGCTGACTCCCCAGGCGCAAGCGAGGGCCGAGGCCTTCGCGATGAGCATCGAGGAGGCAGGCGGCGGGCGCGTCGTCATCTACACGGACGACCTGCTCAAGCTCCCCAGCGGCGACACCATCGCGGAGTCCTGGCAGGTCGACGGGATCCTCCTGATCGGCTGGGAGAGCAGCGGCTCGACCGTACTGGGGACCACCCTGGAGGGGAGGCTCTCGTTAGGAGCGGGCAAGTTCATCCGCGATTCGTCCAGCGGGTTCGAGGGCTTCGAGAGCTTCTCTTTGAGCACGCTCGCCCGAGTGGACGGATTCCTGCACGGCACGCACGTCTTCGATGGAGCGGGCGCTCTGGACTCGGCGAGCCACCAGAAAGCCGAGGCCGCGGCAACGGCGCTGGGGGAGAAGCTGAAGGCTCCGGTCTACATCGATCTCTCTACGAGCAACGACAGCCCGGAGTCGACGGCGTTCTTCAGCAACATGAGCTCCTCCTTCGCCGGATCGCTGGTAATCGCATTCGGAGTGCACGACACACAGATCGGCGGCTACATCGACTCAGACTCCGCCCTCTGGGATGCGTACGAGACCCGATCGCCGTGGACCTTCGACACTCTGTCCGACGAGACGGCGCCCGGGGGAGACGTTCAGGCGGCCCTGCTCGAGGCGATCGATGCCGTGGGGACGCCGTTGAGTCCCACCGAGGTCGGCGCGACCGCCGTGCAATGGGTCCGGGACCGGCTGACGTCGTTCTTCTCCGTCGAAACCAACATACAGGCCAGCGTGTTCGGTCTCCTGGCGTCGATCGCCATCGTCGTGTTGTACCTGCTGGACAGGCTCCGCCGCCGACGCGAGAGCGGCTACGCCGACGACGACTCGGTGCTGCTGCCGGCGCCTCCACCCGACATGACTCCCGCGCTGGCGTCGCTCGTCGCCTCACCGCTGGACTCGACGCGAGCCATCACGGTGGCGCTGCTGGACCTCGCGGCTCACGGCCGGATCGCCTTCTACGATGGATCGAGTCCCTTTGGACCGGCCGGTGCGATCCGGGTCGTGGGAGGGGCGGGCTCGGGCCTGGCGGCAGGCGATCCACACGGCACCGCAGCCTCGGTCGGCCTGGCGGGGTCGCGCCCCCTGGGTCCGGCTGAGGAGTCGCTCCTCGCGGGCCTGCGGTCCCGGTCGGAGACACCGACCGGCTCCATGGCCTTCGGCGAGCTTCGGCCGCTCTTCGAGCAGACGGCCGAGCAGCTCGAGCGGATCGCCCGCGGACGCGGCTGGCTGAACCTGGGATCTCGCTCGACGTCGGCCGTTTGGACGGCAATCGGGGCAGCGCTGTACCTCGCTGTCGGTCTCTCCGTCTACCTCATCCAGCCGGTCGCGGCCGTCTGCCTGGGAATTGCGGGCCTGGTCATTCTGCCGGGCTCGCGACGGATGCCGCTGCCCCTGAGGACCGCGGACGGGGCCATGACCACGGCCATGGTAGGGGCCTACCGGCGGACCCTGCGTCGTGCCCTCTCCGGTGCCCCGGGGACGATGCCTCCGTGGCTCGCCAACTCCGAAGAGGCGGCGCTGTGGGGCTATGCCTGGGGACTCGAGGGCGACGTCCAGGCCTTCGTGGGTCGCAACGTCGACGCCACGATGCTGGGCGCCAGCGGTCCGGAGGCGGGCGAGCTGGCGTCTCTCTCGATGCTCCTGCAGGGTGCCATGATCGTTCGGAGCGCCAGACCGGTGGGCCTGGATACGGATGCGATCGCCGAGGCGCTGGGCAGACGGCCGGCCCCTTAGGCGGGGAGGCGATCGCGACCGAGAGACGGCACGGCGCCGGCGGGCCGGCGAGAGCCGGACCCGCTCGAATCGAACCACCTGGCGGGCGGTCGTGCTCGCGATCAGGCTGGGGATTGCGCGCAACCCTTCCGCCGGAGACACTACCCATCGCTAGACGACCGCTGGACCAGAGGCGGAACCGGCTCGTCGGCTCCAGGTCCGCTGCCGGGGCATACCCAACGGCGCGACTGCGGAAGGGTCGGAATGATGGATCGAAAGCGGGTCGTGATCATGGGGTCGGCTGGTCGCGACTTCCATGACTTCAACGTCGTCTACCGGAACGACCCGGCCTCTGAGGTCGTGGCGTTCACTGCGGCTGCGTCTCAGATTCCCGGGATAGCCGGACGGAGCTATCCGCCGGAGCTGGCGGGGCCTCTCTACCCTGAGGGGATCCCTATCGTGGCCGAGTCGGAGCTGGAGCAGCTCCTGGCCGAGAAGTCGGTCGATCTGGTGGTCTTCGCCTACAGCGACGTCTCCCACGAGTTCGTCATGCATTCGGCCAGCCGGGCGCTGGCCTGCGGCGCCGACTTCGAACTGCTGGGACCTCAGCGCACGATGCTGCGCAGCGTCAAGCCGGTGCTCGCCACGGGCGCTACTCGTACCGGCGCCGGCAAGAGCCAGACGACGCGGTACCTCGCCGCGCTGCTCGAGAAAGCGGGCTTGCGCGTCGTCGTCGTCCGCCACCCCATGCCCTACGGGGATCTGGTCGCCCAGAGGGTCCAGCGCTATGCCACGCTCGCGGACCTGGACCGCTACGAGACCACGATCGAGGAGCGCGAGGAGTACGAGCCGCACCTCGACGCCGGGCGAGTGATGTTCGCCGGAGTGGACTACGAGGCCATTCTGCGCCAGGCCGAAGCCGAGGCCGACGTCGTCATCTGGGAAGGCGGCAACAACGACTTCTCGTTCTACCGGCCTGATCTCTTCGTCGTCATCGCGGACCCGCTGCGGGCCGGCCACGAGCTGCGTTACCACCCCGGCGAGACGAACATCCGCATGGCCGACGTCGTGGTGATCAACAAGATGGACTCGGCCACGCCCGAACAGATCGCCGAGGTGAGGGCCAACGTCGCCGCCCTGAACCCGCGTGCGCCGGTTATCCTGGCCCGCTCGGCTCTGACGCTGCAGGGCGGCGAGATCGCCGGCAAGCGCGTCGCTGTCGTCGAGGACGGCCCCACGCTCACCCATGGCGGCATGACCTACGGCGCCGGGGTAGTTGCGGCGCGACGTTATGGCGCGGCCGAGATCGTCGACCCGGTGCCGTATGCCGTCGGCGAGCTGGCCGAGACTCTGGACCGCTATCCGGCCCTCGAGCACCTGATCCCGGCCATGGGTTACGGCCAGGCACAGATGAGCGAGCTGGAGGCGACCCTCAACGCCATGCCGGCGGACCTGGTCCTGTCGGCGACTCCCATCGACCTGACTCGAGTCCTGCACCTGCGCAAGCCCGTGGTCCGGGTACGCTATGAGCTCGAGGAGATGGCGTCGCAGACCGGAGCTCCGAGCCTGACCGATCTTCTCGGGCCGATCGTCGAGCTGGCGCGCGCCGGCTCGAAGGCCGGGTCAAGCCGCTAGAGGAGGGTCCGGTGATGGCCAAGAACCTGCTGACTCTGGATTCCCTGGGCAGCGAGGGGATCCGCCAAGTCCTCGACCTGGCCGCCGATGCCAAGAAGGTCAAGGGCATGACCCGCGAGTCGCTCCCGGGCGGCCGGGTGGGTCTCATCTTCGACAAGCCGTCGACGCGAACACGCGTGAGCTTCGAAGCGGCCATCTGGGGACTCGGCATGCTGCCGATCGCGCTCCGCTCCGACGAGCTTCAGCTCGGCCGCGGGGAGACGATCGCCGACACGGCTCGCGTCCTGTCGCGATACCTCTCGGCCCTCGTGATTCGCACCTTCGAGCAGGCCAGGGTCGAGGAGCTCGCGCGATATGCCTCGATCCCGATCGTCAACGCCCTGACCGACGATCACCACCCCTGCCAGGCCCTGGCCGACGTGATGACCCTGCAGGAGGAGTTCGGCGGATTCGCGGGCTTGCGGGTCGCGTTCGTCGGCGACGGCAACAACGTCTGCCACTCCCTGATCCAGGCGGCCGGGCACCTCGGCTTCACGCTGGCCGTATCGGCGCCCGTGGGTCATGAACCGCAGGCCGCGATCGTCGAGGCGGCCCGCGCCAACTGCCTTGTGAACGGCGGCGGCATCGAGCTGGGCCACGATCCGAGGGCGGCGGTGAGTGGCGCGGACGCCGTGTACACGGACGTCTGGGCCAGCATGGGTCAGGAGAAGGAGCGCGAGGAGCGGGCTCGGAAGTTCGCCGGGTACCGCGTGGACGAGGCCCTCATGACGCTCGCGGCTCCGCGTGCGATCTTCCTCCACTGCCTGCCTGCCCATCGAGGCGACGAGGTCACCGACGAGGTGATGGACGGGCCGAGGTCCCGTGTCTGGGACGAGGCGGAGAACCGCTGGTACACCGAACAGGCGCTCCTCTATCTGCTGATCACGGGTCGAGAACGCTGGGAGCGTCTGGGGTGACACGCCTGGCGATCGCGCTCGGCGGCAACGCCCTGATAAGGCGGGGCGAGCCGGGCTCGACCGAGGGCCAGCGCCACAACCTGATCGCGGCGGCACGGGGCCTGGTCACGCTGGCCGAAGGGAGCCGGGCGGAGATCGTCGTCACCCACGGCAACGGTCCCCAGGTCGGCTTCCTCGCCATCGGGGCGGAGATGGCCGCGTCGGTGGTGCCTGCGCCGCCACTCGACGTGCTCGGCGCGGAGACGCAGGGCCAGATCGGCTACCTGCTGGCCAATGCCCTCAACGACGCGTTCATCGAGCGCGGCAGGCGCCGTGAGATCGCGGTGATCGTGACCCGGACCGTGGTCGCGGCCGACGACCCGGCGTTCGGCAATCCAACCAAGCCGGTCGGGCCCATCTACGATGAGGCGACGGCCCGCGAGCATGCCCGGACTCGGGGCTGGGATATCGCCCCGGACGGCAACAGCTGGCGGCGCGTGGTGCCGTCGCCGGCTCCGATCCGGATCCTGGAGGCGGCGGCAATTCGCGCGCTCGTGAACTCCGGGACTCTCGTGGTCGCTTCCGGCGGCGGGGGAGTGCCCGTCATCGAAGGACAGGACGGTCTGCTCGAGGGCTGCGAAGCCGTCATCGACAAGGACCTGGCGGCCGTCGTCCTGGCCCGCGCCGTCGACGCCGACGGCCTGGTGCTGCTGAGCGACGTCGACGCCGTCTACCGGCGCTGGGGTACGCCGCGCCAGGAGGCCATCCTGCGGCTTTCAGTGGACGAGGCCTTCGAGGGACTGGCCGTGGGGGCCTGGCCGTCCGGCTCCATGGCTCCGAAGGTCCGGGCCTGCGCCGAGTTCGTCCGGGGCGGCGGCCGCTTCGCCGCCATCGGCGCTCTGGAGAACGCGGTCGCGATCGTCCAGGGAAGCTCCGGCACCTGGTTCGGCACGGACTCGGTCGGCTTGCCTCGCCGCGCGGCCTAGAGAGCTTCGCGGGACAGGCGAGTCAGTCCTGATTGGCCGAGAAGGAGCCGAATCCCAGACGAGCTGAGATCTTGTCCGCGAACTCGGCCCGTATCGGCGCCGTCTCTCTGCCGGTGATGTCGAGCTCACTGGCGATCTCGTCGAGGGTCGCACTCTCCGTCCCGCTTATGGAGTCGTCCGCGGCGCAGACCCGGAAGCACGCCCGCAGCAGGGTCAGACGCTGCTCGGGGGTTGAGGATTCCTTGAACTCGCGGGTCACCAGGTAGTCGCTCGTCCCACCCGTGGTCTTCTCCTGAAGCTTGGCCATCTCCACCACGAGCACGATCTGGGCGGCATCCAGGCCCGAGCCCGTCAGCTCTTGCTCCATCGCGGCGGTCTCGGCGTCGCTGATCTCAAGATCCGCGTAGGCGGCCCGGGCCAGGACGTAGGCCATGCCGGCCAGGAAGCGGGCCTGCTCCGGAGGCAATGCCTCCAGCCGGGCCACGATATGGCGAACGGCCTCCGTCTCGGCGGCTGCGGGCGGCTGGTCTATAGCGGTTTGTGGCGGACGGTTACCCAGGAAGCGCGCGAATGACATCGCTTCTCCTTACGATCCCGTCGGCGGTCCTGAAGACGCCGAACCGGCATCAGGCGTGAGTGAACAGAAGGTGCAATTCCATGACGCCGTGGTCGTCAACCGACACGACCGAGAAGGAGTTGGGCCCCTTGAAGCCGTAGTCGGCGAAGATGACCGGCATCGAGCCGGCAACGGCGATGATGCCGCCTTGGCGCTGCGCCTGGAGGGTGATCTGAACGGTCTTGATCGTGCCATGGAGGCTCAGGGCGCCCGTTGCGGTCACGCTGACGATCTTGCCGTCGGCCGGCAGCGATCCGAGGTCGATCGGCTGGATCGTCTTGAACATCGCCGTCGGGTAGGTGTCGGTCTCGATTGCCTGGCGACGCAGCTGGCCGTCACGATTGGAGTCGTCGCTGGCGAGCGCGGTCAGGTCGGCCGTGATCTGGACGTTGTCGATGATCGAGCCCGTGAGAGTCATGGATCCGGAGACCTTCGGCGTTCGCCCGACGGCGGTATGGCCGCCGACACCCACGAGCTGCTCCTGGACTCTGTAGCCTGCCCAGGAGGCGCTGAAGTCGCTCATCGAGCCGAAGCTGGTATTTACCTGCCACGTGCCGTCGAACGAGGCCGGGGCAGGGACTGAGGCGTTCACCGGAATCACCGGCGCCTCCGCGCTCACGGCCGCGGGGCTCGCCGGACCGATCAGGATGTACCAGAGTCCGTAGCCCCCGGCCGCGGCCACGGCCAGGACGAAGACGGCGACAACCACGATCAGGAGGTTGCGGTTGCTGTGAGTCTGCTTGACAGTCGGGGAAAGCGGCGCGGTCATGTTCATTGGCTCCTGCACCGGACAGGCCGGACGGATCCGTGGGCGCGGACCCGCGACGAACATAGAATGGCTATCTGACGGCCGGTTGAAAAGGGCCTGGATCATCCATCTGGCGGAACCGCGGCACGGGCGGCCGCGGTCACCAATACGAGGCTCCGGCCGGCGACAGACAGTGGAGACCCAAATGCCAAGAATTCAGTGGGACGAGTCGATGGCGACCGGAGTCGACACGGTGGATGCTCAGCACAGGCAGCTCATTGCCTGGCTGAACGACTTGATGGAAGCCATCAGCCGGGGCCGCGCGCGTTCGGAGATCCAGGGGTTACTGGCCAAGCTGGGCGCCTATTCGACCTTTCATTTCGGCCACGAAGAGGAATGCATGGTCAGGTACAAGTGCCCTGCGGCCGAGGCGAACATGCTGGCCCACAAGGACTTCGTGGCGACGCTCGCGGACCTTACGGATGCCTTCGAGAGGGATGGCGCCACCGCCCATCTGGTGGTGCGGGTCGAGGTCGAGATGCTGCGCTGGCTGACCACTCACATCAGGCGCACGGACACCCTGTTGCTCCCCTGCGTGAAGGCGGCGCAGTCCTAGGTATTCGGCTGCGGTCTCACGGTTCGGGGACCGCCCACGGCACATCTGTCGTTACGGGGGTCGCGACGCCTTCATTGGGTTGAGCGCGGACCTCTCCCTGCGCCGGCCGTGGCTTGGGTGAAGGAACCGCTCCGAATGGGTTGGGATTTCTTCTCACCCGCTTGCCGCACAAGTACCACTTGTGCGGTGACTCTCCGCACCGGACTGTAGCTAAGGGCTCGGAAGAGCCTGCCGACCCCTACTACGACGAGCGACACCGCCGTCCTAGCCGCCTGAACGGGTGGTTGTCAATGTGCCAGAGACTGGGCCGCACGACCCTGGGCCCACCGGAGTGGGGTGGGGGATCGTAACCAGCCTCGACGCGTCAGCCTCTACCCGTCCGGAGGAGACCATTCGTGCGAAGTACGCACCGACCGCGCCTCAGCAGCCTCGCCTCTGCCCTCGCCTTGAGCGCCCTGTCGCTCGCGGCCTCACTCGTGTTGGCCGTTCCGTTCGTCAGCGCCGCGTCCGGTCCTGCCGATCCCGAAGCCTCTGAATACGTGCGCCTGATCAACGGTGTTCGCGCCGCGAATGGCCTTGGCCCTCTGCGAGTCGACCCGGTCCTGGCCGGCCTGGCTCGTGACACGTCGATGTCCTGCCCGAGCGACCCCTCGCTCGTGATGCTCGGCCGAGCGCGCGACGGAGCCGAGAACAACTACGTTTCCCACAGCCTGCGCCTGTGCCAGGACGTCAAGTTCGTCTCGCTCCTCCAGTCCGCGTACAACTACGGGAACGTGGGCGAGATCATGCTGCAGAACGGTGGCTACGGCACCGACCAGTTCCTGGTGGACTACTCGGGCAAAGCCACCACGTTCGAGTCGTACAGCTACTCCACGACCGGCCACGGCATCCTCGGGTGGATGAGCAGCGGCAGCCACGCCTCGATCATCGTGGGTGGGTACGATCGGATCGGATGCGGAGGCTGGATCTCCGCAGACGGCACCTTCTACTACGACTGCCTCTTCAGCATGGGCGGCCCGAATGGCACCGCACCCCCTCCTACGCAGTCGCCGTTCCCCGATCTGGTCCCGCCGGCACCGCCGACTCCGGATCCGACGCCCGCTCCGACGCCCGCTCCGACGCCCGCGCCAACGGTCGCTCCGACCCCCGCACCGATTCGCCCCGCTCCCCGAGTGACTCCCGCGGCCACTCCGACTGCGGACCAGCCTGTGGCTAGTCTCTCCACGGAGCTCGCCACTCCCGAAGCAACGGACTCAGCCGCTCCTTCTGCCACTCCCGAAGCCTCTTTGGGCCCCGAGCCGGCCGCATCTCCGGTCTTGGTGGTCGGCCAAGTATCCGGGCGCGGCGGCGCCGGCGGATACACGCCGGGGGGAGCCGCAGCTCAGCTGAGCGGGCCCGCCGGCGAACCTGCTGACCAGACGACAGGCATCTCGGCGCAGCTGGCCGGTGTTGTCGCTGTTGGCGCCGGCCTGGCCGCTTTGGCGCTGTGCGCCGGCTATGGGCTGGCGCTTCTGCGGAGGCGACGCCGCCGCCGCGCCGCGGCGAGCTAGGGCTGCCGGGTCCGGACGTCAGTCGTGGTCGTGCCAGCGCACTGACGAGGCCACGAGGATCACGCCGAAGGCGATGACCACGATCGGCCACGACAGGCCGAGGTCCACCCTCGGATCGATCTGATGCCAGGCCAGCATGCCGCCGACGAGAATCAGCAGCAGGCCGAAGATGAGGCCCGGACCGCGGTCGCGGCGGCCCTCGTACCGCTCGGCTCGCTGCTGCCAGCGCTCCGCGCGTCGCTGCCATCGCTCCTGGCGCCGCTGCGACCACCAATCACCGCCATACCAACCGCCGGGCGCGGCGGCCGGGGCTGGTGCCGGCCCGGACGCAGGAGTCGTGCCCGCCGGCGGGGTCTCTGGGCCGGCCGCGGTTCCCGGGGCGGTGGCGCCCGGCTGACCGCCAAAGGGCGCTGTGCTCGAAGGGCCCGGCGGGGGTGTGTAGCCGCCGGCGAACCCGGTCGGAGTCCCACCCGGAGCCCACGCGGACTGTGGCGGCCATTCGGAAGGTTCGATCGGAACGACGACGATCATGATCAGGTAGGCCCAGAAGGTCAGCGAGCCGGTGAACGGGACCGACAGGAACCAGATGATCCGGACGATGACGGGATCGACATCGAAGTAGGCCGCCACTCCGCCGCACACTCCGGCGAGGATGCGGTCATCGGCAGAACGGTAGAGTCGTCGAGGATTCACTTGCAGCCTCCCGCAGGATGGAGTTTGACGGAGCCGAGGCTCGTGTTCACTGTCAGGTTCGCCTTGTGCGCGGCGGTCGCGTAGTTGCTCGTCTGCCACGCGCCGCCTGCCTGGAACATCCCCAAGCCGGAGAAGTCACTCGACGAGAGACTCCCGGTCGAGGTGATCTGAAGGCCAAGCTCCGGCGGGGCGCAGACCTCGAGCGACCCGAGGTTCGTCCTGAGAGTGCCGCTGAGGTCGGATGAGCCGCTCAGCTCGACCCAGGCCGAGCCCAGGTTCGTGGAGACGGTCAGGTCGGCCACGCTGGCGCCGGTCAGATCGACGTGGAGCGAGCCCAGGTTGAGGGTGAAGGCGGCAGACGAGAGGTTCGCCTGGGAGAGTTGGTACCTGGCATCCCCGAAATCGAGCGTTGACGAGAGGCTCACCTGGCTCGAGCGCGGCAGTGCTACCTGCCAGTCGTCCTTGCCCCGGTCGGTCCAGCCGTTGCCGTTCTCATTCGAGTCGATCTCGAGAGACGTCGAGTCCGAGGTGACTCGGGCATCTCGCCCGGCGTCGTTGGTAGCGTTGACGTGCCATCGATCGTCGGTGGATGTGGTGATCGTCGCCGACCCGCATTGCAGGTGCATGGTCACCGTCGAGGCTCCTCCGAAGGAGCCGTCCCGGACTACGGATGTGGGGCTGTTGCCGCCGCCGCCGCAGCCGACGTTGGGGCCGACGGCGAAGATGCCGCCGAGCACGAGGCCCATGGTCGCAGCCACCACCACGCCGCCCAGGAATGCCGCCGGTGTTCGCGACAGGACGAAGCCAAGCCCGATTCCCACCAGGATGAACGGCCAGAGCCGCCAGGCCTCGCCGATGGCGGAGCTGGGGACGACTCCCTGGTGATACGCGAGCGGCACGGCGCCCAGCAGGATGAAGAAGACTCCCCAGTTGAGTCGACCCCGGTCAACTCTCATATGCACCACCTCTCCGTAGACTCGAGCTTGAGTCGGTGACGGACCGCGCTCGAGTTTCGGCCCGAGTCGGGCGATGCCGGCCGACTGGCCGCAGAGGCCAGAATACGCGCCGCGATTTCTCCACCGCGTCATTCGCGAGGCTGCCATCGCGTCGTTCGCGAGATCGAATTGGTGTCGTCCGCGAGCCGCGTCGTGATAGCCTCAGCGCAATGGCGTGAAAGTCGCCGCGTTTGGCTGGGAGGCGATCCGATGCGACTGAGCGAGTGGCGGAAGGCGGCCCCGACTCGGGACTCGATGAGCAACCGGGTCATGGCCGTTCTCAATCCGCTTCTGCACGATCTGGGGGCCGATCCCGATCCGGAGTGCTGGGTGGTCTGGGGGGACGATCCCGAGTTTCGGTACGCGATTCTCGCGGCGACGCCGGCGGGGCTCATATCCGTGGCCATACGGCTCTCCGGGCCGGAAGGCGGCCCACGAGCCACGGCCAAGCTTGTCCGGTGGTCCAAGCTGACGGTCAGCGAGCTGTCCGTGGAAGCCAGTGGCGGCCATCGCATCGTCGCCGTGCAGGTCGAGGGCCAGGTCCTCAAGGGAGTCGACCAGGAAGCCGACCGGATCTGCGAGTTCGTCCGCGGGTTGATCGCGGGGATCGACGGCCGCGCTCCTCAGGCGATTCCCGTCGCCACGGCGACCGCCGGAGCCGCGCGGGTCGGCACCGCGAAGCGGAAGCCAGCCTCAGGCACAGCGGCCGTTGCGCGACCTTCGAAGCCAAAGGGTCTGGCGCCGGCGAAGCCGAAGGCGCCCCCGAAGGGCCTGGCGGTGGCGAAGCCGAAGGCGCTCCCGAAGGCCACCGTCCCCGAGCGGCTCCACGCCGTTCCCGCCGTCCGGGCCGGAGCCGCCGGCTTTGCCGCTCACAGGACGGCCGACCGGACCCCGAGCCAGCCTGAGCCCCGGCGGGCCATCCCCGCAACCACGGCCCCGCCTGCCGCGCTGCCTGGACCTGCCGCACCGCCGGCGCGGCACAAGCCGATCGCGGCCCGGACGGTGGCAGGCCGGTCGAGGCACCACCCGGATGAGAGAGCTGCCATCGACGCCCCGGGCGCACCGGAGGCGCTGGGCGGGGCAGGCAAACCCACCGAGAGCCCTTCCGGCCGCACGCCAGTCGAGCCCGAAGCTGATCGCTCCGAATGGATCGGCCCGCATCCCATCGGGGATGCCCCGTCGCGCGATCCGAACCGACCGCGCCCCTGGAATCCTTGAACCATTCTCTCCGGGCGGCGGCAACACGGTTGACGGCGGTCGTCTTCGACCCGGAGGCGGCACGAATAACTGAGGCCCCGCTCCGAAGAGCAGGGCCTCAGTTCGAGTTCGCGTCAGATGGTTGGCGATCGGCGACAGGATGCCTCGATCGCCCGGCCGATCCCCGCGCTGCCGACCGGGACCGGCTAGCGCTTGGAGGTCAACCCAAGCACTCCTCCGACAGCGGCCGCGACGCCGCCCGCTACTCCCACATACAGGGCGATGCCGGTGGAGACCGCGAAGCCGAGGGCCTTTCCCGCGGTGATCTGCGTGTTTATGTCGTTCATGGCGTTGAACTCGACCACCAACACGGCCGCGCCGCCGGCGATCGCGCCCAAGCTCAGAAGCATCCGAGTGCTGGCCGTCTTGGCCATTCCGATCAACACGATCAGACCGCAAACTGCCGCCACCGCGCCGGCGGCGATCAGGTAGTAGGCGTTGGCAGGGTCTGAGGTGCTCGTGATGTCGATCGGCTTGACCAACGAGTCGCCGCTGGGTGTGACGGCCCAGGGTAGCCATGCCGACCCGATAGCGACCGCGCCGCCGGCGGCGGCGAGGAGAGCCGCGAGCATGCCCGTGCCAGCCGCAGCGGCGACCGGTGCGGCGTACTGGGGAGCGCCGTACTGGGGAGGGTACTGGGGAGCGCCGTAGGGCGGAGGGGCGTACTGCGGAGCACCGTAGGGCGGAGGGGCGTACTGCGGAGGCGCGGCCGGTGGGGGTGGGGCTGCCGGCTGAGCCGGTGCCTGAGGCCAGGCCGGCGCGGCGGGCGGTGCCGCCGGCGCTGGCGACCAAACGGGTGGAGCGGCTGGAGGCGGCGGAGGCGGGGTTTGCGCCCACGGAGGCGCGGCTGGAGCCTCTGCCGGCGCGGGAGCGGGCTGTGCCCATGCTGGCTCAGCCGGAGGCGCCTCCGGTGGGGGTGGCGGCACCGCCGCGAAATCGTTGTTGAGCGTGACCGACGCTGCCTCGGGAAGGGGCGCCCCGCACTTGGCGCAGAACTTACCGGGACTGTCGATCTGGGCGCCGCAGCTTGCGCAGACCATGACGACCTCCGCTTCTCGAGCAAGGCACATGAAGTGGGTGTCTCGCGGACCCTGAATGAGACGATACGGGACCCCGCAAGGCCCTACAGGGTAGTTTGACACTACCGGGGCACCGGGCGCACATGGAATCGAGCCGAATAGCGTTCAACCTGGCTTGCCTCGACGGTGAAGCGACCGCGCTCGCAATGCGGCTGGGCTGCCGATCCGTTCGGCACGGCCCGCCACCAACGCGGCTGGGCTGCCGATCCGTTCGGCTCGGCCCGCCACCAACGCGGCTGGGCCAGCCACCGATGAGGCTGAGCCGACCACCCGGGGAGGAGAAGTGCGCTGAGCGCGAGAAAGCGGCTCCCTCCCGAAGAGGGGAGCCGCTTTCTGAGTGGGAGCGGTGGTTCTACTTGAGGGCGTCGCGGCAGGCCTTGGCGTCGGCGCGCGCGGCTTTGAGCTGGTCGCGCGCCTGGCCCAGAGCCGTGCGTGCGTTCGCGAGGACGGGCCCGGCCGTTCCGCCGTTGTACTGAGCCGGGGTAAGGGGCAGCAGGGCGGCCGGCAGCGGCGTCGCAAGCCCAACGGCCGATGTCACGGCGGCGTTCATCTTGTCCAGATCCGCCTGGGCGGCGGTGACGTCCTTGCCCGCTGCCTTGGCCGCTGCGATCCGAGCCGTGAGATTGGTGTTGACCTTGGCGAAGGTCGTCTGCGAGGCGACCACTCCATCGGCCGCGGAGACCAGGTTGACCTGGGGACCCACCAGCAGATAGACGCGATAGTCGGTCGCGATCCTTGCGATCTCGGCCCGCAGGGCGGGGATGGAGGTCTCGGCGTCGATCGTGGCCTTGAGGCTCGTGAGGCCCGAGGTTGTCGAGGCGATCTCGGCCGTGAGCGCGGCGGCATCGGAACTGGTCAAGAGCTTCGAGCCGGAGACCTTGGAGCCGAGCTGAGTGAGGGTCGCGAAGCGGCGGTTGATCTCGCAATCGCCCATGGCTCGCAAGGTGGAGACACTCGCTCCCGCCTTGACCGCGGCGGCTTCGGTGGCGCAGACGCCCTTGCCCGATGGTCCACTCGGGGTCACGGCGGCGACTGCACCGCTGGAAACCAGGAAGAGTGAGCCGCCGATCACGAGGCTGGCGAACAGGGCTAGGATACGGTTCTTCATCCGATTGCTCCTTACATTCCGCAGGCGGTTACTCGCCGCCGGAGGCGCTGGCGTCGCTGCCCGAAAGGGAGCCGTCAACGCCGTTCAGTAGCTGGTCGAGGTTCGAGAGAGTGGCGTCGAGGGGGTCGGCCGTCGCGCCCGGGGCGCTTGTCGAGGTCGCGGGTTCTGCTGAGGTCGGAGTGGCATCAGCGGGCGTGGGAGCCGGCACCGGCGCAAGCGTCTCGGCCGCTTGGGTTCCGGGCGCCGTTGCGGCGGGATTCGAGCCTGTCGGCCCGTTGGCCGCGCCCCGGTCGTGCCCCGCGCAGCCAAGCGCGACCGCGCCGACGAGCAGGGCCGCGGCTCCGAGCTGGATCACGTAGCTGGATGGACGGTTCACCTGGTTCGTTCTCCTTGTCGCTCTCTGTTCGAGGTGACGGTAGAGATGCTGGGGCGCCTGCCTTCGGGGACTTCGGGCTGCAGGTAAGCGGGATGTAAGGCCGGCGTGGCTCGAAAGAGCCGTCTTGCCGCCCGGTCCGGCCGGCGATTGATGGTTTTGTCGTCACGCCAGGATCGACTTGATATGGCCCTGTAATTGCCGATCGGGCCGACGTCCCCGAGAATCGCGGGGGCGGTGCCAGTACAGGGCAGGGAGACGCTTGATAATCCGGATCCTTCGCGGCCAGGTACAGCCGGTGAGGCTGGCGGAGTTCCGCGCGCAGGCGCAGGCGGCCCTGGACGCCGCGCAAGGGCACGCCGGATTCATCTACGGCCATGTGGGCCGTCAGTCTCATGGGGACGGCAGCGAGGAGGTCCTGTTCGTAAGCGTGTGGCAGGATCTCCATGCGCTCTATCGGTGGGTTGGGGGCACGGACCTACTCGAGACGCCGGTACTGCGTCGTGGCGCCTCCGATGTGTTCGAGACCTACGAGGTCCAGCATTACGAAGTGTGGGAGGCCGGCGACCAGGCCGAGCCCGAGGATCCGCCGGAGGCCAGCGCCGGGCTAGCCGCTTCGTCCTGAGGCGATCGCCCCGAGGTATCGCCATCGCCGCGGGGCTCGGCGGGGCGTGGCTTCGGCGCCGTTCGCCGGCTGCTGTTCCGCAGCGACGAGATGACTTCGTGCCGGGGTGGATCAGCCTGCGATCACGTTGTATGTGCATCCCATTCCGGGTACGGTATGCCCGAGCTTCGCTCCTGCATGCCACGCCGACGGGTAGGTTGCCGGTGCTGGCTGGCGGTAGCGTGGGGGAGGCGGTCTTGGCCGCGAGTTCCGAGCAAGGGCACCGATGAACGTCGACGAAGCGCTCGACGCCTGGCAGGCGCAGTACTCCGGGCAGCCGCCCGTTGGGTTCATGCTGCGCTTCACACACGAATCGGTGTGGGCCCGCATCCACTACCTGCGCGACGGTGCCGAGCGGGCCACCAAAGAGGATGACGAGCGAACGGCCGCCCGGTTCGACGCGGTGGCCAGCGCGCTCTTCACCGGCACGACCGTACTGGTTCTGGCCATCCATCTCGACCCGGGCCACGAAGACAGGGCCGACCTGACAGCGCTTGGGGCGACGCCCGTCACTCCACCCGATTCCTGGATCGAAACGCTCGGCGGATACCTGCAGGATTTGAGTCGGGCCGAGTTCGTGGGGGTCACGCTGAGCTGGCAGCGGGGGTGCATGGACCGAGTGTGGCTGGCGGTGTCGCGCGACAGGATCGCCCGCATCGCCGTCTTCTGCCCGGCCACGGGAGACGCGTTCTGCCCGTACGGGGGCGGTGCTGACGTCTTCGTGTGGGGTAAGGAGCGCCGATTCAAGCTGAGCGATCGCTTCCGAGCCTGGATGCCGAGCACCGCAATCCCGGGCCCGCTGGCAGGACCACCGACCGGAGGGACGGTCGCCGAGAGGGGCCAGCGCGCCGCCGCCGGACGACACGCCGAGCGCGGATAGAACGCAACCCGGGGCGCCGCCGCCCAGCACAACGCCGCCGGCCGAGCAGGGCCGCCGGCCGAGCAGGGCCGGCGTTGTCGTTCGGGCGGAGCTGAGCGACACTTAGCGCATGAGTCCCAACACGAGGCCCGCTCCCAGGGCGGGCAAGCCCAGTACGGGCAAGCCCAGGGCGGGCAAGCCCAGTACGGGCAAGCCCAAGGCCGCCGGCACCCCGATGGACGCCGCCACCCCAGATGCGAAGCGCGCGCCGGCCGTCGGGCCACAGCCGTCCGGGCCCGTCACGAAGGCCGACATCTCCCGCTATCGCGAGAACCTTCAGGGCGAGATCGATGCCGTAGCCCTTTACTCGCTCCTGGCAGAGAAAGAGCCGAGCGGGATGCTCCAGGACTTCTACACCCGCATGGTCGAGGTCGAGGAGATCCACGCTGGCGTCTGGCGCAAGCAGCTGGAAGCGGCCGGCGTGGACACGAGCCGGATGAGTCCGGCCTGGCGGTCGCGGGTCCTGATGTTCATCGCCCGCCACTTCGGGCCGAGCCTCGTGGTGCCGACGATCGCCGAGCGCGAGGCCTCGGACCAGGCGATGTACGACGAACAGCCGGAGGCGCTGGGGCGCATGCCGGGCGACGAGCGGTCCCACGCCCGCCTCTTCCGCGAGCTGGCAGCCGGTGGAGGCGCCACGGGCGGGACGATCGCGAGCATCGAAGGCCGGCACCGGGGCAGCGGCGGCAACCAGCTCCGCGCGGCCGTGCTGGGAGCCAACGACGGTCTCGTCTCGAACCTCAGCATCTCCATGGGCGTGGCCGGGGCCTCGCAAGGCGGCCACGCCGTCCTGATCGCCGGCTTCGCCGGGATGCTCGCCGGCGCGCTTTCGATGGCGATCGGGGAGTGGCTCTCGGTCCAGAGCGCCCGTGAGCTCTACGCCCATCAGGTCAAGGTTGAGCGCGAGGAGCTGCTCCAGGTCCCGGACGAGGAGGAAGAGGAACTGACGCTCATCTACCAGGCCAAGGGCCTCACGGCGGACCAGGCGCGCCTGATGTCCAAATCGATCGTCTCGGGTGACCTGAGCCACGCGGTCGACACCCTGGCTCGCGAGGAGCTCGGCATCGACCCGGACGAGCTCGGCGGGTCTGCTTGGGTCGCGGCCGCGACTTCGTTCTTCCTTTTTGCGCTCGGTGCGATCGTGCCGCTGTCGCCGTTCATCGTCGCCTCGGGCATGGGCGCGGTTGCGGCCTCGATCGCGGTCAGCGCCGTTGCCCTGATGCTCGTAGGGGCCGCTATCACGGTGGTGACGGGCTCGAGCGTTCTGCGGACGGGCGGCCGGCAGGTCCTGCTGGGCATGCTCGCGGCGGCCATCACCTTTGGGCTGGGGACGCTGGTCGGTCACGCCGTCGGGTAGGGGCGTTGCGGGCCCTGTGACGGCCGGCTGAGCCGCGCTCGCGCTGCTGGTTGCGCCCGCCACCGATCGTTGCGCGAGACGGCATGCCCACCTCCTCGGGAACCGGATGTAGGGGCAGCCCGTACGCTCAGCCGAGTTGATCGATTGGGTTGGATCCACCAACCCCGCGTCCCAGCGATCGGAGAGCTCACATGGCGCTCATGGCTGTAGCGTTCCCCATTGCCCCGGGCAAGACCGCGGACTGGCGCAAGTTCATCGGCGAGTTGAACGGCGCCCGGCGCGGCGAGTTCGTCGCCTCGCGCAAGATCATGGGCGTACGCGAACGAACCTTCCTTCAGCCCACGCCGATGGGTGACATGGTCCTCGTGACCCTTGAGGGCGACAACCCCGCCGAGGCTTTCGGCCGCTTCGTCAACTCGACGGACCCGTTCACCGTGTGGTTCCTCGCGCAGGCCAAAGAGCTTCACGGCATCGATCTCAGGCAGCCTGCAGGCCCGATGCCCGAACTGGTGATCGACTCGGCAGGCTGACGCAGGGTCTGGCAGCCGATCGAGGGCGGTCCGGAGCCTCGGGCACGGGCCGCCCCTAGCTATACCGCGGCCGGTTCGCCATCCGGCGAGTCGGTCGCGACGTGGCCGAGGGGCCCCGATGCGGTAAGCTCAGTCACGCTTGCTGGTGAGCGGCCAAGCCCTGACTGCCTCGCCGGCGGCATTCTCCATGAGCCACGAGTCGGGAGCCGTCGCCACGTGAGCGCAGAACCACCAACCTCGCCCTCGGAAGCCGCGCCGGAGCGAAGCGATTTCATCCGTGAGATCGTGGCCGCCGACCTGCGGGACGGCAAGCACAAGACGATCGTCACCCGCTTCCCGCCGGAGCCCAACGGCTACCTGCACATCNNTGCAACCTGCGCTTCGACGACACCAACCCCACCAAGGAAGAGCAGGAGTACATCGACCACATCCAGGAGGACATCCACTGGCTGGGGTTCGACTGGGGCGGGCACCTCTTCTACGCGTCGGACTACTACGAGCAGCTCTACGAGTGGGCCGTCTACCTGATCAACGCCGGCAAGGCGTACGTGGACGACCTCTCCGCGGACGAGATCCGCGAACACCGCGGCACGCTGACCGAGCCCGGCAGGAACAGCCCCCATCGCGACCGATCGATCGAGGAGAACCTCGATCTCTTCGAGCGGATGCGGAAGGGCGAGTTCCCCGATGGTACCCGCGTGCTCCGCGCCCGGATCGACATGGCCTCGCCGAACATCAACCTGCGCGACCCGGTGATCTATCGGATCCTGCACGCGGAGCACCCGCGGACGGGTGACACGTGGTGCATCTACCCGATGTACGACTTCGCCCACGGCCAGTCGGACGCCATCGAGGGGGTGACGCACTCGCTCTGCAGCCTCGAATTCGAGATCCATCGGCCCCTGTACGACTGGTTCATCGAGAACCTGCCGGTTCCCTCCAAGCCACGTCAGATCGAGTTCGCCCGGCTCAACGTCACCTACACCGTCCTCTCCAAGCGGGTCCTTCTTCGCCTGGTGAATGAGGGTTTCGTGCGCGGCTGGGACGATCCGCGCATGCCCACGATCGCCGCCATGCGCCGGCGCGGCTACCCCGCCGAGGGGATCGTCGGCTTCGTCGTCGGGGTCGGCGTCGCCAAGGCAGACAACACGATCGAAGTAGGCCAGCTCGAGCACGCCGTGCGCGACGTGCTGAACCGGAAGTCGGCGCGCCGCTTCGCCGTGCTGGACCCGCTGAAGGTGGTCATCGAGAACTACCCAGAGGGCCAAGCTGAGGAGATGGACGTCGCCAACAACCCCGAGGATCCGTCCGCCGGCTCGCGCAAGGTCGCCTTCGGCCGCGAGCTGTGGATCGAGCGGGACGACTTCATGGAGGATCCGCCGGCGAAGTTCTTCCGCCTTGCGCCGGGCCGCGAGGTGCGGCTGCGTTCTGCCTACTTCGTCACGTGCCGTGAGGTCGTGAAGGACGCCGCCGGCAACGTGACCGAGCTGCGGTGCACGTACGATCCGGCAACTCGGGGCGGCGACTCGCCCGACGGCCGCCGGCCCAAGGCCACGCTCCACTGGATCTCCGCGGCCCACGCGATGGCGGCCGAGGTGCGCCTCTACGACCACCTCTTCACCAGGCCGGACCCGGGCGCCGACGGCGATCTCTTTGCCGACCTGAACCCCGACTCGGAGAAGGTCCTGGTGGGCTGCCAGGTGGAGCCGTCGCTGGCCGATGTGCCGGTGGGGGAGACCGTGCAGTTCGAGCGCCTGGGCTACTTCTGCCCGGACCTCGATTCGAAGCCCGGCCACCTGGTCTTCAACCGAACGCTGACGCTCAAGGACACCTGGGCCAAGCTCCAGGCGCAGGGCCGGCAGGGCTAGGGCAGCACTAGTCGCTGGGTCCGCGAGGCTCCGGTGGGGCGGCGTCGGTTGCGGGGGCCAGCTCCAGTTGCATCCACATCACGTCGCGCCAGGCGCCCAGTTTCCAGCCGATCCGCCGGTAGATGCCGACCGGTTCGAAGCCCATGGCCCGATGCAAGCCCACGCTGGCCTCGTTGGGAAGCGTGATGCCGCCGCAGGCGACCTGGTAGCCCTGGCGGCGGAGACGCTCCAGGAGAGCGGAGTAGAGACGGCGGCCGGCACCGACGCCGCGGTGCGCCGGATCGACGTAGACCGTCACGTCCGCCGCCCAGCGATACGAGGCTCGCGACCGGTGTTGCGATCCGTATGCGTAGCCCACGATCCGGCCATCGACCACCAGCACAAGCCAGGGATGCGTGGCGATGGTGGCGCGCATCCGGTCGCGGAACTGTTCAACCGTCGGCACTATCTCTTCGAAGGAGACGCACGTGTCGCGGATGAACGGCGCGTAGATGTCGAGGCATGCCTCGGCGTCGATCTCTGGGATGGCGTCACGGACGAGCCAGCCGTCTGCAGGAGCGGATTCCACGGCGAGATTCTAGCCTCGTTGCCCGGAGCCCGAGATCTTCAGGAGCTCGGCCCACGCCCTCGGGCAGCTCGAGGTCAGGTGAGCTCACCTCTCGCGAGCGGAATCGAAAAGGAGCCCGAGGTGATCGGGCTCCTTTGGTTTAGTCGCGGATTAGTAGCGGGTGCTCGAGGCTCGCTGGTTGGTGAAGCACTCGCTGCAGTAGACCGGCTTCGAGCCCGTGGGCCGGAAGGGGACCTGGGCCTCGCGGCCGCAGCTCGAGCACGTGGCGCTGAACATCTCGCGCGGGCCGCGGTCGTAGCCGCCGTTGCCGCCACCGGAGTAGCCGCCGCTCGAGTAACCGCCGCCGCCGGTGTCTCCGCGGGCGGCCTTCTTGGCTGCGCGGCACGATGAGCAGCGGCGCGGCTCGCTGAACTGACGATCCGCGTAGAACTGCTGCTCGCTCGCGGTGAACATGAACTCCTGATTGCAGTCGATGCAGGTCAGGGTCTTGTCTGTCTCTGCGTACAAAAAAGAAACTCCTTCTCGCGCGGCCTCAGCGAACCTTTCTCGCCGAGAACCGATGAGAGGAGTGGTCGTGTGCCGCAGGTTCGACGCCTTCTGGCGCCGTAACACAACCATACCACAGCCTGTGGCGGATGTCGAACGCGCGTTCTGACCCCGGCAACTGGATGCCGCGAGGGCATTTCCTGATAGGATTTCGCCCTGCCTCGCTGGCGAGTGGCCTAACGGTAAGGCACCTGACTCTGGATCAGGGGATTGAAGGTTCGAATCCTTCCTCGCCAGCCATACTCTGAGCGTGCAACGGCCCCTCTCGGGACTTCCGGGAGGGGCCGTGTTGTCTGTCTGACAGCTTAGGCAGGTAGGACGCCGCCGCATGCCCGAGTGAATGGAGCGAAACCCGCGGCAACCCGCGTCGGGGCCAGAAAGGCCGCACAGCGCCCGTGGGAAGATGTGGGCGGTGCAGGGGGCTTCGACGCGCGGTCCGAACACTGGCCGCCGGGACCGCGCCGAGCTACTGGCGAAACCGACCTGTGCGTGGGAACAGGAGTGTGTTCAATGCGGTCGTCTCTTCGCGTGCTGTTGGTTGGCATCCCTCTGGTCGTCTTCCTGGCGCTACCGGCGATCGGCATAGCCGATAGTCCCAAGGATCCCGTGCTAGAGCCCGGCAGCGGTGCCCAAGTCACGCTCTCCGGCGGAACCAACGTTGCGATGCCGGCTGCCATCCCGGGCGCAAAGATGGGCACGCTCGGCGACTCCGACACATTCCCCTACTACAACGCCGCGGGTGCCACCGTCATTACCGCCTACGTGAACCCCATCCACTACCAGTACAACTCCGTAGCCAACTGGCCCATCCTGGCCCCCCTCGGGCTCCCGGTGGGTGCCACGCTCTTGCAGATCGATGTCTACGGCTATGCCACGGGCGCCACGAACCAGGCCTGGGAGTTGGTCGACCAGGACACAAGCACCGGTGCCGACACAGCCACCTACTCCCTGCCGGCCACCCCGAATGGGCCCGGGCTCGTCCAGTCGACGAGGACCTTCCCGAGCGGCCTGACGCTGACGGCAGGCCACAGTTGGGCTATGGACCTTTCTGACACCGACTCGACGAACGGGTTTGTCGGGGTGATCTTCCAGTACACGCAGCCGACGCTCTCGTTCGTGCCGATAACCCCGGTCCGGGTCTTCGACTCCCGGTTCAGCAGCAAGATCGTCCAGGGGGCGCCCCGCACGATCAACGTGAAGGACGCGATCAACGTCAACACCGGCGCGGTGACCACCCCCAACGCTATCCCCGTGGGGGCCAGGGCAATCTCGTTCACGCTCACGGTGACCACCACCGGCAACCCCGGCTTCGTCTCCGTCCTGCCGGGCACGACAACGACCGTTACGGCCTCGACGATCAACTGGACGGCTTCTGGGGCGACGATCGCGGCCGGCGGTGTAGTCAGCCTCGGGGCCGGAACGGCGGAGCGCCAGGTCACCCTCGTCGTGGGTGGCGCCGGGAGTGCGAGCACCGACGTCATCCTCGACATCACCGGCTACTACATGTAGGGCTCCGGAGCCTCTGGGAGCCGGGCCCGGCAACCTAAGCCGGCGCCCGGCCCCGGGGCCGCCTATCGGCTACGTCGTCACCGCGTCCCGCTCTACCGAGTAGCCTTTTGCCGTCAGGAACCAACGCTCGGAGGCAGCCATGAGCACCGCAACGTCCGCCCAGACTTCGCCACGCCTCACCGTCGAGGAAGTCTGGCGAACGCTGGACAAGCACACGTTCGCGGTTATGAGTCACGTCACCGCCTCCGGCGAACCGCGATCGAGCGGCGTTGTGTACGGGACCAAGGGACGGCGCCTCGTGGTAGTGGTCGCGGCAAGCAGCTGGAAGGCGCGCACCATCGCGGAGGATCAGCTCGTTGCCCTCACGGTACCGGTCCGCCGCGGCGGGATCCTGGCCTCGCTCTTCCCGATCCCGCCGGCAGCTATCAGCTTCCGTGCCAGGGCGCACGTGGGAGAGCCCTGCATGCTCGACCGGGATTCGCTGCCGCCCAAGTTCGCCCGGCTTCTGCCGCCGACGCTGGCCGAGAGCTGCGTGATCGAGCTGACGCCGGAAGGCCAGTTCCTGACGTATGGCATCGGCGTATCGCTGATGGCGATGCGCGACCCGGAGGTTGCTCTGGTTCGCGTTCCCGTGGCCTAGCGTCTACCGGCCTCGCCAGAGCTGCGTCATCCAAGTAGGGAAGGTTCATGTCTGATCTCGTCGCTCTTGTCTGCACGACTACCTGGGCGCTCTGGTTCGTGGGCTTCTCGAGTGTCCTGGTCGCCAACCGGAGAGGGACGTGGGTCCCAAAGATCGTGCAACAGATAGCGAGCCCTTCGAATCGCCCAAAGGGCCGTTGGGAGCGGAGGATCTCGGACGTCGTGGCGACCATCGCCCTGGTTTTCGGTCAGGCGATGGCGCTCGGACTAGTTGCTTGGAACTTGGGCCGAGCGAGCGTGTCGGTGACTCTGATCCTCGCCGCTGAGCCGGTCCTCGCCGTGGCGTGGACCGTCTACCTCGCGAGAGCTGCGTCGTCTCGGCAGGTCCGATAGGAGTCGCCGATGGTAACCCCGACCGTCATGATCTTCTTCGGAGCGGGCTTTCTCATTGCGTCGCGTCTTGGCCGCGGTACCCAGCGCGAGCATCCGACCGGCGTTTGGAACGATCCCCCGGCCTGGGCTCGGCGCCTGTTCGCGGTGCGACAAGGCCGCATCATGATCGACGACGCCCTGGCCGCATGCATCGGCATGTTCTGGGTGGCCGGAGGGCTAGCGCTCGCGGTGACGGGCCAGACAAAGGAGTCGACGGCCTACTTCGCGATTCTCGACGTCGGGGCGGTGGTGTTCCTCGTTGGCGCGTTCGTCGCGGTTGCGATCTGGTTCCGTCGCGAGATCCTCGGCCGTTAGGGAGCGTTACACGACGTCAAGGGCTCTCTGGAGACGGAGCCTGGAACAACCTCCTCAGATTCCTCCGGAATCTGCTCGTGCAGGGCGCGAACTCCAAGTAGGGGAAGGTTCATGTCAGATCTCACCGCTCTTGCCTTGACCACAGCCTTTGCGTTCTGGTTCGTCAGCTTCTCGAGTGTCCTGGTCGTCAACCGGGGAGGGACGTGGGTCCCAAAGATCGCGCGACAGATAGCGAGCCCTTCGAATAGCCCAAAGGGCCGATGGGAGCGGAGGATCTCGAACGTCGTGGCGACGATCGCCCTGGGTTTCGGTCAGGGAACGGCGCTCGCACTGATTCCGTGGAACTGGGGTACGGCAAGCGTGTCGGTGATTCTGATCCTCGCCGCTGAGCCGGTCCTCGCCGTGGCGTGGACTGTCTACCTCGCCAGAGCTGCCTCATCCCGGCAGGTCTGATCGGTGGCTCCAGGCCGAATCGGCGCCCTATTGAGCGGGCCGGGGCGCGGGCGGCTGAGCCACCGCTAGCGCCGCCGCTGGTGCTTTGGCCCGATCACGTGATGCAGCCGGCAGCGCGCCTCGTATCGATCGACCACCTGGTCCTGCTCGAACCCGCCCGGAAGGATGAGCTGCTCGTCCGGTCCGGCGGGCGAACCGTCCGCGTGGAGGCGCTGCGTCTTGGTGGCCTCCTCGCCGCAGACCTGGCAGATCGCCTTGAGGCTCCTCACCTCGTCAGAGAGAGCCATCAGAGTCGGCATGGGCCCAAATGGCCGGCCCAGGTAGTCCTGGTTGAGGCCGTTGACGATCACCACGAGGCGTTTGTCGATCATCGTTTGAACGGCGGCGAAGATCCCATCGTCCCAGAACTGGCCCTCTTCGAGGGCTACGAAGTCGGCGCCCGCCGCCTCGACCGCCGGCAGGATCTGCGCCGAGCCCGTCAGGGTCTGGGCGGGGAACGTCATTCCCGATCGGCTGCGGGCCTGGTCCGTATCGGTTCGGGTATCTACGGACGGGCGAAGGAGGAGCACGTGCCGGCCCGCGATCACGGCGCGGCGCAGCTCCCGCATCGTCTCTTCGCTCTTGCCGCAGCACATGGGGCCGGTTATGACGCGCAGTTCGCCCCTTGGTCGATGCACTGCTTTCGCTCTCCCTGGCGACCCTGGCCGAGTATGCTCGACCGCTATTGTGACGCCGCGAGCCGGCCGCCGAGAGCTGGCCGCCGAGAGCCTGGCGGCTAGTGAGGGTTGGGGGTGGCCAGCGAGCCGGCCGGGCTGAAGGTGCCGCTGGCCGGGTCATACAGCTCGGCTGAGTCGAAATCGGCCAGGGCGTTTCCGGCGGTACCGCAGGCGATGAGGACGCGGCCGTCGGGGAGCAGCGTCGCGGTATGGCTGACTCGACCGGTGGCCATCGAGCCCGTCGCGCTGAAGGTGCCGGTCGCCGGGTCATACAGCTCGGCTGACGTGGTGGAGACTGGTCCGGTGGCGCTACCTCCGGCGATGAGGACGCGCCCGTTCGAGAGCAGCGTGGCGGTCGCGCCTCCTCGAGCGACGACCGTCGAGCCGGTGGGACTGAAGGTGTCGGTCGCCGGGTCGTACACCTCGGCGGGGTTCACGTATCCGGTCATCAGTACGCGGCCGTCAGAAAGAAGCGTCGCGGTGCCGTCGGTAGTCGTCGAGCCGGTGGCGCTGAAGGTGCCGGTCGCCGTGTCGTACAGCTCGGCCGGGTTCGCGTACCCGGTGATCAGTACGCGGCCGTCGGAAAGCCGCGTCGCGATATGGCCGACCCGACCGGCAGCCATCGACCCGGTGGGGCTGAAGGTGCCGGTCTTGGGGTCATACAGCTCAGCCGAGGAGACCATCGCGGACCCGCCGGCGTCGCCCCCGGAGACGAGGACGCGACCGTCGGAGAGCAGCGTCGCGGCGGGGCCGGTGACAGCTGTGGCCATAGAGCCGGTGGGGCTGAAAGTGCCGGTCTTCGGGTCGTACAGCTCAGCTGAGGAGAGCAGATGCCAGGTCCTCCCGTCCAGAGTCCGTCCTCCGGCGATGAGGACGCGGCCGTCGGCGAGCAGGGTCGCGGTGTCGCCGGTGCGGGCGGTGGCCATGGAGCCGGTGGGGCTGAAGGTGCCGGTCTTGGGGTCGTACAGCTCGGCTGAGGAGAGAACCACCAGGACATTGATGTTCCAGCCTCCCGCGATGAGCACGCGACCGTCGGTGAGCAGCGTCGCGGTCTGGCCCTCGCGAGCGGTCGGCTCCGGCGTGGACGAGTTCCACCAGCAGCCGCTGAGCGCGAGGGCGACGAGCAGGCATGCCAGGCCGAGGCGGGTCGCCCGAGCAACACCGCCAGATCGCGCCTGGATGCGGAGCCCTTGCATGACGTCCCCTCAGCGGATCGTGTGCCCCTACGGGTGGCGTAGGGATAATCGAGCTGCCGGCGGTCCCGGATCGCCCACTGGCGGCCGGCCGTCCCAGATGAGAGTCTCTGGGGCAAGGTCGAGCTCGCCGGGCCATTCGACTGTTCCATGGCGAGCGCGGGCACGCCGGAATTCGGCGTAGTCGGTCCGCAGCCCCTCGAAGACTGGCCCCCTCAGGAGTTCTCGGACGTTTCGCTCAATGGTGGTCCCGTCCGACAAGCTCAAACGAAGCCAGTAGTCATCCGCAACTTCGACAGACCGAATGTGCAGCATTGCGCGTCATTCTACGAGAGGGGCGCGATGCTAGTCCGTGGCCGAAGCAGCGACTAGCTGGCTGCTCGCAAGCTGTGCTGGATCGCGTCTAGCCCGAGGCCGGACCGAGCGGTCATGACCAACAGGCGACCAGAACTGACCCGTCCACGCCTGCCGTTCGCCCAGTGCCAGTCGAGGACGAGGCACTTCGCGGGCATCCCGCGCTCAACGGCGGCAAGGACGGCCGGCCAGGCCTCGTGCGTGGACGCGAAACGGCCAAGGATCTTGTTGGAGGGGATCAGCCGGAGCGAGTACTCGACC
Source organism: Chloroflexota bacterium (assembly GCA_003158295.1). Classification (GTDB taxonomy): domain Bacteria; phylum Chloroflexota; class Limnocylindria; order Limnocylindrales; family CSP1-4; genus Fen-1039. The sequence goes on along the minus strand of PMIP01000101.1, from coordinate 888 downwards.
GCTCCGTCGATGACGATGCCGAAGCCATCGGCTTCCATCCTGGCATACCGTCCGATCTCCACCTTCCCGGACTCAAGGATGTCGGCGAAGTCGGGGTTACCGTCGTCGATGGTACGCATCACGTTCGCGCTTCGAGGCGCGCCATGCGGAAATGATCCGGGGTCGAACCCCGTCCTCGGAGGTTACCACCACCAGGAGCCGGCCAAGATCCGAGTAGCCGATCGTCTTGAACCGCAGCTCGTCGGTCGAGTGCAGTTCGTCGAACCACGTGAACTTGAGATGCCCGCGCAGCACCGTCTTGGCCTCGGCGAATGAGACGCCCGTCTCCGGACATTCTCCATCTCCTTGTCGGGATCCCAGGTGTACTCGACCACGCCGCGGACGGTAGCCAGCGGCTATTCACTCGCGATCACCTGGGGCTTCCGCGTCCTCTTTGCGTACAAATGGCTGCCCACCGGGGCGCCCGTGCGGAGTAGGCTGGACAAGTCCGGGTGTACCGCGCTCCGTCGTGGTGGCGCGCCCGGATTGGCGTCCCAACTTGGGGGTCGAATGTGAGCCCTCGCGGAGCTCGAACCAGCCGCGCCTCAGGCCAGCGAACGGCCGGCGCCGCCTCGCCCGAGACCAGCGCCACCAACGGCCTCGAGGCCAAGCTCTGGCAGGCCGCCGACGCCCTTCGCAACAACATGGACGCCGCGGAGTACAAGCACATCGTCCTGGGGCTCATCTTCCTCAAGTACATCAGCGACGCGTTCGAGGCCAAGCACGCCGAGCTGGTGGCGCAGGAGGCTGAGGGCGCCGATCCAGAGGATCCCGACGAGTACCGGGCGATTAACATTTTCTGGGTTCCGAAGGAGGCTCGCTGGACGTTCCTGAAGGAGAGCGCGCCGC
>PMIP01000097.1 GCA_003158295.1 Chloroflexota bacterium | reverse complement strand
ACCATCACCCTGGTGATGGCCCCGCTCTTCATCCGCTAGTCCGGCTCTGACGCGACGAGCCGGCGGTCATTCGATCGCCGGCTCGCGCACTACCGGACTCTACGCACCGCACCGAGGAGACGTCCCGTGGACCTGTCCATCCAGGCGCTGGTCATGGGTATCGTGCAGGGTCTAACCGAGTTCCTGCCGATCTCGAGCTCGGGTCATCTCGTACTGGTGCCGTGGCTCTTCGGGTGGAAGGATCCGTTCATCGATTCGGTCGCCTTCACCGTCGTCCTGCACATGGGCACCCTCCTGGCCCTGCTCGCCTACTTCTGGCGCGACTGGCTGACCCTCATTCCGGCCGGCTTCGCAGCCATCCGGGACCGCTCCTTCAAAGGCGATCAGGATCGCAAGATGGCGTTCCTGCTCGTCGTGGCCACCATCCCGGCTGTCCTGGTCGGGCCTATCTTCGAGTCGAAGTTCGAGGAGCTCGTTCGCGAACCGGCCCGCATCGCGGTGATGCTTTGCGTCGGCGCCGCCGTTCTGTGGCTGGCGGATCGGTGGGGGGCCCGCAGGCGCGAGATGGACTCTCTGACGTTCCGCGAGTCGCTGGGCATCGGCATCGCCCAGGTCGTGGCCCTCGTGCCCGGCATCAGCCGCTCCGGCATAAGCATCTCTGCCGGCCTCTTCATGGGTCTCAACCGCCAGGCGGCGGCCCGCTTCAGCTTCCTGATGGCGACTCCGGTGATCGGGGGCGCGGGGGTATGGGAAGCCCGGAAGTTCCTTACACACGAGGCGGGACCGTCGCCCGAGATGAACGTCGTCGTCATCGGATTCATCGCGGCGGCAATCTCCGGTATCCTCGCCGTCCACTTCATGCTCGAGTTCCTGAAGCGCCAGCCGTTGACGGCGTTCGTCGTCTATCGGGTGGCAGCCGCGGCGCTCGTGTTCGTCGTCCTGCTGTCGCCGCACGGCGCCTGAGGAGTCGCGTTGAGCCATGGAGGTCATCAAGCAGCTTCGGCAGCGCGAGATCCGCGACCTGCTGGCGCAGCGCCCGATTCGGACCCAGCAGGAGCTCGCGGCCGCCCTGCGTGACCGCGGCTTTCGGGCCACGCAGGCGACCATCAGCCGCGACGTAGCCGAGCTGGGGCTGATCAAGTCCAGCCAGGACGGAGTGCAGAGCTACACGGTGCCTGCCCGGGTCACCGAGGCGGAGAGCACCGGTGAGGAGCGACTTCGAGCGCTCCTGCACGACCTTCCGGTCAACGTCCGCGACGCGGGCTTGATGCTTGTCATCAAGACGCTGCCCGGCTCGGCGCACGCCATCGCTGCGGCGCTGGACAGGACACGCTGGTCGGAGGTCGTGGGCAGCATCGCCGGCGACGACACGGTCTTCGTGGCTTTCGCGGACCGCGCCTCCCTGCAGCGGGTCCGCGGCAGGCTGGCCTCGCTGGGCCGCTAGGCCGCCAGCCCGCTGGGCCGCCAGGCCGCCCGCCGGCCAGCCCGCTGGGCCGCCAGGCCGCCGGCCGCAGACGCGGGGCCGCCGGCCGCAGACGCGGGGCCGCCGGCCGCAGACGCGGGGCCGCCGGCCGCAGACGCGGGCCGGCCCCGGCTTCCGGGGAGGAGGAGGGAAGGATCCGGAAGGCGGGGCCGGTTTGTTTGCTTTGTTGGGCCGAATCTGTCACGGCCGCACCCGGGAGGCCAGCCCTCATTTGGTCCCTCCCCAAATGGGGGGTACCGCCCGCCGCCTGCACGGGAGGGCCACTGGGGGGCTCCGGACCGCCGGGGCGGCCGGACGCACGTGGGAGGGAACGCCCGGGGCCAATCCCACGAAGCTCACGGTCCGCCTTCCGGCATCAAGAGGCCCGCGCTTTGACACGGACAGGGGGCGGCGGCTAGGATACGCGCCGGCCGAACTTCAGGGCACCTACCGTGTGCGCCTGAAGTTCGTTTCCTTATGCCGGATCACTACATGCCTGAGACCTCGCCGGCCGCAACCCGGTCGGACCAGTAGGGGAGCCGCTCCGCGGTGAACAACAAGACTCAATACATCTCCGAAGACGGTCTTGCCAAGCTTCGAGCGGAGCTGGAGGAGCTGATCAACGTCCGCCGCCAGGAGATCGCCCAGCGCATCCACGACGCGAAGGAACACGGCGATCTCGCCGAAAACGCGGAGTATGAAGACGCCAAGAACGAGCAGGCGTTTGTGGAGGGCCAGATCCAGAGGCTCGAGGCGCTGATCAAGAACGCCACGATCATCGACGAGACCCACGGCACGGATCACGTCCAGATCGGTTCGACCGTGAAGGTCGACGGCACCGACGGCAAAGAGGTGTTCACGATCGTCGGTTCCACCGAGGCCAGCCCCCGCGAAGGCAAGATCTCCAACGAGTCGCCGGTCGGCCGAGCTCTCCTGGGCAAGCGCAAGGGCGAGTCGGTCGTGGTCCACGTTCCGGCCGGAGACTTCTCCTACAAGATCCTCGACATCCACTAGCCCGCACGTGTACTGGGCCGACGAGCTAGCTGCCGCGGTTGCGGGACCCCAGGTCGTCAACGACTCGAAGTCGCCCTCGGGAACGGTCCACGTTGGCAGTCTGCGGGGGGTGGTCCTGCACGACGCGATCCATCGGGCACTCCTGGGCGCCGGCCTCGAGGCGAAGTTCCTCTACGGCGTCGACGNNATGGACGCCATGGACTCGCAGGCGCTGCTGACCCCCGACGCGGTCGATCGGTACATGGGCGCGCCTCTCTCCCGTGTCCCCGCTCCGGAGGGGAGCAGCGCGGCCAATTACGCCCGCCATTTCGTGGGCGAGATCTTCTTCCGCACGTTCGAGCCACTCGGGATTCGGCCCGAGTTCTACTGGGTCAGCGAACTGTACGCAGCCGGGCAGATGGACCCCTGCATCAAGCTCGCCCTCGATCGGGCGGATCGGGTGCGAGAGATATACAAGCGCGTCAGCCACGTCGAGCGCCCCAGCGGCTGGCTGCCGATCCAGGTCATCTGCGAGCAGTGCGGCAGGATCGGCACCACCTACGCCACGGGCTGGGACGGAGCGACGGTTTCCTACCAGTGCAAGCCGGACATGGTGTCCTGGGCCCGCGGGTGCGGCCATGAGGGCCGAGTCTCGCCACTGGGCGGCCGGGCCAAGCTCCCCTGGAACCTGGAATGGGCCGCCAAGTGGGGGCTCCTGGGCGTCACCATCGAGGGCTGCGGCAAGGATCTCGCCACGGCCGGCGGCTCGCGCGATCGTTCCGACGCGATAAGTCGCGAGGTCTTCGAAGTGGAGCCGCCGCGGAACGTCACCTACGAGTTCTTGAACGTGGGCGGCAAGAAGATGTCCACCTCCAGGGGCCAGGGCGTGGCGGCCCACACGATCGCCGAAGTGCTGCCGCCGGAGCAGCTCCGTTTCCTGTTCCTTCGGCCGCGCCCAAACCAGGTCATCGATTTCGATCCTGAAGGCGACACGATCCCGCGCCTCTTCGACGAGTTCGACCGGATCGCTTCGGCCACGGCCGGGCGCGAGGTCAAGGGCGAGCTTCCGGCCGACCACGAGCGCCTCTTCGCCTACTCGCTCGTGGGCGGATCGGTCGCACCCGGCTCGCCCGACACGGCCGCCGCGGCCGCCGCCTTCCGGCCCGCCTTCGCGCACCTGGCGCTGTTGCTCCAGATTCCCGGCGTCGACATCCGCGACCGAATGGAGGCCGAGAAGGGCGCCCCGCTCACGGAGCTGGAGACGGCGATTCTGGCCGAACGGACGGCCTCTGCCCGCGCCTGGCTCGACTCCTACGCGCCCGAACGGGCCCGACTCGTCATCCGGCACGATGCCGTGCCGGATGAAGTAGGTGCGCTCGACGCGGCCCAGCGAGCCTACCTGGGCGCCCTGCATGCGGCCGCCCAGGCCGAGTCGCCGCGATCGGGCGATGCCTGGCAGGCATTGATCTTCCGGGTTGCCTCTGAGCAGGAGCTGCCGTCCGGTCGCGCCTTCGGGGCGTTGTACGCGGCCTTCCTGGGCCGGACCAACGGCCCGCGGGCAGGCTGGCTGCTGGCCAGCCTCGAGCCGGTCTTCGTCCTCGAGCGATTGCGGGCCGCCGCCGGCAGGTAGCCCCCGCCGCCGGGCGCGTTGCCGCCTGCGTGTCGCCGCCACGCGCGTCTCGACGCGCCACCCGGCTACACTCACCGGCAGTGTCGCGGCTCGGGCCGCGGCGACATCACGGAGTAGCGACGCATGAGCATCGGGCTGGCGAGGCTTCGCGAGGAGCCGGACCGCATCCGCCAGGGCGCGATCGACAAGGGCGAAGACCCGTCCGTCGTGGATGCCGCCCTGGCCCTGGAGGGCAAGCGCCGCCAGCTGCTCGGCGACTCGGACAGTCTCAAGGCGGAGCGCAACGTGGCGTCCCGGAGGATCGGCGACGCGATCCGCGCCGGCGCCGCGCCCAACGGTCCGGAGGTGGTCGTCCTGAGGCAGGCTTCCACGGATGCAGGAGCTCGGATCGAGACGCTGAACGCCGAGCTCGCCGCGACTGAAGCGGAGCTGGAGGAGCTGCTCCTGCGCATCCCCAACCCCGCGGATCCGGACGTTCCCGTGGGCGACGCCTCGGCCAATCAGGTCGTTCGCACCTGGGGTGCGCCGCTCCCCAAGGACCAGCCACGCGACGGAGGCGGGACATGGCCGCGCCGGCCGCACTGGGAAGTGGCCGAAACCCTGCGCATGCTGGACCTCGAACGCGGCGCCAAGATCACCGGCTCCGGATTCCCGGTCTATACGGGGCAGGGTTCGCGCCTCCAGCGCGCCCTGATCGACTTCATGCTGGACGTGCACACGGCGGAGCACGGCATGACCGAGATCTGGCCGCCGGCGCTGGTGAACGCGGCTTCGGCCCGTGGCACCGGCCAGATCCCCGACAAAGAAGACCTCATGTACGTCGTCCCGCGCGATGGCCTCTACCTCGTCCCCACGGCGGAGGTCCCAGTCACCAACTTCCACCGCAATGAGATCTTCGAGACGGACGAGCTGCCGGTCCGGTACGTCGCCTACTCGCCGTGCTTCCGCCGCGAGGCCGGAGCCGCCGGCAAGGACACCCGGGGCATCCTGCGTGTCCACCAGTTCGACAAGGTCGAAATGGTCTTCTTCGAGAAGCCCGAGGCCTCGACAGAGGCGCTCGAGTGGCTGACCGGTCGGGCGGAGGTGATTCTCCAGAGGCTCGGGCTGGCATATCGAGTCCTGCTGATGGCGACCCGGGACATGGGCTTCGTCCAGGCCAAGAAGTACGACCTGGAGGTCTGGGCCCCCGGGGTAGAACGCTGGCTCGAGGTCAGTTCCTGTTCGAACTTCCGCGACTACCAGGCCCGCCGGATGGCCATTCGCTATCGACCCGAACCAGGCGCCAAGCCGGAGCTCGTACATACGCTCAACGGCTCAGGCGTGGCGCTGGCCCGAACGGTGGCGGCGATACTGGAGACCTACCAGCAGCCCGACGGCAGCTTGCTCGTGCCCGAGGCGCTGCAGCCCTACATGCACACCGATCGGGTGGCGCGGTAGATCCCGTTCCTCGGCGGGCTCGGGGGGTTTCTGCGACGATAGGGCTCGGCCGGTCCGGCCCGAACGCAAGCCATAGGAATGGCGGGCGCCGGTCCCCTGGGGCAGGAATGGTAGATCGCATGAACCGCCGAAGCCACAAGTCAGGCCGGGGATGGCTGACCGTCGCGGCCGTCTTGGTTGTAGCCGTCCTGGTCGCGGCCGGATGCGGCGGTGGCGGACCCACACCGCAGGTGATCTACATCCCACTCGGATCATCGCCCAGCCCGCCCATCGTCCACGTCACCCCGACGCCCGGCACCGCGCCGACGGATACCGTGGCGCCCACGCCAACAGACACCCAGGTCCCCACTCCCACGGCACCGCCCACACCCACACCCACACCCACACCCGGCGCGCTCTCCATCGCCAGCGTCAAGGTCACCGACGCCGGAAGCTCCCCCTCGTGCGGCAGCTGGACGGTGGAGTTCGCGAAGCCGGTCGTTTCGGGCGTCCAAACAGCTGACACGATGAACGCCGCGATAACGGACAAAGTCACGGCCTTCATCACCGACTTCAAGTCGAAGCTGGCTTCCGGCGGCGGCGCCGGGCCATGTTCGCTCAAGGGCGGGTACCAGGTGAGTCTCAGCTCATCCTCGTTGATCGGCATCAGCTTCAGCGAAGTGATCTACCTCGGCGGAGCGAGCACGGGTACGGTCGCCGGCAGCATCAACTTCAGCGTCTCGAGCGGAGCCACGGTTGCGCTGGCCGATCTGATGACCACTCCGGCCGCCGGCGCCGCCGCACTTTCGACGCAGTCGAGGGCGTTGCTTCCCGCGGCTCTCATGGGTGATGTCGATACCGGCGCCATCAACGCCGGTACCACGCCGGACATGGCCAATTTCGAGAAGGCCTGGGCCTTCACGTCCGCGGGCCTCAAGCTCACGTTCCAGGAGTTGCAGGTCGCGTCCGCGGTCAGCGGGACGCCCTCGGTCGTGATCCCGTGGGCTTCGCTGAAGAGCGTCATCAATCCGTCCGGGCCCGCCGGACCGTTGGTGGCGTAGGATTGGGTTGCCCGGTCGCCACGGGGGCGGTTCGGTAAGCCGGGCAGGCAGGGAGCAGGAGGATTCGATGGGGATGGTCGGCAGCCGGGGCATGCGGTTGGTCGTCCTGGCAAGCGTCGCGGCTTTCCTGGCCACGGCCGCGGCCGGCTGCGGCGGCAGCAACGCGAAGCCGCAGGTCATCTACATCTCTCCTCCGCCCGGGACGCTCGCCCCCGGCGCAACTCCCACACCCGGGCTGCCTCCTCCGAATATCACCGGCGAGATCATCTCGACGACGGCTCCGGACTCCCGCTGGACCGTGACCTTCAAGAAGCCGGTCATAGGGGGAATTGGCGCCACGGTTGCGGCCAAGATGAACGCCGCGATAGCCGCAAAGGTGAACGGCTACATCAGCGCCTTTACGTCTCGCGACCTCCCGGCCGTGGCGGGTGGTTCGGGGCCGAGCACGCTGGATGGCAACTACACGATCGCCCTTGACTCGTCCTGGCTGGTCAGTCTCAGGCTAAGCGTCCTGACCGAGGTCACGGGAGAGAGCGCGGTCGGGGAGGCGGGGAGCATCAACTTCGACCTCTCGACTGGGGCGACGATCTCTCTGAGCGACGTGTTCACGAATCCGGCCGCCGCCCTGCCGACGATCACGACCAAGACCCGCGCGTCTCTGAGCGGAACCCTCGGGAGCGACCTTTCGTGGCCCGCCGGATCGGTGCCGATGAGCTTCTTCGACAAGGCCTGGACGTTCACGCAGTCCGGTCTGGAGTTCATGTGGTCGCAGGGCGCGATCGCCAGCCCAAGCGCGGGGATGCCGAGTGCGGTAGTGGCCTGGGCCGACATCAAGTCCGCGATCAACCCCAAGGGCCCGGCGGCGGACTTCGCCCGCTAGAGGGCGTCCGCTCGGATTCGGGAGGCGCCGCCCCAGGTGGCCTTGCCGAGGGCGCGGGCGAACGCCCGCTACTGGCGCGGACGCGGCCGCATCGCGTATCGTCTAGGCGCGCGGAGAGGTGGCAGAGCGGTCTATTGCGGCGGTCTTGAAAACCNNAAAACCGCTGGACGAGAGTCCCGTGAGTTCGAATCTCACCCTCTCCGCCAAGATCTCCTCGTGAATTCCCCATTTGAGCCCCACGGCGTGGGACTCTGTCCGGGACCGGTAGCAACACCGGTAGGACAACTGATCTGGTCTGCACGCGAAGCCGGCCTCGCCCGCTCGAACGTCCACGAGGTCTTTCCCGAGCTGCAGGCACGATTGCCAGACGCGGCCATGCCAAAATGGGCTGCAGCAAACGGCGGCGGTCGCATCTCTTTCGATGCGGCCCTGCGGCAGGGGAAGAAGGGGAGACGAGTCAGTGGTCGCCAGTCTCCGGATCTGGGTAGTCTTTCTGGCCGTGGCTCTCGTGGCCGGCGCTTGCGCAGGGCCAGCGACGACGCCCACGGCGATACAGAACGCCGCGCCGAGCCCTACCCCCGCCACGACGCGGACCTCTGCGCCCGGGGCGGCCCACCCAGTCGGGTTCTCCGCCACGACCGGGCCGATGTCGACCCATCGGTCTTCGCACACCGCGACCTTGCTGCATAGCGGCAAGGTCCTGATCGCCGGAGGGGCAGACAGCTCTGGTCTGAAGGCGTCGGCGGAGCTGTACGACCCGAGCACCGACTCATTCACCGAGACCGGGTCCTTGTCGAGCCCTCGACTGGGCCACACGGCGACCTTGCTCGCCAGCGGCAAGGTCCTGATCGCCGGCGGCCAGAGTGATCAGTCCGGCGAGGAGAGAATGGCGTCGGCGGAGCTGTATGACCCCGCCACGGGCTCGTTCAAGTCGACCGGGTCCTTGTTGCACCCACGGGCCGGCCACACGGCGACCTTGCTGGCAGACGGCAAGGTTCTGATCACCGGCGGCACGTCAGCGTACACGCCCGCCGACCTCACCTCGGCAGAGCTGTATGACCCCGACACCGGCGCCTTCAAGCCGACCGGATCCATGACCGTCGCTCGAACCGGACAGACCGCGACCTTGCTGTCGAGCGGCAAGGTCCTGTTCGCCGGAGGCTACGGGCAGGACGGCAGCGTTGCGTCGGCGGAGCTGTACGACCCCGCGGCGGGCTCGTTCAGCTCGACCGGCTCCATGTCGAGCCCGCGGTGGGCCCATACCGCGACGTTGCTGGCGAGCGGTAAGGTCCTGATCGTCGGCGGCACCACCTACAACACCGAAGGCCAGTACCTGGCGTCGGCGGAGTTGTACGACCCGGCCACGGGCTCGTTCAGCCCGACCGGGTCGATGCCCGGCCCTCGCACCATGCATACCGCGACGTTGCTGGCGAGCGGCAAGGTCCTGATCGCTGGAGGGTTGGGCGACCCATTCGGGCCGGACCTGGCGTCGGCGGAGTTGTACGACCCGGCGACGGGCTCGTTCAGTCCGACCGGGTCGATGACGTTGGTTCGCTCCGGCTATACCGCGACCTTGCTGCAGAGCGGCCAGGTCCTGATCGCTGGAGGCGACAGCAGCGGCGCGGTGGCGTGGGCGGAGCTCTACGTTGCCCCCTCCGCCAACCAGCCCATGCCGACCGGCTCTCCCGAGGCGTCGGCATCGCCGACCAATGCCGCGTTCTCGACCCGCTCTCCCAAGGCGTCGGCATCGCCGACCCCAGGTGTCCCAATGGCCATCGGCAGCATCGACTGGCAAACGGGCGAACAGTTTCCCAGCTGGGGCCTGGGGCTGCAGGGTGTCCTCGGACTGGATGACCAGGTCCTGGGTTTCGGCGCCACCCACATCCCCGGTCGAGCTGCGGGCTATGAGGTGGGAGCGATCTGGTCCTCCACGGACGGCCAGACCTGGAAGCTGGTGACCGGGCCCGACACGTTCTCCAAGGTCGGCTCCACGATTCTGCGCGTCTCATCCGACGGTCACGGCGGTTTGCTCGCGGCCGGCTTCGTTTACAGCGACAGCGAGAACTATTTGAGCCAAGCACTCTGGCACTCGACAGACGGGCTGGCCTGGACACCGCTGGACATTGGATCGCCGAAAGGTGGGTCCGAGTTCCAGGTAGCGGCCAACTCCCGCATTGCCGTGGTCGAGGGGTCGGTCTGGACGGCCGACCGCGTGCGGCGCTACGTGTGGTCGTCCACGGACGGAGTGAGCTGGTCCTCGACCGAACTCCCGTCGGCCGACAACTCCCAGCCTGGCCGCGGGCCACTCCTGGCCGGTGGTGCCGCCGGCTTCGAGATACTCGAGACGGGCTATGAAGGCACGCCCGGGCACGCCTGGCATTCGGATGACGGTCGGACGTGGGTCGAGACGCAGCCGCCCGCGCTCGAGGGAGCCATGGTGGCCATGAGCGATCCAACCTCGCTGATCGCGACCGACGGCGGCTTCGTGGCGGTCGGGATCGAGGGCGGCCCCGAGTCGGCGAAGCCGGCGGCGTGGGCGACGGTCGACGGCAAGACGTGGCAGAAAGCCGTCATGGAGGATCCGGGCGATCGATTCGGCTGCAAGCAGATCTGCCGGCCAACAGTCGTGACGCAGGTCGGCCGCAGCCTGATCGCCGTGGGCTACGCCAAGAAGGACACTACGGATGATCTATCTCCGGCCGCGACCGTGGTGGTCTGGATCTCCGAAGACGCAGGACGAACGTGGAAGCTGCAGGGCACCGGACCGGCGGGCCTGGTACCGGCCGCGGCCACGACATTCCATTCGGAACCGATCGTGCTCGACGCCACCGTGACCATGCTTTCTTACCGCGGTTCGATCGTGTGGAAGCCGCTCGCGGCCGGCGCGCCGTAGTTCTGCGGTGCAGGCGACCCATTCGGGCCGGACCTGGCGTCGGCGGAGTTGTACGATCCGGCGACGGGCTCGTTCAGTCCGACCGGGTCGATGACGATGGTTCTCTCCGGCATACCGCGACCTTGCTGCGGAGCGGCCAGGTCCTGATCGCTGGAGGCTACAGCGCGGGCGAGGTTGCGTGGGCGTAGCTCTACACGCCGTAACCGGGCCGGTGGCCAATCAACATTTGAGCACGAGGACAGCGCCGAAGCGGCAGCTCAAGGTCTATCCGCGTCGCGGAAGCGGCGCGGGCACCAGGCCGCTCTCCTTGCCCGAATCGGTCCTCGGCGGCCATCCGCGAACCCTATGGCCTAAACTCGAGAACCGCTGGACGAGAGTCCCGTGAGTTCGAATCTCACCCTCTCCGCCAACTTTGTGAGCTTGAAACGTGGGTCGCAAGGCTGGCGCGGCCCCAGGGTCATGCTTGGCGGCGTCATTGACGGACGCCCGCGAACGCCGGGGCCCGGACTTGGTTCCTGCAGCCCGTGGGTATCCTGCCGATAGGTCACAGGACCCCTAACGTGCAGTGCAAGCAAGCGCCTCGACCTGACGCCCGCCTAGGCCTGGCTACCCGTGTTCGACCAGCGGGTCGGCGTAGGCTCGACAGGCCGGAGCCAGCCACGACGCCTGGCGACTATGTCCCAGATGGCCGCAGGGATGATCAGGGTGGTCATGGTGCCCGGAAGGAGGACCAGGGCATAGAGGCATAGTCCGTACGTCTCCAGCGTCGTTACGACGAGGCCTGCGATGGCGTCGAGACCGTGACGCCCTGCCTCACAGTCGCCCCCGTACTGAATGCAGGGCAGCGCGCCACCGTTGAGCACGTCCGGCACGTTCACGGCCGCATAGAGAGCCGGAAAGATCAGGACGGCGCAGACATAGGTGCCGGCCGCCAGGGCGAACACTCCAACGAACCGCTTCGGGCGCCAGCGGTTCATCGCCAGGCCCACGATCCACGCGGCCATGCTTGCGGCCAGCGTAGTGAGGCAAGTGATGAACAGGACAACAGCGGTTACCGTCCAGAAGTCGCTGGGGTCGGTGCCCTCTAGCAGGATGCTGGCGAGTAGCCCGCCCACCGCTCCGATCGCAGCCGCCAGGGCGACCACGGAGCCCAGGCTGGCCACGGGTCGGCTTGCGTCAATGGATGGCGTCATGTCGGCAAGGTACGACCTTGTTGGCGATCCTGCCCCTTCCAGCGGCTGCCTCTCGCCGCACACGTGCGGAATGCGGAAAGGCGTTTCGCCCGTGAGGCATCGGCGTGCTACCAGGCCCTGATGCGAGCGGGCGTGATCCGGACCGGCACCGAGAAATCGCGGGCCGTCTCGGCCTCGTCCATCTCCCAGTGCGCCAGTGGGGCGTGGTATTTCGCCAGGTAGGCCGGGTCGACGTCTGAGGGCACGGCTGCTGCGTCCACCGCGGCGGTCCCCTCGATGACCAGGGCGTGGTCCGCGTATGCGTCCGAGTTCAGGTTGAACGACACCTGGGGATGGGCTTCTATGTTGCGCAGCTTCGGCGTGTTGGGCTTGCTGTAGAAGAGGATCGTCTCACCGTCCCACAGGAATGAAATGGGCGAACTCTGGACCCGGCCATCGGAGGCAACCGTCGTCAGCCAGCCGACGACGTCGTCCGCCAGGTGCTCGGCCGCCCAGGCCCCCTCATGAGCCGCGAGCGGTTCGTAGACCGCTGCCGCGGAGCTCATGACTGGGCATACACGACGGCGACGGCGAACTTGGTCTCGTAGCCGCTGCCCGTGCGTCCCACGTATGCCGCGGCGTGGCGCGTCGGCACGGCCGCCAACGACACGATCCGCTGGCCAGTTGCCGCCCGCAGCGCGGCGTCCTGGGCGATCTGCCCGTAGATAGCCGTCGGGTCGATCTCGCTGCCGGTATCGGGCGAGACGTAGACCACGAGCGACTGGCCATTTCCGGCGTTGAACTCGGTCGGTGGCATTTGGCACTCCTCAGTCCGGCCCGATCGATCAGGCCGGGTCTATATCGGTTCCGCCTATGCGGTCGGCCCCTTCGATGGATTCTGCGTCATCGACCCCGGGGACTTCTCGCTCGTTGTGGGCCGTGTAGTCGGGCACCCGGCGTGCGTACGAGCCGGTCATCAGCGGCGAGCTGATCATGAAATCGGCCGATGCCCGATCGCAGGCGACGGGGATATTCCACACGACCGCGATCCGCAGCAGCGACTTTACGTCCGTGTCGTGGGGCTGGGGCTCAAGGGGGTCCCAGAAGAAGACCAGGAAGTCGATGCTGCCGTCGGCGATCATCGCCCCAACCTGGAGGTCTCCGCCGAGCGGCCCCGACTGGAGCTGCGTCACCGGCAGATCCAGTTCGCGCTGGAGCATCTGGCCGGTGGTCCCCGTGGCGACCAGGTCGTGCATCTCCAGCATGGGCCGGTTGTACCGCGCCCACTCGATCAGGTCCTGTTTCTTGTTGTCGTGGGCAACGAGCCCTATGCGCTTGCGAGGCGCGAGATCCAACTGTGAGAGGTCCGGATTCATGAGCCCATCCTACCCGGCTCCAGGGCCGACATGTAATCAGCTCCGCAGCGCCAGCGCACGGCAAGCGGCTGCTCAGTGGCCCGGGCGGCCCAAGCTCGGCTGGCGAACCATCCGGATGTCATTGACGGCGCAATCGTTTGAGCGGGACTAGAGTGAACCTCCGGATAGCCCAGGTCGCCGCAATCGATCCAACGACGCCGGCTCCAGGGAGGTTCACTGTCATGAAGATCGCAATCGTCGGAGCGGGCAAAGTCGGCAAGGCCCTTGGCGCCTCGTTTGTTCGAGCCGGCTACTCGGTCGTGTATGCGAGCACGAGTGTCGCGAATTCCACCAAGGCCGCAGAGGCGGCTGGCGGGACCGCGGCCGGGAGCGTCCGCGAGGCGGCCGAGGGCGCCGAGATCGTGGTCATCGCGGTTCCATATGCGGCGGCCGCCCGTCAGGTGGCGATGGAGCTCGCGCCGGTCGTGGGCGACAAGATCGTGATCGACGCCACCAACACGCTCAAGCCCGACTACAGCGGACTCTCGACGGATGGCGGCCCGTCCGGCGCCGAGACCTTCGCGGCGTGGTTGCCCGGTGCGCGGGTCGTGAAGGCCTTCAACACGATCTTCGCCAGCGTCCAGGCCGATCCGAAGTCTCACGGCGTGGTGATCGACGCCCTCTTTGCCGCGGACGACCAGGGCGCGAGAGACACGGTGGGCGACCTGCTGCGCTCGCTCGGCTTTCGCCCGGTCTACGTCGGGCCCCTCGCAAGAGCCCGCGAGCTCGAGGCGATGGCCTTCCTGAACATCTACCTCCAGATGACCGCGGAGGGGGATTGGCGGACGGCCTTCTCCCTGATCGGTCCGCCGGCGTCCTCGGTAGACCAGGGCTGAGTCGGGGAGCGGCGCCGGCCGGGACCTTCGACATCAGGCGAATGAATCGCGGTGCCAGGCTGTCCGCGCTATCCGTCTGGCTTCCGCTCGATTCCCCAGGGTGACCCGAGACCCACGGACTCCTACAGCACCTGCCGGCGCGTCAGGATGCCCGCGACTGTCATCGCGTAGCTCATCCCCAGGTAGGCCATCCACATCGTGCTTGCGCCGTGGCCCATGAGCATCCAGAGGCCGAGCAGGGCGACGAACGCCGCCGTTCCAACTGCCATCGCCACCCGGGTGGCTCTACCGTCGTAGGGGTCGCCGGGCCGGAGAGACGGCAGTCGATGCTCGAGAGCGAGGCTGGCAACCACCCCAACGCCGACGACCACCACCAGCACAACGCCGACGAACGCCAGGAACCCCGATGGGGAGCTTGGCAACGGGATCAGGATGAAGGCGGCGGCCATAGCGAGCCATACCGCCGTCGCCTCGACGATCCTGACGCGACGAATGCGATCGATCTTCATCGAACCCTAGCAATCCTCCGCGCCGGGGTCCCGCTGCTCGGGGCGGTAGAGGCGGTAGTTCGCCGCACAGGCGGCCTGGTTTCCCTCGTGGACGGCGGCACTGAACTGGTGGTCGTGCGGGCTGGTGACGTCGCCCGCGGCCAGGATACCCGGCACGTTGGTGTGCTGGTCGGTGTCCACGATGATCTGACCGATCCCGTTGACCGCCACGCCGAGCTGGCGGGCGAGCTCGGTGGCCGCGCTGGAGGGCCGGACAATGTAGACGTGCTCCACGTTGATGCGCGTCCGATCCGGGTCGTCCAGCACGAGCGCCTGCATCTGTCCGTCGCGGTTCTGGTATTCGGCGACGGCGCGTGGGTAGGCGAGGATTCCGTTTGCCTCGAGGTCCGCCAGCCGTGACGATGGAACGCTGAACCCTTCCGGTCGACCGGCAACGATCGTCACGCGACCGGTGAAGTCGAGCAGATCGAGAGCAGTCTCGACCGCCTCTTCGTCGTGGCCTACGACCGCGACGACGCGGTCGATCGACTCATATCCGTCGCAATGGATGCACCAGAAGAGGCTCACGCCGACGCAGTCCTCGCGACCGGGGAACTCCGGAAAGTGGCCACGCACTCCTGTCGCCAGGATGACCGAGCGCGCAAGCACCTCGATGGGGCGGCCCTCCTGGACCCGTTCGGAAGTCCGAGCCAGCTCCTCGTCCGGTCCATCGACTGCGGGTCCGGCGACGCTTTCGCGCGCGGGGGCGTCCGGGGGCCGGGCAACCGCCGCAGGCGCGACAGGTTGCTGAGGTCCGGCGACGCCTGCGGGGGCGGCAGATCGCAGGGCGTCGATTCGCAGCCGGAATCGATTGCCGTCCGGTGCGGCCGTTGCGACCACGCCGATGACGAAGCCAGCTCCATACTTCGCGGCCTGGCGCCGCCCGAGCCGGCGGAGGTCCGCGGCCTTGATCCCATCCGGGAAGCCCAGGTAGTTGTGGATCGGATGCCGCCATCGGAAGCGGTCCTTGTCATCGACGACGAGCACGCTCCGGCGCATCCGCCCCAGATTGATCGCGGCCGACAAGCCGGCCGCTCCGCCTCCGACGATGAGGCAATCGACCTCGCGAACCGGCGGCTCGGCGCGCAACGATCGGTCGAGAGAGCTGGTGTCTTTCATGGTGCAATCATGCGCCGTCGGTCGCGGTTTTGGGGAGACGGAGATAGCACGTTCGGGAGCCTCGAGAAGCCCGAAAGAATGCCCCCAAACCGGACCATCGGGGAACACAATCTGGCCACGCTCGGCCGACACCTCAACTGGCCACTCATCCCGAACCACTGATGAGAGCCAAGGCTCCGGAGGACAGAGGACTTGTTCCACCGAAAACCGCCGCAGGTTCCGCACACGGATCTGATCGATCTGCTCCTCAACTCCGACGAGCCGACGCGGAAGCTGCTGCTCTTCCAGGCCCTGCAATCGGGACAGCTGACGAAAAGCGGTGCCGAGGAAATCCTGGCAATGGCAAGCCGCCTCGAGCGGGCGGCGGGTCCCAGGTCCGAAGAAACGGCCCAGAAGGCAGCGGCGGGAGCGTCGGCGCAAGCTCTGACGAGCGCGCCGGCGAAGGCAGCCTAGACCGCCTCTCCACGCGCTCCCACGAGCGCACCGGCGAAGGCAGCCTAGACCGCCTCTTGCTCAGATGCGCGTCGCGGGCCGGTCCCGCATACTCGGGGAATGAGGTCGCGCCGCCCTTCCCTGTTCTCCCGAGCCTTCGATGCATTGCCCGTGGTCGGAGTCTTGGGCCTGTGCGTCGTTGTCGTCTTCGTCGCCATGAACGTACTCGTCAGCGCGGCGCCGATCGCGGTCAACTTCAACTCACCGTCGCCGTCCGCTGGCCCCTCGCCGTCGCTTCTCGGATCGCCGAACGTGCTTCCGTTCGCCACGGATACCTTCATCCCCAGCCTTGCTCCGTCCGCTTCATTGCCGGACAGCCGGCCGACGATCATCAACTCGGCCATATCCGAGTCGGACCCCAACGGCGCCTGGACGGTCTACATGGGGTATCCATCCTTCCTCGCCGGCACGACCCCCTGGGCGGACGCTATCGATGCCGACATCGGGAGCGAGATCCGGACGCGGGTCACCCAGTGGGAACAAGGACCCGCCTCGAACCGCCAGGCGTCCGGCAAGAAGAACGTCCTGTCGGGGGCGTTCAAGACGGAACTGCTGACGCCGAGCCTGGCCTCATTCACGCTCACCTGGGAAGACGATGCCTCGGCCTCGCTGCCGGCGACCGACGTTGAGACTCTCAACTACGATCTCAGCACGGGTCAGCGGATCGCCTTCGACGACCTGTTCAGCGACGCGGACGTGGCCCTGATCGCTATCTCGAACGCGGCGGAGTCGCAGCTCATCGACCAGCTGGGCGACAACTACGACCAGGTCGTGGTGGCCGAAGGGATCAGCCCGTCTCGGACGAACTTCATCCATTGGGCCATCACCGCGGCCGGCATCAAGATCACCTTTGCCGAGCACCAGGTCGCGAAGAGTCTCAGCAGCTTGCCCGCGATCGTTGTGCCGTGGGCCAGCCTGCGGTCGGCCATGGTCCAGACCGGCCCGGTGGCGATTCTGGCCGGCCTTTAGCAGGGGACGGGCACCTGCGCCTTGCCGGGTAGCGGCTCGTTCCGGCCCGGTGGCGATTCTGGCCGGCCTTTAGCAGGGGACGGGCACCTGCGCCTTGCCGGGTAGCGGCTCGTTCCGGCCCGGTGGCCCCGCGGCGGAGCCGGTGAGCCCGTGCCGACCTGCCGTACGCCCGCCGACGCGGCGTCCCAACCCGCGCCGGACGTGCTGGTAACTGCTGACACCCGGGTCGGGGCCCCGTATCCTTCGCTGCGGGGACTCCGCTGATCGGAGCTCGCTGGAGAATCGGAGGTCAGCATGGCGGCCGAATACAACGCAACGGTGGTCAGCCGGGTCGAAGTGGCGCCTGGGCTCATCATCCTGCGGGTCGCGCCGGATAAGCTGCCGTTCGAGTTCAAGTCCGGCCAGTACGTTGTTCTCGGCCTGAAGGCCTCGGAGCCACGGATCGATGAATCCGAGGCGGATGCGCTGGGTGTCGTGGCCAGTGAGATCGGGGTCGCTTCCACAGGCGTAGTGGCCAGCGAGACAGGGGTCGATGCCACGGACGTCTTGACCGGTGGCCTCGGAGTCGCCGCACCTGCTGCCATCCCGAACGAGATTCCCGGCACGCCGGAGAGCCAGTGGGCTGTCGACGCACAGGCGGAGTCGGTCGCCCGCGCCGCCGCAGACCCGGATCGGATGATCCGGCGCGCCTACTCGATCGCGTCGGAAAGCCGCGCCGACGAGTACCTCGAGTTCTACCTGACCGTGGTCATGAGCGGCGACCTGACGCCGCGGCTCTTCAGCCTCAAGATCCGCGACCGGCTGTACGTGGGTCCCAAGGCGGTCGGTGTCTTCACCCTCGACAAGGCGCCTGGCAAGCACATCTTGATGATCGGCACCGGGACGGGTCTGGCGCCGTACATGTCGATGCTCCGCAGCGAGCTTGTCTGCGGCGGGCCTCGGCAGTTCGTCATCGTCCACGGCGCCCGCTACTCGTGGGATCTGGGCTACCGCACCGAGCTCACGGGCCTCGCCCGCCATTGCCCCAACTTCCACTACATGCCGGTCATCACCCGGCCTCAGGAAGACACCACCTGGCGTGGCCGCAGCGGCTACCTGCAGAACCTCATCGCCTCCGGCGCGATCGAGGAAGAGACGGGTCTGGAGCTCACCCCGGAGCACTTCGACATCTTCCTGTGCGGCAACCCGGGCATGATCGAGACGGTCATCGAGCTGGCGCTGGCCCGCGGCTTCGTCCGCGACAAGGGTCACGACATCGGCACGCTCCATACGGAGGAGTACTGGTAGAGGCAGGGAGGGTTCCACTTCGGCCGGCGGACACGCGCTGGCCGACGGACCACCCCTCGGCCGCCGGACCCTCGCTGGTCGGCGGAACACCTCGGGCGGTCGTTTCTGCGCAATACCAGTGGCGGTAGTGCTATGCGCCAGCCTCGGCCCCGGGCGCGTTGTTCCGCCGAAGATGTTCGACGCTGTTAGCCGAATCAGGCTAACTCGGGCGCTGTTGACGAGCCGACACCCCTTCAATTCGGTCGTATCCGGCCGCAAGACCGCCCCAGCCTGTCACAACACCACGCCCAGGCGTATAGCGCGATTCTGTGTGACACGCGCGGCGGCGCGCTGAGCAACCCTGTCGGCTCGGCACCCGGTGCGTCCCGTTCCGCGACCGTTGGCGCCCCGATTTGACACTGCGCCGGCTCTCCCCATAGACTCCGCGCCACATACGAATACGGGCTGTGATCGGGACGAGTACCTCCCGGCGCCGGCGTAGAGAACCAGCGGTTGGTGCAAGCTGGGGCGGCGACGAGAGCGAATGGACCCGTGAGCCTCCGGACCAAACCGCGAGCTTCCAGAGTTCGCCAGTAGGCTCCGGCGCAGAGCGCCAGCGATACAGGGCAGCACCGATCGGCGGGAGTCGCGCCGGCGGCAACGGCAAGAGCCAACGGCAGCGGGCACAGACCCGCGCCGGGGCAGCACCGGAGCCGACCACGCGAGAGCCCGACCCGTCGGCCAGAGAGCGGCATTGCCGAATGTGGGTGGCACCGCGGAAGGATCGACCTTTCGTCCCTGGGACGAAAGGTCTTTTGATTCCCGGCCCGCGGGAAGCCGGCTCGCCGGTCAGCGAGGGGCGGGGCGCCGCAATCGCGGCGCAGGCGCGGCGCGAACCACGATCGAGGAAGGCAAGTCGGCGATGGGACTCACAGATCCGCTCAGTCTCCGCGAGGTCCGACAGATGTCGGGCTCAGCCGACACGATCCTTCTCACGGCCACGCGCAATGCGGACCTCGAGACCCCGATCGGCGCCTTCATGCGCTTCGACGACGGGGGCCCGGCCTTCCTGCTCGAGTCCGTCGAAGGTGGCGAGCGGCTCGGTCGATACTCGTTCCTGGGAGTCGGGCCGCGGCGCCTGCTGACGGTCCGCGACGGACAGGCCACGATCCAGTCCCGGCCGGTGGGTGTCCTCGACTTCGCCCCGGACCTGCCGACGGAGACGATCAGCGCTCCAGACCCGCTCACCGCACTGCGCCACTTCCTGCCGAAGCGCCGCATCCTGCCCGACGAGGGGATTCCGCGCTTCCCGGGCGGGGCGGTCGGCGCGCTCGCCTACGACGCGGTCTCCACTTTCGAGCCGACTGTGCCGCTGCCGGACCGCGACCCGGTCGGCGTCCCCATGGCCGCCTTCCAGGAGACCGACCTGGTCCTGGTCTTCGACCACCTGACCCATACCCTCTCGGCCGTCGCCTCGCTTCACACGGAAGCTCCGGACATCGAAGGCCGCTACGCCATCGCCGAGCGAGCGATCTTCGAAGCCCTGGAGCGGACCGGACGACCGACGGAGGCCGAGCTTGCCGGCCTAACCCGAAGGAGCCGGAATGAGACCGACCGTCCGGCTGGCGCCGGCCAAGGCTTGGACGGTGCCGGGCCCGGCGACGGAGCCGGCTCGATCGAGGACGGCGCGTATGAGGCGCCGGCCTCCGGCCTGCGCCAGATCGAAGTCAGCCTCGGGCGAGGCGAGTACGAATCGGCCGTGCGGTCGGCCAAGGAGGCGATTGCCGCCGGCGAGGCCATCCAGATCGTCGTCGCTCGTCGCCAGACGTACGAACGCCCGATCATCGGCGGTCAGCCTCTCGACGCGGTCTCGCTCTATCGCTCGCTGCGACGCGTCAACCCGAGCCCGTACCTCTACTTCGTCCGGATGCCGGAGTTCTCGGTCGTGGGGGCGAGCCCGGAGCTGCTCGTTCGGGTCGAGGGCGACCGCGTCACCACTCACCCGATCGCTGGGACGCGGCCGCGCGGCGCGACTCCGCTCGAGGACGATGCCCTGGCCTACGCCCTGCAGCGCGATCCCAAGGAGCGGGCGGAGCACGTGATGCTCGTGGATCTGGGTCGCAACGACCTGGGTCGAGTGGCCCGGGCGGGGACGGTGGCCGTGACTAAGTACATGGAGGTGGAGCGCTACAGCCACGTCCTGCACCTGGTAAGCAACGTGGAGGCGAGGCTGAAGCCGGGCCTGGACGCGCTCGACGCCTTGCGCAGCATCTTCCCGGCGGGAACGCTCTCGGGCGCGCCGAAGGTCCGGGCGATGCAGCTCATCGCCGAGGCCGAACGCGAGCGGCGCGGGCTGTACGGCGGAGCCGTGGGGTATCTCGGCTACGACGGCAACCTCGACACCGCGATCACGATCCGCTCCGCCGTCCTTTGCGAGGACCGGATCCATCTCCACGTCGGGGCGGGTATCGTCGCGGGCTCCGTGCCGGAACGTGAGTTCGAGGAGACGGAACACAAGGCCGGGGCGGTCCGGCGGGCCATCGAGCTGGCCATCGCAGAAGCGACGGCGGACGTGGCGCCCGGTGCGGGGAGTGGCACCACAACGTCCCGCGGCGGAGACGGTGCCGATGCCCCGGGGAGTGGCTTGCCAACGTCCCGCGGCGGAGACGGTGCCGATGCCCCGGGGAGTGGCTTGCCAACGTCCCGTGGCGCCACAACGTCCCGTGGCGGGGCTCCTACCGGCGCCGCGGCCCCAGCCGAATCCGCGTCACCCGGCACCCCCGCCGGCACTGGTCGATAGGAGCGTCCCATGATCCTGATGATCGACAACTACGACTCATTCACCTTCAACCTCGTTCAGGCCCTGGAGGCTGCCGGTGCCGAGGTCCGAGTCCTGCGCAACGACGCCATCGACCGGGCCGGCATCGAGGCCCTCGCCGCCGACCCGACGGCGCACCTGCGCGGCATCGTCGTCTCGCCCGGTCCGGGCGATCCCGACTCGGCGGGGGTTTCAATGGACGCGATCCGCGTCGGGGTCGAGCGCCGGATCCCAACCCTCGGGGTCTGCCTTGGGATGCAGTCGATGGCGCAGGCGTTTGGAGCGACGATCGTCCGCGCCCCGACGCTGGTCCACGGCGAAGCGTCGAGCATCCGCCACGACGGCAACGGGCTCCTCGCCGGGATTGCGTCCCCGTTCATGGCCGCCCGTTACCACTCCCTGAGCGTCGCGCCGGGGACCCTACCGGGCGAGTTCGTGGTCACTGCCCGGACCGAAGAGCACGGCGTGGTCATGGGAATCCGGCATCTGCACGCGCCGGTAGAGGGCGTGCAGTTCCATCCGGAGTCGGTCCTCACGCCACAGGGTCCGCACCTGCTCGCGAACTTCTTGAGGCTCGCCGGCGAGGGCCAGGGTGCCCTCCTCGACCGGGTCTCGGGCACGTTTGCGCTCTCAGGGCTCGACGGGGACGGAGCGGTCGGCGAGCCGGGAGCGGCGTCGGGCGGCGAGGTGGCGACTTCGGCCGGTGGTGCGGCAACCGGCGGCGACCCGGGGGTGGCGTCGGAGTCAGTGGCGGCCGTCACCGGTCGCGTGGAGGCAGTTCGATGAGCGACAAGGTAAGGGCGGCTCTGGCCGCGATCGTAGACGGCAAGACGCTCTCAACCGAAGAGGCTCGCGAGGCCATGGGGTCGGTCATGGACGGCGAAGCCACGCCCGCCCAGCTGGCGGCGCTGCTCGTCGCGCTTCGTATGCGCGGCGAGAGCGTTGAAGAGCTCGCCGGCTTCGCCATGGCGATGCGTCAGCGTGTCGTCCGCGTAGCAGCACCGGACGGCGCGATCGACACGTGCGGAACCGGGGGCGACCACAGCGGCACGTTCAACATCTCCACCGCCGCCGCTCTCGTCGTGGCCGCCGCCGGCGTGCCGGTCGCCAAACACGGCAACCGGGCCATGACCTCGGCGTGCGGATCGGCCGACGTCCTCGAGGCGCTCGGCGTCGCCACGGACCTCTCGCCGGAGGAAGCCGGCGCGGCACTGCACGCGGACGGCTTCGCGTTCCTCTTTGCCATGGCCTATCACCCCGCCATGAAGCACGCCGGTCCCACCCGCCGAGAGATCGGCGTCCGGACCGCCTTCAACCTGCTCGGACCCGTGACCAATCCGGCCGGCGCCAAGCGCCAGGTGGTGGGGGTTGGGGATCCGTCGGTGGCCCCGCGCCTGGCTGAGGTGCTGCGGCTGCTGGGCACGCAGAGGTCGTTCATCGTCCACGGTGCCGGGATCGACGAACTGCCGCTGGACGGGACGGGAGTCCTCTACGATGTCACGCCCGGAGGGGTCAAGCGGCGGCCGGTCGTGGCCTCGCAGTTGGGCCTCACCGCGTCGCCGCTCTCTGCTCTGGCCGGCGGCACTCCTGCGGAGAACGCAGCGCAGGTGGAATCGGTGCTGGCCGGCGAGCCGGGGCCACGTCGCGACGTGGTACTGCTGAACGCCGCGGCCGCCCTGCTCGTAGCGGGTCGGGTCGACACACTTGCCGACGGCATTCCGCTGGCGGCCGCCACGATCGACTCGGGCGCCGCGACGGCGCTGCTGGCACGGCTGCGATCCGGGAAGACGAGACGGGACCAGGCGAAGGCCGAGGCGGCTCGGACCATGGAGGCGACGCCCGCATGACGGCCCTGGCTGAACCGCGGCGGCCCGGCGGCCGGCGGGCTCCTTCGGGCACCGGAACGACCTCGCGGGCCGGTGTCGTGGCTGAGATCGCGGCCCGACGACTGGCGGACGTGAAGGCGGAGCTTGGGTCGCGGACGTATCGGACTCTCGCGAACGACGCGGCCGAGTATTCGGCCCGGCCGGGAAACGCGCCGCGACCTATCGTCGAGCGCCTGGCCGCGCCCGGCCTGCACCTGATCGCCGAGGTCAAGCGCCGCTCGCCGTCGGCGGGCGCGATCGCCGCGGACGCCGATCCGGTCGCTCTGGCCCGCGCTTACGAATCGGGCGGCGCGAGCGCGATCTCGGTCCTGTGCGAGCCTCACTGGTTCGGCGGATCGGTGGCGGACTTGCGGGCGGTGAGAGACGCTGTCTCGGTTCCGATCCTGGCCAAGGAGTTCGTCGTCGACGAGCGACAGCTCCCCGTTCTGCGCTCGGCCGGGGCGGACGTAGTCCTGCTCCTGGCTTCGCTTCTGCCGGCCAGGCAGCTGGCCCGCTTCGCCGACCTTGCCCGCGAGCTGGGGCTCGAGCCGCTGGTCGAGGTCCACGACAAGCGGGAGCTCCACGCGGCTCTGTCGACGCAAGCTCGCCTGATCGGCTTGAACAACAGGAATCTGCGGACCCTGCAAGTCGACCCGGACCTCTGCCTGCGCCTGCGAACGCTTGTGCCGGACGACCGGCTGGTGGTCGGTGAGTCGGGCGTCGGCGAGCCCCGAACGCTGGTCGGCTGGCGGGCGGTCGGGCTGGACGCTGCCCTCATCGGTGAGGCGCTGATGCGCTCGGCCGATCCGGCCTCGGCGGCCCGTGCGTTCGTCCACGCGGGCGCTGTGCCGCGAGATGTGGCGGCGGAGGCACGGCAGCCGCTCGTGAAGATCTGCGGCGTGACCGATTCGGAGGGTGTGTTGTCCGCCCTGCGCGCCGGCGCGGACGCCATAGGGCTGAACCTTGTCCCGGGCACGCCGCGCTGCCTCGCCCTGACCGAGGCCTCCTGGCTCGCCACTCTTGCGCGCGGGGCTTCACCCGCCGGCAAGCGGCCCCGGGTAGTGGCCGTCTTCGCCGACGCTCCGGCGGCCCAGATCGAGGCTGCCATCTCCGCCATCGATCCGGACGCGGTGCAGCTCTCGGGGTATGAGCCCGCGGAATCGATCGCGGCCATTCGCCGCCCGGTCTGGAAAGTGCTGCATCTGCCGGCCGCGGACGCGGCCGGCGCTCCGTCTGGTCCTGCCGACACCGGCTCAGTTGCCGCCGGCGCAATCGAGGCAGGCAGGGCGTACCTCGCAGCCGGCACCGAACGGCTCATTCTCGATACCGCCGGAGGCCCGTTCCCCGGAGGGACCGGTCGCCAGGTTGCCCGCCAGATTGCGGCCGCCGTGGCGCGCGAGATCCCGGTCATCCTCGCCGGAGGGCTGGAGCCCGGCAACGTGGCCCAGGCCGTGCTGGAAGTGGCCGCCGTCGGCGTCGACGTCGCATCCGGTGTGGAGATCCAGCCTTCCGGGGCGACGGCCGGCGCGGCGGCGGCGTCCGCTCGCGCGGTCGCGGCTGTCGGGTCGCGGCCCCGCAAGGACCCTCTGCGCGTGGCCCTGTTCGTCAAGCGGGCCAGGGCGGTGCGGTTCGATCGGCCTCACGTCCGATTCCGACCGACGCCCGCGCCGGAATCGCTCCTGGACCCGGACGAGAGCGGTCGCTGGGGGCTGGAGCGCGACTTTGGGGGGCGCTACGTACCTGAGACGCTCGTGGCGGCGCTCGACCAGCTGGAAGCGGCCTGGGCGCAGACGCGTCACGACCCGCGCTTCTGGGCCGAGCTGCGCGAGCTGCAGTTCCACTACGGCGGACGTCCCACGCCCATCTACCGGGCCGATCGGCTCGGGGCTGAGGTGCTGGAGGCGGCGCGGGAGCTCGCAGGACCGGCGGCGGCCGATCGGCTGCCCGACAGCATCCGGCTCTACCTGAAGCGCGAGGACCTCAACCACACGGGTGCTCACAAGCTGAACAACGCCCTCGGCCAGGTCCTGCTGACGCGACGCCTGGGCAAGAGCCGGGTCATCGCTGAGACGGGAGCGGGGATGCACGGGGTGGCGACGGCCACGGCCTGCGCCCTGCTGAAGATCCCGTGCGTCGTCCACATGGGCGTCGAAGACATCGCGCGCCAGGCGCCGAACGTTCTCCGGATGCAGGCCCTGGGAGCGGAAGTCCGGCCCGTCTACGGCGGCTCGGGCACCCTGAAAGACGCCGTCAGTGAGGCCCTGCGCGACTGGGTAACCAACGTCGAAACCTCGCACTACTGCCTCGGGTCGACGATGGGCCCGCACCCATACCCGATGCTCGTGCGCGACTTCCAGCGCGTGATCGGCGACGAGGCGGCGGCGCAGCTGGAGGAGGCCGAAGGGCGCCTCCCGGACCTGGCGATCGCCTGCGTCGGCGGCGGCTCCAACGCTCTCGGCCTGCTGAATCGGTTCATCGGCGAGCCGGGAGTCCGGCTCGCGGTGGCCGAGGCTGCGGGGGAGGGGATCGCGACCGGCCGGCACGCGGCTGCGCTGCTCGGCGGGACCCCGGGGATCCTCCACGGCTCGCGCTCGTACATGCTCCAGGGCCCCGACGGCCAGGTCATCGAGGCGGTCTCGATCTCGGCGGGCCTCGACTATCCGGGGATCGGGCCGCAGCTCGCGGCGCTGATGGAGGCCGGACGGCTGGTCGTTTCGTCCGCGACCGACACGGAGGCCGTGGCGGCCGTCCGCCAGGTCGCTCGAACGGAAGGAATCCTGGCGGCCGTGGAGTCGGCCCACGCGGTGGCGGCTCTGCCGGATGTGCTGTCGCGGATCGCACGCGATGCCGATACCAGACTCCCCAATCCAGCGCGGTCCGGCGGCGTTCCCCCTTCCGCCGCCGGCCCGTTGCCCCGCGAAGCAGTGGTGGTTCTGGGGCTCTCGGGCCGCGGCGACAAGGACCTTGCGGCCCTTGGACTAAACGAGGTCGGGCGATGACCGCGCAGACGCGCGCGCCGAACCCGGCCGATTCTCATGGTGCGGCCGCGCCAACCCCAACGGGCACGGCCGCGCCTACCCCTCGCGCGGGTGGGAACGCGGGGGCCGGCGCGGGCGGGAACGCGGGGGCCGGCGCGGGCGGGAACGCGGGGGCCGGACCGGGCGGAAACCCCATAGGCACGGGCGGAAACCCCGCAGGCACGGGCAGAAACCCCACAGGCACGGGCACGAACGACACGGCCGGCGCGAAGCGCATCGCGGCGGCCTTCCAGCGGGCGGCCGGCCAAGGCCGCGCCGCGCTCATCCCCTACGTGGTGGCCGGATATCCGGACCACGCCACCTCCCTCGCCGCGGCGCTGGCGGCCGCAGACGCGGGCGCGGACCTGCTCGAGATCGGTCTGCCGTATTCGGATCCCCTGGCCGACGGCGCCACCCTCCAGCGGGCTACGACGGCCGCCCTGCGGGCCGGGGCCACGCTCGACGGTTCCGTCTCGCTTCTGCGAGAGATAGCGGCGGCGCGGCCGGATCTGCCGCTGGTCCCAATGTGCTACGCGAACCAGATCCTGGGCGGCGGCGACGGCCGCGCCGTCGCCACTTGCCTTGCAGAGGCGGGGGCAAGCGGCGTGATCGTCGCCGACCTGACCCCGGACGAAGGGCTGCGGTTCGAGGCCGTCGCCCGCGACGTCGGCCTCGCCGTCGTCTATCTGATCGCGCCTACGACGACCGCCGCCCGCCGGGCCGTGGTTGCTCGACGTTCGGGCGGGTTCCTCTACTGCGTCTCGCTGGTGGGCGTGACCGGGGCGCGGGCTTCGCTCCCGCCGTCGGTCCGAGGCCTCGTGACATCGGCCAGGGCCGACTCACCCGTACCGGTGGCCGTGGGCTTCGGCGTAAGTCGCCCCGCCCACGTTCGGCTGCTGGTCGGCACCGGTGCCGACGGCGTCATCGTGGCCTCGGCCCTGGTCGACGCCCTGGGCTCGGACGGCCGCGATGTTCAGTCCCTGGCCCGACTCGTGACGGAGCTGAGCGCCGCCACTAGACGCTGACTAACGTGCCTCTACGGCTGATATAGCTCGGCATCCGTCCACGGACCCTGATTGGTGAAACCTCCCGCCACGAGGACGCGGCCGTCCCGGAGCAGGATCGCTGCAGGGATCGAGCGCGGAGTTGCCATCGAGCCGGTCCGACTGAACTTGCCGGTCGCGGGGTCGTAGATCTCCGCCGAGGTGAGATCGGTGGTGCCGACCATCGCGATGCAGGCTGCGCCGGCGCAGGCCACAGGGCCTGGGTCGTGCATGCCCCCGGCGATCAGTACGCGGCCGTCGGCGAGCAACGTCGAGGAGTGAGACTCGCGATCGGCGGTCATCGAGCCGGCGGTGCTGAACCTGCCGGTGGTCGGGTCGTACAACTCCGCGGACGCCACTCCCACCGAACCGTTGGAGCCACCAGTAATCAGCACGCGCCCGTCGGAGAGCCGAGTGGCTGCGTGACCGGCGCGACCCGACTTCATCGGTCCTGTTGGAGAGAACCTGCCGGTCGTCGGGTCATATGTCTCGGCCGAGGCCAGCGCCGGAGCTGGCCCCTCCGCCATGTAGCTGCCGTCATATCCGCCGACCACGAGGACGCGCCCATCGGGGAGCAAGGTCAGAGTTGGAGACATGCGCACCGCGGACAGCGCGCCCGTCGGTTTGAACGTTCCGGATCCGGGGTCGTAGAGCTCGGCCCACGACGTCATGGTCTGCCCGGTCATCGTCGTGCCGACGACCAGCACCTGTCCGGTCATGAGCAGGGCCACCGCGGAGACGCCCAGGCCCGCCGGCAAGGATCCGCTAAGGCTGAACTTGCCGGTCCCGGGGTCGTAGAGTTCGGCCGTCGCAAGAGCCCCTCCTCGGATGTCTACGCCTCCAAGGACGAGGACTCGGCCCTCGGCCAGTAGCGTTGCCACCCCCTGGTCGTGAGGCCCGAACGTCGAGCCGGTCGGCGAGAAGTGGCCCGTTGCGGGGTCGTATAGCTTGGCCGAGGTCAGGTCGCCGCCCTGGGCGCCGGTGAAGAGGACGTGGCCGTCGCGCAGGAGTGTCGCGATGGTGTAGTCGGCGCCCATCGAGCCGGCCGGGCTGAACGTACCGGAAGGGCCGAAGGAGATGGTGGGCCCGGGCGTGGTCGACGGCTGAGTCTTTAGGCTCTCGCTGGGGATCGCGGACGTGCCTTCGCTCGGGCTCGCATTCGCCGCCGGGCTCTCGCCGACGCTCGCCGCCGGGCTCTCGCTGACGCTCGCCGCCGGGCTGTCGCCGACACTCGCCGCAGGGCTGTCGCCGACACTCGCCGCAGGGCTGTCGCTGGCACTGGCTGCCCCGCCGAAGTCGCCTGGGCCGTGGCCCCGGTTGCTGACCACGAAGAGGAGACCCACCGCCAGCACGATACTGGCCGCCAGACCCAGCAGCGAAAGCGCTACGCGCGGTGCGCCAGACGCGAGTGCGCGGCGCCTGGATGGGCCAAGCCTCGCGGCGACCACTGCGTCGCGGAGCTGCGGGGAAGGCCCGGGAGTTCCCGTCTGCCGGAAGAACTCGGTGAGCTCACGCTCGACGTCACGATCGCTCATCGCTGCACCTCACGTTCGTCTCGCTCAAGCCGCTCGCGAAGGACGGCGTGCGCATAGTGGAGACGGGATTTGACGGTACCGAGCGGCCAGCCCAGCCGCTCCTCTATCTGTTCGAGGCTGAGGTCCCGCCAGTAGCGGAGGACCACGACCGTCCGCTGGTCCAGGCTCAAAGACCCAAGGGCCCGGCCGACAGAATCGCGCGCGAACAAGGCGCCGAAACGATCGACTGCCTCGGGCTCGGCATCCGGCGGGAGGGCCACCTCGCGCACCAGCCGCTTGCGACGGAGCCGCTCCCGGCACGTGTTCACGAGGATCCGGTCGATCCAGGCGTCGAAAGCTTCAAGCTGCCTGAGGGAACGGCGAGCCTTCCAGGCGCGGGCCATTGCTTCCTGGGTTGCGTCTTCCGCCTCATGCGTGTCGCCGAGGATGTACCAGGCCAGCCCGAGCGCACGGTCCAGGTAGGCGTCGCTCCGAAGGGCGAAGGCGTCGTCTTCCGGGGCGACGGTCCTCGCATTCGCCACGAACGCCTCCTCCGCAGTCGCCATCAGATGCCTCTCCGTGCCGGCTCGGACGTCTCCGATGCGTCTCCCCGCTTAAGATGACGGAAAGGGGCGATTAGTTCTGGCCCATCGGCCGCGGTCGGGCCTCTCTAGCACATCTGCGAGCCTAGCTCTCTGCTCGCGCCGTGCGATGTCGGCCGATCTTCGTCTTGAGCCGCCGGTCGCGGCGCCGATTGCGGGCTGGTTTGCGCGGCCGCCGTCACCGCGAGGCGTTGGCCGCCGGTTGCGGGCCTCGCGCCACCGGCAGTCGCTGGCCGCGGGCCTTCCGTAGTGGCGGATCGCCGCCCGGGGGTTTGCCGGGCGCCGGTCGCGGCCGCCGGTCGCGGGCCGTGTCACCGCGAAAGTGCGTATTACCAGCGGCGGTAGTGCTAAGTGGCTGCGTGACCGCAGGCCCCGTCAAGAGCCCTGTCAAACGGGCGTTTGTGGGCGCAGCGACGGGCTTCGATCGTCTCTGTTAGCCGCGAGCGGCTATCGGAGTACCCGATCGAGACTGACTGGGCCCACGATTCGGCGCCGCGCTCCACGTAGTACCGCCCCCACTGGTAATACGGAGAAACCAGGGTCCTGCGGACCTCCGCCGGGCGCAGTGGCTGGGCGAGGCCGCGGCGCGGGATCCAGCCGGGCGCGCGCCCGTGGGCGAGGCCGCGGCGCGGGATCCCGCCTCGGGATTAGGGCTCTCTGGAACCGCCCCCGCCGCTCCCCGACGCGTCACCGCTCCCCGACGCGTCACCACTCCCCGACGCGTCACCGCCGCCGCGGAGCTTGCGAGCGACGATGCCGGAGAGGCCGCCCGGCAGTAGCCGGCTGGCGAGTGCCGCGACGACCGCAACGACGAAGAGCGCCAGGAGCGCGCCGACCGTGTAGGTGTGCATCTTCCGCCTGGGCGGCGGTGGCTTGTCCATCGAACCTTCTCCCTTGGCTGGTGGGCTACGCGGGCGGGGAGCCGGCCGTTTCGAGTTCCTCGAGACGCTTGATAGTCTCGATCAACTGGCGGTAGAGCACCAGTAGGGCATCCTGCGGAAGCGGTCCGTCGTTGGCCATGGCGACCCGGACGAGGACCTCGCGCTCGCGAGTGGCATCTGCGACGGCCCGGCCGTCTCGCGCCTTGGTTCTGCCGGCCTCCAGTCCCAACCGGGCCCGGCGATTGAGAAGCTTGACGATCTCGCGGTCGAGCTCGTCTATCTCGGATCGGAGTTCCTCCAGGCGATCAGTCATTCCGGCCGGACTCCGCTCGATCGTGTCCGTCCTGACGCGGGCCGCCCGCCCGACGGGCGATGAGTTCCAGGGCCATCGTGTATCCCGCGGCGCCCCGCCCGACGACCTGCTCCGCCGCGATGTCGTGCAGGTAGTTCACATTCCGGAACGGCTCGCGCCGGCTCGGATCGGAGAGATGAACCTCGACGAATGGTCGGGCGATGCCCAGGAGTGCATCCCGGAGCGCGACGCTGGTGTGGGTCAGCCCGCCGGCGTTGACGATCGCCCAATCGAAGTCGCGCTGGTGGAGCCGGTCGATCAGAACGCCCTCGTGGTTCGATTGGAATGTCTCGACTTCCAGGCCGAGCTCGCGGCCGCGGTTTCGGAGGCCTTCTTCGATCTCAGCCAGAGTCGTGCTGCCGTAGATCTCCGGTTCACGCGTTCCGAGCAGGTTGAGGTTGGGGCCGTTGAGGACGAGGACGCGAGTCATGGCAGAACTGCC
Source organism: Chloroflexota bacterium (assembly GCA_003158295.1). Taxonomy (GTDB): domain Bacteria; phylum Chloroflexota; class Limnocylindria; order Limnocylindrales; family CSP1-4; genus Fen-1039. The sequence continues at coordinate 3,283 of PMIP01000097.1, read as the reverse complement.
GCCTCCGTTCGGGACGAGGTTGGCGCCAGCCGGAGGGCGGCGACCAATCCGGCGGCCACCGCATCCGAGGGGACGTCCGACCGGATCTCCACACCGGACTCCGTGGGCAGGATCCAGTTCAGGCGGCCCATGGTGTGCTTCTTGTCGGTGGCCATGCGCTCGCGGACGCCATCTTGCGATACCGCGGGCGGCTCCACTCCGAGCCCCAGCCGATCGAGGAGGGAGTTGACCCGGTCGGCCCGCCTAGCCGTCGTGAGGTCCATGGCGCGCGCGATCCCAAAAGCGCCGCGTAATCCATAGGCCACCGCTTCCCCGTGAAGGATGGTCTTGAAGCCGGCCGCGGCTTCTATGCCGTGACCGATAGTGTGGCCCAGGTTCAGGATCATGCGCCGGCCGGCCTCGCGCTGGTCCGCCACCACGACCTCCACCTTGGCCCAGACGCAGCGCTCGACCATCTCCGCCACCGCGCCCGACTCGAACGGCGCCGCTGTCCCCCGGACGAAGGCTTCGCCGTCCTGCTCGACAAGCTCCAGCAGGCGCTCGTCACCGAGAACGGCCATCTTGATCACCTCGCCGAGGGCCGCGCGGCGTTGCCTGGGTGGGAGACTGCCCAGGAAAGCCACGTCCGCGATGAAGGCCGCGGGCTGGTAGAAGGCCCCCACGAGGTTCTTGCCCTCCGGCAGGTCCACGGCCGTCTTGCCGCCCAGGGCCGCGTCTATCTGGCCGACGAGCGTTGTCGGGACGTGGACGACAGGAACGCCGCGCAGATACATGGCGGCGACCAGCCCGGCGGCATCGGTCAGCGCCCCGCCGCCGATAGTGACGAGCGTCTCCTTGCGATCCACTCGCAGCCGGGCGAGGGCGCGGCAGGTCTCCTCGACGACACTCAGGCGCTTGGCACTCTCGCCGCGGGGCAGGAGGACCCGCTCGACGGGCCAGCCATCCGCCGTCAACGCGGCGGCGATCCCGGCCCCGGCGACCTCCCAGGCCTTCGGCTCGGAGAGAAGGATGGCCCGGCGTGCCTCGCCGCGGGTCAGGGCGGACGCGACGGCCATGGCCGCGATGCCCTGGCCGATCTCTACGCGCCCGATGGGGGTCTCGTCGCACATGATGGTGACACCGGGTGACGGACCATCGCCGATGCTGCCTTCGATCGCCTTCACGAGCCCGTCGACGTTGGAAGTGCCGCTCAGCCGCAGTGCCGGCGCATAGAAACGGCGTCGCTCGGAAGCCAGCGCGCGCAGGGCATCCAGAGGATGGCCCCCGGCGATGAGCGGCCGCACGTTGGCGCTCCGTCCCAGGCGGCTGGCCAGGATCTCGGGTGCGCCGTCCAGCCAGACGGGGAAGCGGCCGCGATACAGCAGCCAGCGATTGCGGGGTTCGATTACCGCGCCTCCGCCCGTGGCAATGACGCGGCGCAGGTCCGGTTCCGGGTCAGCCGGCCCAAGAGAGAGCACCGCCTCGCGTTCGTGGCGGCGGAAACCGGCCTCGCCCTCCACGGCGAATATGGCCGTCACGGAGCTGCCCGACCGGCGCTCCACGAGATCGTCGAGATCGACGAACGTTGCTCCGTGGCGCTGCGCGAGACGGCGTCCAACGGCGGTCTTGCCGCTGCCGGGGAGCCCCACGAGGACGAGGTCCATGCGGCTACTCGCTCTCCGCGGGGATGACGTCCTCTGGCCCGTCACCCGGCTCGCGGCGCGGGGATTTCCCGGCCGCCGCGGGCGCCCAAAGAGCTGCGGGTGCGCGGGAGATCCTCTCCCGGAAGTGCGCGGCGTTGTCGAGCAACTCGGCCAGAGAATCGCCACCGAACTTCTCCAGGGCGAAGTCGGCCAGGGTCAGGCAGGTCATGGCCTCGGCCACAACTCCTGCGGCCGGCACGACGCTGATGTCGCTGCGTTCGTAGTGAGCCTTGTCGACGGGCTGGCCGGTGAGCAAGTCCGCGGACGGCAGGGGGCGGGGGAGAGTGGATATGGGCTTGACCGCGCCGCGAATCACGATCGGCTGGCCGTTGCTGATGCCGCCCTCCAGGCCGCCGGCGTTGTTGCTCCGGCGCAGCCATTCGCCCCGGGCATCGCGGCCGTCGATGACGTCCATCACGGCCGAGCCGAATCGGCGCGTCTGCTCGAACCCGAGCCCGAACTCCACGCCCTTGACGATCGGGATGCTCATCACGGCGCCGGCCAGGGCGCCGTCCAGCCGGCGATCCCAGTGGACGTAGCTACCCAGGCCCATGGGAACGCCCCGAGCCACAACCTCGAATACCCCGCCGACCGTGTCGCCGGCGCTGCGGGCCTCATCGATGCGGGCGATCATCCGAGTCTCGGAGGCAGCGTCCGGGCAGCGCAGCGGGCTCGCCTCCGTCTCCTCGCGAGTCCGCGTGGCGGTGGCCGAATCCATCGCCACGCCCCCGACCTCGGCCGTGTACGACCAGACGTCGATGCCGAGAGCAGAGAGCAGGGCTCGCGCCACGGCACCGGCCGCTACCCTCGCCGCCGTCTCGCGCGCCGAGGCTCGTTCCAGAGTGTTGCGCACGTCGCCAAAGCCGTACTTGACGGCGCCGGCCAGGTCGGCGTGTCCGGCCCGCAGACGCGTGATCGAGGCGGCCTTCTTGTCGCCCGCCGCAGCCAGGGCGGCGAGCTCGCCTGCCTCGGCCTCGGAGAGAGGCTCGACCTGCATCACGCGTGTCCAGTTCTCCCAGTCGAGGTTGCGAATCAAGAGCAAAATCGGTGAGCCCAGCGTCAGGCCGTATCGGACTCCGGACAGGATCTCGGCCCGGTCCCGCTCGATGGAGGTGCTGCGGGCCCCCCGGCCGTAGCCGAGCTGGCGGCGCGCCAGATCCGCCGCTATCTGTTCGGCCACGAGCGGCAGGCCGGCAGGGACCCCTTCGACGGTCGCCGCCAGGGCAGGCCCGTGCGACTCCCCGGCCGTCAGAAAGCGGAGGCGACCCACGCTGCTATCCCGCTCAAGCCGTGGGGCTGGGAGTCTGGCCGGGTTCGGCCGCCCCCGTCCCGTCCGTAGTGCCCGTGCCACTGGGTTTGTCCACGAGACCGTGCTCGCGGGCTCGATCGAGCTCGGCCTGCATGACTTCGACCGGGGCGGGCTTGCCCGTCCACAGCTCGAACGACAGGGCGCCCTGCCGGAGGAGCATCTGCTCGCCATTCATCACGACGCAGCGGGCCGCTGCCGCGTCCTTGAGAAGCTGCGATTGAGGCGGGTTGTAGATGAGGTCCATCACGAGCAGGTCCGGCGGCAGCAATTCGGCCGGGATCGGCGTCTCGCC
>PMIP01000044.1 GCA_003158295.1 Chloroflexota bacterium | reverse complement strand
GATCACCTGCGCGGTGGGACCCAGTGTCGCGGCGGCATAGGTGACCGAGAGTGTGCCTCCCCCGCCGAGAGCCACGGTTACCGCGTTGGCTCGGTCGTCACCGAGTGGGAAGTTCAGAGTCGAGCTGGTCGGGTTGGCCATCCCCACCGGACCGATGTACAGGAAGCCCGCGCTGGACTGCCCGGTCACGGTCAGGTTGCCGGTCACCGCAGTGGCGCTGGCCGGAACCCCGCCGACGCCGCGCACCAGGAACGTCTGGGCCCCATGGGAGCTGAAGATGCCCAGACCGCCGGTGTGGTCGCGGGAGTCGAGGATGCGCGATGGAGTCAGGGCGTGGTATGTGGCGCCGGACGCATCGGGCGTGAAGTAGCCGGTAACATCGAAGATCACCTGCGCGGTGGGACCCAGGGTGGAGGCGGCATAGGTGATGCTCAACGTCCCGGTGCCACTAAGGGCCACCGTGACCGCGTTGGCTCGGTCATCGCCGAGGGGGAAGTTCAGTGTCGAGCTGGTCGGGTTGTTCGCTGCCACAGGACCGATGTAGAGGAACCCGGCGCTGGTCTGCTGAGTGACCGTCAGGTTGCCGGTCACGGCGGTAGCGCTCGCCGGTATGGCGCCACCTGTGACCTGGAACGTACGCGCCACGTGCGAGCTGAAGGTGGATGAGAGACCTGTGCCGTTGCGGGTGTCGAGCAGGCGCGTCGGGGTGAGCGGGAAGTACGTGGCACCGGCAAGCGGCAGAGTTACGTCTTTCCCGGTCGCGTCGCTCGACGTGAGGCTGATCTGGCTCGCCCCGGTCTGAGCGTAGGTGAAGCCGGCGGTGCTGTACCAGCCGGTCGCATATGTCCCGGAGACATCGGAGAACTTGATGAGGTAGCTGCCGGGCGCCACGGGGAACGAGTAGGTGCCGTCGGCGAGAGTGGACGTTGAGCCGCAGGAAATGGCGTCGGGAAAGTAGACGCTCACGGTGATGTCCAAGAGGCCGGCCCCGCCGGCGTTGGTCACCTTGCCCTTGATGTGGACCGCGAGCGGAAGCGTGATGTCGATGCCGGACGCGTTGCTCGACGTGACGTTGACCGGGGTCGCCGAGTTTTGGCCGTAGGTGAAGCCGGACGTGCTGTACCAGCCGCTTCCGTACGTATTGGAGCCGTCGGAGAACAGAAGGGTGTAGCTGCCGGGGGCCACGGCGATGGAGTAGGTGCCGCCGCTGACAGTGGTCGTATGGTAGGCGGGGCCGCCGGCGCAGCCGGGGATGCAGAAGTAAACCGTGATGCCCGCCAGGCCGGCAGCGGCGCCGTTCCTGACCGTGCCCGAGATGGTCGCCATCCAGACAACCGTGACGGTGCTCGAATTCGCTTGTATCCCAGTGCCGTCTTCGTACGCGATGACGGCCCTGTACGAGCGAGACGTTGGGGTGGCGCTCGTGACCGTTGCAGTGCACGTCGTGCCACTGGCGCAGCTAGTCACGACGGTGCTGCCGTTCAGGAGGACGATGTCGTAGTCCGTAGGTCCAACTTCCTGGTTCGCCGTAGCCGTCAGAGTGACTGGTGTGCCGGGCGAGACCGAGGTGGCGCTCGCCGCCAGGGTCACCGTCCAGGGCAGGATCAGCGTCGCATCGATCCCGGTCACCGGGTTCGTCCCTACCCCGACCCCATTGCGGTAGGTGGTGAGATACGTCCCGGACGGGTCGGAAAAAAACATGCTGTAGGTGGCGGACGACGGCACCATCAAGGAATACGTGCCGTCGGCGCCGGTCTGGAGTTCGGCGCAGGAGCCGGCACAAGCCTCAGCCCAGATGCCCGCCAGAGGGACAAAGGAGGTGTTCCTCACGGTGCCCGAGATGGTCGCCATCCAGGTCACGATGATGATGCTCGAGGTCGCCTGTATTCCACTGCCGTCAACGTGTGCTATGACGGCCTTGTACGAGACAGACGTTGCTGTTGGGCTCGTGACCGTCCAGGTGCACGTCGTGCCGGTGCCGCAGGGCGTCCCCACTACGGTGCTGCCGTTCAGGAGAACGATGTGGAAGGCCGAAGATCCAACGTCCTGGTTCGCCGTGGCCGTCAGGGTGACATTCGTGCCGACCGGGACCGCGGTGGCGCTCGCCACCGACAGGGTCACCGTCCAGGCGACGTTGGGTGAGACTGTCTCGCTGGTCGGACCCACGGGGTCGCAGGGCTTGCCAGCGCTTGTCGTTGGGGCGCAGTCCGCGGGCTCCTGGGTGGTGGTGACCTGACCGGCCGCCGGCGCCGCGTCCGCAGCTGCCGCCTGGACAGCCGGCAGATTGGCCGATGGCTCCAGCGGAGCAGCCGGTGCCGCGTCCGGAGCCGCCGCCTGGGCAGCCGGCAGACTCGCAGATGGCTCCACCGGAGCCGCGGCCGCCCCTGCCACGCCGGCGGTAGCGAGCGCAAATGCGCCAAGGATCGATAGCAGCAGCCGTCCCGAGCGTGTCACGCCAGTCTCCCCATCTCTTCCAGCCCGGGACGCTGAGGCTGGATTGTCAGTCTGCCCCCCGGCAGATCCTTCTACGGTCAGCGTACGACGCCGCCATGACAAACGCCAGATGCGGTCTCGGAGCGAGCCGACGCCAGGCCCCGCCCGGCCATCCCGCTCTATGGCACGAAGTAGCCGGTGACGTCGAAGATCACCTGGGCCGTGGGACCCAGGGTCGAGGCGGCATAGGTGACGCTGAGTGTCCCTCCGGTGCCGAGGGCAACCGTGACCGCGTTGGCCCGGTCGTCACCGACGGGGAAGTTCAGAGTCGAGCTGGTTGGGTTGTTCATCGCCACAGGGCCGATGGAGAGGAAGCCTCCGCTGGTCTGCTGGGTCACNNNNACATCGAAGATCACCTGCGCGGTGGGTCCCAGGGTCGCGGCGGCATAGGTGACACTCAGAGTGCCTCCGGCACCCAGAGCCACCGTGACCGCGTTGGCTCGGTCATCGCCGAGTGGGAAGTTCAGAGTCGAGCTGGTCGGGTTGTTCATAGAGTTGGGGCCGACGAACAGGAAGCCCCCGCTGGACTGCTGGGTCACCGTCAGGTTGCCGGTCACAGCGATCGCCCCGGCGGGTACGCCACCATGGCCGGTGACCTGGAACGTCTGAGCCACATGGGAGCTGAAGATGCCCAGGCCGCCGGTGTGATCGCGAGAGTCGAGGATGCGGGAGGGGGTCAACGCATGGTACGTGGCGCCGGTGGCATCGGGTGTGAAGTAGCCGGTCACATCGAAGATCACCTGCGCGCTCGGACCCAGGGTCGAGGCGGCATAGGTGACCGAGAGTGTGCCTCCACTGCCCAGAGCCACCGTCACCGCGTTGGCTCGGTCGTCACCAACCGGGAAGTTCAGGGTCGAGCTGGTCGGGTTGTTCGCCGCCACAGGACCGATGTAGAGGAACCCGGCGCTGGTCTGCTGGGTCACGGTCAGGTTGCCGGTCACGGCGGTGGCGTCGGCGGGCACGCCGCCGTGGCCCCTGACCGTGAACGTCTGGGCCACATGGGAGCTGAAGATGCCCAGACCGCCGGTGCCGTCGCGTGAGTCGAGGATGCGTGCCGGAGTGAGGGCGTGGTAAGTGGCACCTGCGAGCGGCGTGACGGAGTTCGACGGGGCAGATGCGGGCCCGGGACCGACGCCGTTCGTGGCCACCACTGTGAACGTATAGGCCGTGCCGCCGGTGAGGAAGGTCGCGGCGCAGCTGGTCATCCAGCCGGGCGGGCTACAGACTACGCCGCCGGGCGAGGAAGTGACGGTGTAACCGGTGATCGCGCTGCCATTGGCCGCGGGAGCCGTCCAGGAGATATTCGCCGACTTGGTGCCGGGGGTCGCGGTGACGCCGGTCGGGGCGTCCGGGACGGACATCCAGACCACGGTGACGGTGCTCGAGGTCGCCTGTTGCTGACTGCCGTCGTTGCGTGCGATGACGGCAGTGTACGAGCGTGACGTTGCCGTTGCGCTCGCGACGGTCGTAACGCAGGACGTGCCCGAATTGCAGGAGGCCAAGACCGACCCATTGCCATCCAGGATGTCGATGTAGAAGGGCGAAAGCCAAGGGCTTTGGTTCGTCTGAGCCGTCAGAGTGGCTGGTGTGCCGGGCAGGACCGGAGTGGCGCTCGCGGCCAGGGTCACCGTCCAGGGGGGGATCAGTGCCAGGGTCACATCGATCCCGGTGACGGGGCTCGCGATGACTTGGACGGCAGGGTGGAAGGCGTACCAATACGTCCCGGATTGGTCCAGGAACTCAAGGTCGTACGTCTGGTTCGGCGCCACAACGACCCCGTAGAAGCCGCCATTGACACTGGTCGACTTTTGGCAGGAGCTGCCGGCCGTGGGGCAGGCCCAAACGGGGATGCCCGGCACGCCGGCGGCGGACGCGTTCTTCACCGTGCCCTCGATGGTCGTCATCCAGACCACGGTGACGGTGTTCGAGGTCGCCTGTAACGAACTGTGGGAGATGGTGTCGATGACGGCCGTGTACGCGCGAGACGTTGGTGTGGCGCTCGTGACCGTGGTGGTGCACGTCGTGCCACTGCCGCAGCCGGCCACAACGGTGGCGCCGTACAGGATGAAGATGTAGTAGTCCGGCGTGGTGCCAACGTCCTGGTTGGCCGTTGCCGTCAGGGTGACGGGTATGGTGGGCACGACCGCGGTGGCGTCCGCCGCCAGGGTCACCGTCCAGGCGTCATTGGGCAAGACCGTCCCGCTGGTCGGAGCCACGGGGTCGCAGGGCCCGCCGGGAATTGCCGTTGGGGCGCAGTCCGCGGGCTCTTGGGTCGTGGTGACCTGACCCGCCGCCGTTCCGGCCGCCGGTGCCGCGTCCGGAGCTGTCACCTGGACGGCCGGCTGATTCGCCGATTGCTCCAGCGGAGCCGCCGGTGCCGCGTCCGGAGCTACCGCCTGGGCAGCTGGCAGATTCGCCGATGGCTCCAGCGGAGCCGCGGCCGCGCTCGGCACGCCGGCGGTAGCGATCGCGAATGCACCGAGAATGGAAAGCAGCAGCCGTCCCGAGCGTGTCATTTGAATCTCCCCGCTCTTCCAGCCCCGGGACGCTGGGGCCGGATTTGTCGGTCTGCCCCCCGGCAGATTCTTCCGCGATCAGCCTACGCCGCAGCCATCACAAACGCCAGAGGAGGTCTCGGACGAGCGTATGGCCCTCGGGCCGGCTCGCCGGCGTCCTCGTTCTAGACCGCTTCGGCGTAGTGCTCGGCGGCGGCGAAGGCGACGAAGCGGGTCTGGCTCTTCTTGAACCAGAGCTTGACGTAGCCGGTGGGGCCGTTGCGGTGTTTGGCCAGGTGGAGCTTCACGACCTGGCCGTCGCCGGAGGCCTCCTCGCCGGGCTCCCCCTTCTCGTTCGAGAGCAGGAGGACCAGGTCCGCGTCCTGCTCGATGGCGCCCGACTCGCGCAGGTCCGAGAGTCTCGGCTCGTTGTCGCCGCGGATCTCCGGCTGGCGCGACAGCTGTGAGAGGGCGATCACCGGCACCTTCAGCTCGCGCGCCAGCGCCTTGAGCCCGCGACTGATCTCCGTGACCTCCTGGACCCGGTTGGCGTCGCGGTTGCTGGCGTTGCCCTGCATGAGCTGCAGGTAGTCCACGATCACCAGGTCCAGCCCGCGTTCCGCCTGGAGGCGGCGGGCCTTGGTCCGAAGCTCCATGGTGCCGATGGACGGCGAGTCGTCTATGAACATCGGGGCTTCCGAAAGCTCCTGCATGGCCGGGGCGATCCGGGCAAAGTCCATCTCCTCCAGGAAGCCCGAGCGGAGGCGCTTGGCGTCTATGGCGGCGACGCTGGAGATCAGGCGCAGGACCAGCTGGTCCTTGCTCATCTCCAGGCTGAAGACGCCGACGGTCTTGCCGTCGCGCACGGAGGCATGCTCGGCGATGTTCAGGGCCAGGCTGGTCTTGCCGACGCTGGGCCGGGCCGCCAGGACGATCAGGTCGCTGGGCTGGAAGCCGGTGGTGAGGAGGTCCAGATCGGTGAAGCCCGACGCGATGCCGCTGATCTCGCCGCGGTGGGTGTGCAGCTCGTCCAGGCGGTCGTAAGCGTCGTGGAGGAGGGCCTTGAGGGGGCTGAACCCGTCGTTGGAGCGGCGCTGGCTGACCGCGAACAGCTCGGCCTCGGACCGGTCGATCGACTCCTGGATGTCCGATCCGTCTTCGTAGCCGATGGCCGCGATCCGCCCGGCAGCCGAGATCAGGCGGCGCAGGACGGCCTTGCGCTCCACGATTCGGGCGTACTGGGCCACGTGGACCGCGGTGGGGGTGTCGTTGCCGAGCTGGGAGAGGTAGCTGGCCCCGCCGATCGCCTCCAGCTCGCCGGCCCGCTCCAGCCCCTCCGCAACGGTCACCACGTCTATCGGCTCGTTGCGCTCGAAGAGGTCCAGCATGGCCGTGTAGACGCGGCCGTGAGCCTGGCGGTAGAAGTCCTCCGGGTGCAGGAAGTCCGCGATCTCGACGATCGCGTCGCGGTCGATCAGGATCGAGCCGAGCACGGCCTGCTCGGAGTCCAGGCTCTGGGGCGGCAGTCGGTCGATCACGGGCGGCGGGCTCCCTCTACGGCTGGTCTCTACCGAGAAGCATGGGGCGCGAGAACGAGCCGAACCAGCGGCTTACCCACCAACTCTTTCCACCAACTGCGGGCCGCCTGTGAGCGGGACGTGGACAACCCAGCGTTGGCTGGGGATAGGCCTCAGTCCAGCCGGCGGATGACCCCTATGAGCTTCCCCTGGATCCGGACGTCGTTGTAGAACATGGCCGGGTAGTCCGGGTTGGCGGGCTGGAGCCGGATCCGCCCGGCCTCCTTGAAGAACTGCTTGAGGGTCACGGAGTTCTCTTCCACCTGGGCCACCACGATGTCCCCGTCACGGGCCGTCTGCTGGGGCCGGATCAGGACGAAGTCTCCGTCCTGGATGTGGGCGTTGATCATCGAGTCGCCCCGAACGCGCAGGACGTACGCATCTCCGGAGGGCGCGAGCAGATCCGGTACGGCCATGCTTTCCGAAGCGTCCTGGTAGGCCTCGATCGGGCCGCCGGCGGCGATCTCGCCGACGATCGGCAGGACGTGGGCCTCCGAGGCGACGGACTGTGGCATCAGCTCGCCGGAGAGCCCGAGGCGCATGGCGGCCATGGGCGTCAGGCGGATGGCCCGCGACTGGGCGGCCCCGCGCTCCAGGTAGCCCTCGCGCTCGAGCATCTGCAGGTGGTGGTGGACCGCCGAGGTGGAAGCCAGATCCACTGCGACGGCGATCTCACGAACGGACGGCGGATAGCCGCGCGTGCGAAGCGTGGCGGCGATGAAGTCCAGGATCTTGCGTTTGCGTTCCGCGTCGTGCTTGGTCATCGGCGCCTCCTTCCACAGGAGGGTACAGAACGCCCGTTCGATTGTCAAGCCGAGGGCGAGGATGTCATTTACACGACACCCATGCCTCAAACACTGGACGCCGGTCAGATGGCGACCCAGAATGAAGGCAGTTGCTGCAGCAACGAGACCGCAGGGTATGTGGGACCCGCAGGGGATCCAGGGATCGCTCCCAGAGGAGCGCGGGGCCGCAGCGCGACAGAAGCAGGGAGGATTCCGATGAAGCTGCTCGCCTTGGGCTCCACCTCGTCAAGCCTGGAAAGTCATTCTTGGGATCGGCAGCGCCGGTTCATGGTTCGGCTGCTCGCGCTCGGCGCGGCCGCAGCTCTGGCTTTGGCGTTGATGCCGGCGGCGGCCCTGGCGGCACCGGCACCGCCAGTGGCCACGGTGGCCAGCGACTGGCCGCAGTTCCACAACGACCTAGCTCACTCCGGCTACAACGCCGCCGAGACGACCATCTCCGCCGCCAACGTTGCCGACCTGGGCGTCGCCTGGACGGGCGCCACCGGCGCCCAGGTCTGGTCCTCGCCCGTGGTCGCGGACGGCGTCGTCTACGTCGGCTCCTATGACCACAAGCTGTATGCCTACGCCGTCGACTGCAACAGCGGCGGTGGGACCTGCACGCCGCTCTGGACGGCCACCGCCGGCAACGACATCTTCTCCTCGCCCGCCGTCGCCAACGGCGTCGTCTATGTCGGCTCCTGGGACGGCAACCTGTATGCCTACACCGTCGGCTGCAACAGCGGCGGTGGGACCTGCACGCCGCTCTGGACGGCCACCACCGGTGGCGCGATCGACTCCTCGCCCGCGGTCGCCAACGGCGTCGTCTACGTCGGCTCCATGGACCATAAGCTGTATGCCTACGCCGTCGGCTGCGCCAGCGGCGGCGG